>NZ_JCAUAM010000013.1:0-262017 GCF_059691955.1 Paenibacillus sp. J22FR83
TACTTTCACGTTATTTGGAACTTTGTTAACCATTCGGAACCGCCGTATGCGGACCCGCATGTACGGTGGTGTGAGAGGTCAGGGGCTAGCCGCTCCTATCTACTCGATTTTTCGGAATATCTCTAATTTTGAACTATTGTTCCCAGTTAGCGGAATGGTCAACCACCATTTTTCTGAGAAAAATGCCAACTCCTACACCAACAAAACAGAAGATTAATGTTAGCCACACTGGTCCTAATAAATAAGGGGAAAATATCAAGCCAGTAGTTGCAAAAAAAGCAGCAAATACAAAGGGAAGAAAAGAAAATGGTTTTTGTTCATTATCCGCATCACGGTAAGCGTCCCAAATTCCAAACATGTAAATGCAAGGGTAAAACATGAGCCACTGATAATCCGTCTCCGAAATTGCTCCTCCGATGTCCCCCATAAAACTACTTTGTATTACTTTATTTAAATGAGATTGGAGGTTGATTATTATTTCTAGTGTAATTAGTAAGATACCCTTAATATACTTTCTATTCAATAGTTGCCCAAAACCAGGAAATGCAATGCTCCACAAAAGCTTCTCCAACTTCTGTCCCCTAACCATTTGGCATCACGGTTTACACGGATAACAGAGCATTACGTTCTATCGCACCAGGCATCTTTTCCATCCATTTATTCTTTATCAAGAGTTCTGCACCGTCATCTGCAAATGTTCCTGTTTCTGCTGCAATCCGCAGGTATAAAGCCGATAAATCCCTTCTTGTGCTTGCTGCAAGAGCTGCTCCATAATTCCCTAAACCTAAGGTTGAAAGTAAGACTGTATGGTACAGCATAAGCTTCTCAGAAAATGGGGCTTCCGTAGAATTCGAAATATCTGTCTCCAAAGTCATAGGTGCTGGCAATTTGTCATCGCGTAATACAGAGCTGAATACTTCAATGTGCTTAGAAGATATATCTCTGCCGCGCAAAATATATTCGACAACTTCTTTTGTCTTTGCTACTTGAGAAAAACCTAGCATCAATGCTTGACCTACGCAGTTAGTCATTATGTTTAAAAATAACTGAGCAATTTCTGCACCATTAATGGGCCTACGGTCACCTAATAATCCATTTAACCAACCTTCCTTTTGTACAAACTCAACAGAATCAGGATACGGAATATATGGGCTTCTAGGAATTAAACCTTTAGATTGCAGCGTAGTTATTGCTTTTTCTTGCAACTCAGCTGCAGTCTTCAGATTATGATTAAAGAACGCGCGTATATCTTTTCTAGAACTGCTTGCTAAAGCCATGGAGTAAGTAGTTGTACCAGCGATGCCCATATTTCTTAAATAAAGTAGCATAAAACCATCAGAAAATAGTCTTGGGGCGTTAATGTTAACATCGTTATCAGTAAAGGCAATAGGAATAGGAAACTTTTCATTTTTAAATAGCGAATTTATAAATTCCATATGTTCCTCTGTCAATCCTAGTGCATACTCAACGATTGGTTTCACTTCCGCGTCTTCAACTTTATTCAGGAAGTATTTGAGCACGCAATTTGCCATACTATCGCTTAGATAACCTGTCCAAAGGGGGGTGAGTTCACCAGAAGTTAATCGGATATCATGTTCCTTTTCGACTATTTCTTTATTTTGGATCATTATGGTTGTCTCCTATCATGGTCATCCAGTTTATTTTTAGATTTCCAAGAGTTCGAGCTTATTATGTATTGTCAAACGCATGTTTACCAATTAGTTTTGCTTGATGGTTACCCGAATTAACCCATTACTTTAATGATAAAGGAACTACTGCCAGTCGTGTCTTATATTGATTTCATTGTTAGATATTTACTACTGGCTCCATACGCAGATGCTCTGACAGTTCAGGATATTGATCTTTGCGATTATCATAATATTCGCCTTCATCTCCTTGAACTCGAGCTCCAATTCTATTTGCAATAGTTATCATTAGAGCGATTACCAATGATCATTATGATCATTGCTGCAAATGCAGGCGGAACGAAGTTCGGTGCATATAAATAGCAGATGATATTCAATACTAGGATACCTAATAAAATAAATCGCAGCGTCCTTCTCCTAGCTACTAATTGTCCCCGCAATTACCCCCGTAATAAACTTGTCATATTTGTGATATTTAAAATATATTAGAACATCCGCTTTCCCCAACAACAACAGTATATGGGAGTCCTTCCTCATGTACTTCAGCCAGTTGGGTAAATTTGCGTGAGACTAATTCCTTACCTGGATTACACGAATCAACTCTGAATGTGCTCGTCCCATTGACCGTGACTTCTACTTCAAAGTTGATACATCGTATATTGAATGTACAAAGAAACCGCTCTTATCGTAAATGGTGGGTCGTGCTTCCATTTTACCCAAGAACGGGTTCTTTTTGTTTTACAAAACTGAAAAGAAGGTGCCCCTTGCCATTTTCATGGCTTATGGGACACCCTCATTTAAATGAACTTATCCTTCTTCATTCCGAACGATGATATGTCTTTCCATTCAGCACTGTTTCTCGAACATGCAGCTTTCTGCCGGAATCTGGGTAATCGAACAATGTCAGGTTAGCGGTCATCCCTTCGGCCAACCTGCCCAACCTGCTAAATCCCATTACGGTCGCGGGGCGGATAGTTGACGCTTCGATTGCCTCTTTAAGGCTGATACCCGCCAGTTGAATCGCTGCCGCAATTCCCCAGTCAAGAGATTGTGCCGAACCGGCCAAAATATAGGGATTCTCCGCCGTCGTCAGTCTGCCATTCGGATGCAGCTCGACTTGCGAGCCGATGTTGCTCTTGTAGCGTCCTGCAGGCATGCCGCCAAATTTCACACAGTCGCTGACGAAGATCGCTTTGTCGTGTTTAGCTCGAAACATAGTCTTTAATACGTTAGGGGCAAGATGATGCCCATCCGGTATGAAAGTCGCCCACAAACCATCGTTTGCCAATTGGTCCCAAATGTAGTTAGGATGACGTGGCAGCGTAGGATGTGAGCCATTCCCCAAATGCGTGGAGAGTACTGCACCTGCTTTGACAGCTGCTTCAATCTGCTCCGTCGTCGCCTTCGTATGCCCTAAGCTAACAACTACGCCTGATTCGGCCAATTTGCTGATAAATGGTATCGCGCCTTCTCGTTCAGGTGCAATTGTTACGAGACGGATCCGATTACCCGAAGCTGACTGCCATTCAGCAAATTCCGTCCAATCGGGATTACGGATATACGCCTTGTCATGGGCCCCACGCGGACCGTCTTCTTCGGACAAATAGGGGCCTTCGAGATGGATACCGGGGACGCAGCCTCCCACCTTTTCCGATGAATCGCAGGCTTCGGCTATGGCGGTTAATGCTTGCGTGATGCGCCCGGAGCTGCCGGTTATCACGGTCGGCAGGTAGGTTGTCACTCCCTTTGCTAACATAGCGTTCGTTATACCGACAACGTCCTCCGTAGTTGTCACTTCCCCATTGAAGTCAAACCCGTCGAAACCATTCACTTGCAAATCGATCCAACCGGGAGATATCCACGGAACCGTCTGCTCCTGCTCGTCAATTTCTCTCACAGACCGAATAAGGCTATCCTCTGCTGTAATTTCAACATACGTTCCCGTATCCGCAAGTCGCCCTTTCCATTTCAATGTCTATGCACCTCCCTTAAAATCTGCCATGGTGCTGCGTTCGAGCAATTTGGGCTGCAAGACAATATCGATCTCCATTTGCCCGCTTCTCATTAGTTCCATCAATTTACTCAGGTATTTTCACACCGCGGTCAGTAAGTTCATTCATAGCATTAAAAGCGGTCAATTCGTTGCAGGCAAAAACGGCCGGTAGATCGATCGCGATAACGTTAAGTCCCAACCTTATTAGCTTAGCCAAAAATGCACGGTTGAACGAGATCGACAACAGAATGAAGCCTTTCACCTGATTTTCAAATATAATCGTGCTATTGAGCGATAGCGTGAATCGTTACGCGCTTGCTCATGGAGAATCGCATGTTTCTTTAGTTGTAATAATCGATTTCTTTTATACTACACTCCCCTAAAGGCAGTGCTATCTCCGATTTCAGCTCATGAGAGCGGTATATGCCTTCCAGTACGGCAATGACATCTCTTGAATATTCCATCGAGCATTGGGGTTCGCGCCCCTCTTCGATACTTGCGAGCAACTCACGAAATTGCAGGACGAAAGGGGGCTCTACACACTGTACGGGGACTTGTTCATACACACCCTTGCGGCTGATCCACACACCTTGGCCTGGAACAACTTTCACCATCCCTTTCGTAAAAACAAGCTCAAGCTCGTTCCTCGGCACGCCGCCGTAACCCGACTGTACAATAGTTGAAGGAACGCCACCCTCATTCTCAAGAAAAATCACTCCGCTGCCCTCTACGTCGCCTACTGATCCGTAATGGCTGATCGAAGATCGGACCTTTACGATGGGGGCATTTCCGAACCACATGATCCGATCAACCGAATGGGAGCCCAGATTAAACAGGATACCTCCTCCCGAACGCTGCTTATCGAGAAACCAAGCAGGACGCTCCGCTGTGTAGTATGTGGTGTGACGCGTGTCATTCATCATGACAAGCTGCCCTAGTTGCTCGCTTTCGTCTATAATAAGTTTTTTCGCCAGCAAGTTCTCCGCGAGGAAATGCTGGGTATGGCCGACCATTAGTCGAACGTTGCTGCGCCGCACGGCATCCATGATTTCGCTGCATTCCTGCACATTTAGCGCCATTGGCTTCTCAAGCAGCACGTGACAACCCGCCTCGCCGCAAAAGACCGCTGCTTCCTTATGCAAATGATGCGGCAGCGTAATGACGACGATATCCGGCTTCTCCCTCATCACCATCTCGCGGTAATCCGTATACGCCGTAATGCCAGCCGCTTCGGATAGCAGTTCCGCCCGATCGAGCCGGATGTCCGCTACCGCGACAGGCTTCAATTGCTCCTGCAGCTCACGCATCGCCTTCAAATGCCCTTCTGCATTATGCCCGGCTCCTATGACCGCTATTTTATATATCATTAGGCTCACCTTCCCACGTTGGTCCAAACTTTTATACGTGATTTAACAGTCCGGCGTCCACCGCCGAGGCAGATTCCCGATCGAGATAAAGCGTCCACTGCGGATGGGTTTTCAAAATTGTGGAAGGAATATCATTCGTCAACTCATTTTCCAGCGTAAGCTTAATCGCGTTCGCTTTTACCCGATGCGGTACGCAAGAGATAATGACGGCGCTTTTCAAAATTTGCCGGATGCTCATCGTAATGGCCTGCTTCGGCACATCTTCCTTCGAAAGGAACCATCCCTCTCCCACCTGCTGCTGTTTGCAAGATTCGGCAAGATTGACGACTAGATACGGCTCCTCGGTATCGAAATCGGCCGGTGGATCGTTAAAGGCGACGTGCGCATTTTCCCCGATGCCAATTAAGGCTAGGTCGACCGGCGCTTCATTCAAGCGCGCGTTCAATTCCTCGATGTTGCGGCGAATATCGCCCTCACCGTTCACCAATGCATAGCGCTCGACAGCGACATGGGCCAGGAACCGCTCCTTCAAATATTTGCGGAAGCTAGCTGGATGCGTCTCCGGCAAATCGACGTATTCATCCAAGTGAAACATCTCGACCTTCCCCCAATCCAAATCCGCTTCCACAAAATATTTGAAAAAATCGAGCTGCGACGCTCCCGTGGACAGCGTAAGCCGGGCTATGCCGCGCTCTTGGATCGCCGTACGCAGTACTTCCGCTGCATGTATAGCTGCCGTTTTGCCCAATTCATCTGAAGTATTAAGCACGATTACTTCCATTTCGAATAGCCTCCCTTAATATTTCCCATGGTTGATTAACATTGTTTAAAGTTGTAACTGATCACCAAATCGAAAAGATGCGTGGACTTATGAACCAGCAGGCCTCCACTGTTGCTCATACGGCGAAGCTATCTGCGGAATTAAAGCAACATCCTCTTCCTTCCATTTTAATACCCCGCACCGCTGAATGCGGTGCGGGAGCTTTAACGATTTAATTTCTAGTCACATTGAAATTATCAAAATACACATTGCCCGCCGACCGCTGATTGTAGACACGGAAGGCGCTAATCTTGGGACTCGCAGCCGTATACGATTCTTGGGCTTGCTGCGTCAGCGTGCCGTTCTGTGACCCCGTGCGGAACGTTACGGTATTCGTCGAGAAATCCAAATCGATCGTCACCGTATACCAAGTGTTCAATTGAAAACTTGGAATCAGATTGCGATAAGTACTGCTCGTGCCTAGCCGGTATTTCAGACCGTTCGCTGCATCCGTCTGAATCTCCAAGAAGTTCGAGCCGGTATAAAGTAGAATCTTGTCTCCATTGTAATTCGCTTCGCGCATATAGTCGAAGCTGAAATGCGCGGTCGGTCCCTCGGCCATGAAGTCGTAGACGAAGTTGCCTGCTGCTCCGTTCGGGACGCTCAAGCTGCGGTTCGCACTGCTCGGCACCGCTGCGATCAGCCATGATGCCGGCCATGCCGTAGGATAGGCAGAATACGGCTGCCCTACCGTGCCGTCGTTAAAATCAACGACCAGATCCGAGGACTGTCCGCCGACGGTCACTTGTACAGGAGTCGATGACGGCGATTCACCCTCCGCATTGATTGCAGTGATCTTGTAGTAATACGTCGTGTCTGAAAGCAGACCCTTATTCCGGTAAGATGTGTCCGTGATCGCTCCGACATCCAGCTTCCTGTACGGTCCGTCCAGGCTCTCTGCCCGGTAGATCGCGTAAGCGTCAGCTCCGCTTACCGCATTCCAACTGAGCGCGACTTCATTCCTTCTCGCTGTGCCGATGATACCGGACGGTTCAGCCGGCCCGTTCCAGGATGTCACGTTGTCGAAGTACACGTTACCGCTCGAGCGCTGGTTGTAGACGCGGATGGCGCTGATTTTGGAGCTTGCTCCCGTATATGATTCCTGTGCCCGTACTGTCAGCGGTTCGCCCTTTTGCCCCGTGCGGAACGTTACGGTATTCGTCGAGAAATCCAAATCGATCGCCACCGTATACCAGTTGTTCAATTGGAAGCCTGGAATCAGATTGCGGTACTCGGACGTCGTCCCTAGTCGATAGCGCAATCCATAGACGGAATCGGACACCGTCTCCAGGAAGTTCGTCCCTGTATAGAACAAGAGCTTATCCAGATCAGAGTTCGCCTCCCGCATGTAATCGAACTCGAGATGCGAGGTCGTGCCGGTCGATGTGAAATCGTACGTGAACGTCCCGATTGCATTAGGCTCAACGCTGAGGCTCTTGTCGGACGGGCTAGGCGTAGGCGATACTGTCCACGCCGTCGGCCATTCGGCCGGCGCGTAATAAGGCGATCCGTTCGTTCCGTCGTTGAAATCGACGGTGATCGGCTGAAGCGGCGCTTTCGTCGTGGCGGCTGCATGCAGCGATAAAGCGGATTCTCCGCTAGATGTAACAGCCGTCACTTTGTACGCATATTCGGTTTCGGCAGTCAATCCGTTGTTAATGAATGCCGGAGCCGTCTGCGCCGTTGTCGTCAGCTTCGTGTACGCACCGTTGACGCCAGCTGCCCGGTAGACGTGATACCCGGCTGCACCAGCCACGGGTGTCCACGCCAGTCGAATCGAATCCCGGTCCAACGCCTGAGCCTGCAAATCGCTAGGAGCCCCGCTAACAACAGCCTTCGGCACTGTCGGAACGACGCCTTCCGGGAAAGTGCCTATCGTCAATTCGTTCAGGTATTTCTCCAAATTCGTATACCCGTCGCCGGTAAAATCGGCTTTCCCATCGAGAGCGCTGTTCGGATTCAAACCGTGCTCCAGCTCCCACACATCCGGCATCCCGTCGCCGTCCGTGTCTGCAGGCACTTCGGTCGTTTGCAGCACCGGCCATTGCAGCGTGACTTTCGTCGCATGCTTGCCATCCAGGGTAGCTTGCTCCTCAGCCGTTACGTTAGTCTTCGTGTAGATGACGCTCCCTGTCCCGTTGATAACGTCGTTCACGAGAGTGCGGTCGACTTCATCCCGCTTGAGGCTGGCTCCGGCGTAATTCAGCACCTTCTCGTAAGCGACGTCAGGACTGTCCTGCGGTGACGGATTCGGCATCGCGAACGGCGTGCTGACGAACATCTGCGGGTTTTTGTAGATGCCATTGAAATTGTTCGGGTGGCTGCTGGCGGACAAACTGCCGTCCCGACGAACACTCTTGTTGCCGGTGAGCGCGATATTGGAGCTATACGGTGGACTCGCATCCACCACATCTGTCTCTGCCATCCGGTCTTCAATCAAGGTGCTGATCCCGGCCTTGTAGTAATTGTTGACCATGTTGCCCCGATCGTTCTGGCCGTACATGCTCTTGTAGCCCCAGTCGTAAATCACATTGTTGCGCACGTCCATCGATTTGCCCGAAAACCGTGGATTGCGGCTGTCGTTGTGGGCGAGCAAATTGTAGTAAAAGGTGGCATTGTCACCGCCCCAAATGCCTCCATAACCGTGAAACCCTTTACCTTCCACGTTCGATTTCACGATTGTTGGGCCAATCGTACTGTATTGCAGTGTGAAGTCAACATTCTGATAAAAAGAAAACGACTCATCGCTTCCCCAACTTGCCGAAATATGGTCGAAGATGAGCTGCGCGCGATGACGACCTGTGGTGCCGTCCATATCGACGCCTGCTCCGTCTCCTGTACGGAAGCGAATATAGCGCACTATCAGATTATCACCTTGGAACACAACGGTATGCTTCTTGAAGGTAATGCCGTCCCCAGGCGCGCTTTGCCCGGCAATTGTTAAATTGGAGGCCGTTACGTACAGCATCGATTCCAGCTCGATCGTCCCGGACACCTTGAACAGAATCGTCCTGTTGCTCTCGCTGACCGCATCGCGGAACGAGCCGGGTCCGGAATCGTTTAAATTCGTGACGTAGTACACGTCTGTTCCGCGCCCGCCTGTTGCGAATTTACCGCCGCCTTCAGCTCCGGGGAAAGCGGGAATCGTGCCGGGGACTACGCTTGGCGGCAGCGGAGGGGGATCCAGCGGTGTACCGACGGCAGGACCGACGAGGACCGAATACATCCGGCCGAATCCGATATGCCCCGTGGCTTGGTTCCCACCGAGGGCGACAGTTCCGGCCTTGTAGGTGCGCGAATAGACGCGATAGATGTTCGTCTCCGTTACGTTACCGTCCACATCCTTGATTTGGGTTTCCATCGTATTCCCCGTAAACGTCCAACCGTATTGTGGAGTTAGCCAGTAATCGGCGTTGAACGGATCCGTTGAAGCGTTACTAGCGTGCATGGCCACATAAATCGTCGCATCCTCGTCAATCTCGAAAGTGAGGAAAGGATTGGTCGGTTCGTTCTTATGGTCCGTTCCCCCACTCGTTTGGATAAACGACAAGCCGGCATAGGGACCGATGTTGGAAAAAGTCGTAGAGGGATCGTTGACGTACATGGGCTTTCCAGTTTGCAAGTCGTCATATACAGCGTAGGTAACTGGATCATACCACAGGTCGTTTTGCGTAAGATTGCTGATGCCACTCGACGAAGCTCGTACCGGTAAAGCGGGCAACAGATGCATCGTAAACAGGAGTGTAAGCAGTAAAGAAATCGTCTTCTTCCTCATCTTGTTCCTCCTCTTATTTTTAAGCCAATCTGAAGCTCAACTCATTCTTCTCTCCCGAGTTCCATCCAACCACCTCCTTTTCATCAGCAGGAGCCATGTTGTAATCGCTTTCTTTCTGTGGTGAGCTTCTGCCCCCTTCCTGTCGATCATACCCCTGTTCACCCGTACGAACCACTTCCATCTGCTGCGGGCACCGTACAATTTTTTAGAAAAAGAGAGATTCCCTTACGTAATCTAATCAAAAGTACCCCTCTTATGAGATGTACCTTGTGCACTTGTAGGGAGCTTCGTAATATGACGGTAAGCGCTGATGGAAACGCTGCCATAATCCGAAACGGCATGGCGGCCTCCCGTACAATAAGCTTATCATCATGCAAAATGAAAGGAGTTGAAGCAAGTGAATCATGTTGCGCCCCTTGTTAAAGATCCGGTGAAAAGACGGAGCAACTGGGCATCTGCGTTCAAGAAAGGGTGGGCGCGCTCGAAATATCTTCATTTATTGGCTTTGCCGGGGGTTCTGTATTATCTGATTTTCAATTATGTTCCGATGTATGGCATCTTGATCGCGTTTCAAGATTTTCAGCCGATGAAAGGGGTATGGGGCAGTACTTGGGTAGGTTTCGATCAATTCAAAGCGTTTTTCCAGCATATGTACTTTTGGCGGGTCATCCGCAATACGTTGCTGCTCAGCTTTCTCGAATTATTGTTCGTTTTCCCGTTGCAGATCCTGTTCGCCATCTTCCTGAACGAGATCCGAAGCCGCTTCTATAAGCGATTCGTGCAGACGGTGAGCTATTTGCCGCATTTCATTTCGCTGCCGGCGATCGTCGGGATGCTGTTCATGTTCCTCTCGCCCCAGGACGGCCCGTTCAATATGCTGCTCGTCAAAGTGTTCCATATGGAACCGATCAATTTCATGGGTGTGTCGGAATGGTTCCGGCCGTTGTACATTCTGTCCGATATTTGGACGACGCTCGGGTGGGGCGCGATCATCTACCTCGCCGCCTTGACGAACGTCAACCCGGATATGTATGAGTCCGCCTCGCTGGACGGGGCAAGTCGCGTGAAAATGATCTGGCACATTACCTTGCCAGCGATCCAGCCTACGATCATGATCATGCTGCTGCTCCAGATCGGCAAAATGATGTCGCTCGGCGCGGACAAGGTCCTGCTCATGCAGTCCCCCGTCACCTACGAAGTATCGGATGTGATCAGCACGTTCGTATACCGTCGAGGCCTCGAGTTCGGCGAATACAGCTTCGCCACGGCGGTTGGATTTTTCAACTCCGTGATTAACATTTTTCTACTGCTAAGCGCCAACTGGTTCGTGAAGAAGACGACCGACAACAGCTTATTCTAAACCGAAGGAGGTGATTCTATGATTCGAGATCATTCGTTATCGTCCAAAATGTTGGACATTGTCGTGCATGTCGTCATGATTGTGATCCTGATCGTGACCATTTACCCGGTGCTCTATGTCTTGTCCGCATCGCTCAGCAGTCCGACCGCTTACAACCTTGGCAAAGTGACGATTTTCCCGGTGGATGTTACACTAAAAGCATATCGTCTCATCTGGGAAGCCAAAACTGTTCCTCTCTCTTTCCTGAATTCGGTCGTCTATACGACGCTCGGTACAGCGATCAGCATGCTGCTCACGACCTCGCTTGCTTACGCCATTTCGCGGAAAAAGCTGACGCTGCGCCGCTTCTACATGGTGTTCATACTCATTACAATGTATTTTAATGGCGGCATGATTACCAACTTTATACTCGTGAAAAACTTGGGAATGTATAACACACTCTGGGCCATTATCCTGCCTACGGCCGTATCCACGTATTATCTAATCATCATGCGGTCTTACTTCCAAGCGATTCCTGAAGAATTAAATGAATCCGCTTACTTGGACGGGGCCAACGATCTTGTCATTTTCATACGGATTACACTACCTTTATCGATGGCGGCGATGGTTACCATTGGTCTCTTCTACGCCGTGAACTATTGGAACGCCTGGTTCTCCTCGCTGCTATACTTGAAAGATACAGATAAATACCCGCTGCAGATGGTTTTGCGACAGATCATCATCCGCTCGGAGTTGCTCATGCAATCCATTAAGGCAGGCGAAGCATCGGCCAGCGAGATGGCTTCTACTGACGTAACGTCGATCAAATACGCCACATTGTTCGTGTCCATCGGCCCGATGATGATTCTATATCCATTTATTCAGAAATATTTTGTCAAGGGCGTCATGATTGGTTCGTTAAAAGGTTGATTTTGCGAAGAATACGAAACCAAGGGGGAATTTCACATGTTAAAAAAACCGTTTACACTCGTGGTAGCCATCATCCTGCCTCTCACACTTGTCGTCGGCTGCACCAAGAGCAGCGACGCACCGTCCGCCTCGCCAACTGCAGCATCTTCCGCATCCACTGGCAAATACGATAAGGAACTGACGATTACCGTGTCTAGAGCGATATTGGATGCCTCGACGGTTAAGGATACTTTGGAAGCGAAAATGTTGAAAGAGAAATTTAACCTTGTATTCAAGACAGAGGACTACAGCCGCAACGACTGGGCGACCAAGACAACCTTGCTGTTCTCCACGGGAGACGGCCCGGAGTTCGTCCCCTACTCCCGCGATCAATGGAAATCGATCGAATGGATGTCAGCGGGCTACTTGCGCCCGTTTGAATTGGATGAAATCAAGCAAAAATTGCCGAATTACCTGAAAATTTGGAGTGACGAAGAATGGGATACTGTGCTCAAGTCGACGCGCTTCTCCGATGGCAAACTGTACTTCTTACCGAATAAGCGGACGATACCGGTACAGACGGCATGGCAATATCGCAAGGATCTTTTTGACAAATATAGTTTGAAATTCCCGAAAACGCCGGATGAAATGATTGACACGCTTAAAACGATCAAGGACAAAACAGGCCTTATTCCGTTCGTGGTGCCAGGAAACTCGTCGTCGCCGCTGTGGGCCGTCAGTACGTTCTTCCAAATGTTCGGATTTCCCGACCTGCTGCTCACTTGGAACTCCTACGTGGACCCGGCCACCAAACAGTTCTATGCTTACCCGCTTGCTAGCGACCAAAGCCGCAATATTCTTGTATTCCTGAACAAAATGTATAAAAACGGCTTGCTCATGAAAGATTTCGCCACAGCCACAGCCGACCAGACCAACAAGCTGATCGCGCAAGGCAATCACGTCATTGCGCAAACGATCAACGATCCTTCCTTTATGGACGGACAGCAAAAAGCTGCCGCTCCCGACGCCAAATGGGCGTGGGTCGACAATTACGACCATCCGTCCAACGACCCGAACAAGACGATTTACAAGAAAGAATCGTACTATTCGTTCTGGGGACCGGCGATCAAGAAAGGCACAAGCCAGGAGAAGGTCGACCGCCTGCTTGATTACTTGAACTGGGCCGTCTCGGATGAAGGCCAGCTCTGGTACACGTATGGCAAGGAAGGCGTTACGTACGAGAAGAAGGACGGCGTTCCTGCGTTCCTACCGACAATGAGCACGCCAATTCAAGTGCAGGGAGACAAGCTGGCGAACTACGGCATCAATGTCGGGGTGATCGGATTAGGCGGCTTCATTACACCTTACAAAACTTTTGACCAAACCTTCAACAAAGCGAAGCTGGAGATGAGCACGGTTATCCCGGCCAAGCCTAAATACTACGGACCTATCGAGCCGATCCTGCAATTAAGCGACGCCGATCGCAAGAAACTGGTTGGGCTTGAAACGACATTGAACGGCGTGCGCGACGAGTACTGGCTGAAATTCATTATGGGAGCGCTCGACCCGTCCAACGATGGGGATTGGAAAAAATTCATGGATGCCGCGAACAAGGCCGGCCTGCCGGAAGTCATGAAGCTGCGGACGGACGCTTACAACAAAGCGAATAACGGTTAAGCTTGCATGTCCTTATAGGACGATGGGGACACGCCCATCGTCCTTTTGAACGCTCGGCGGAACGAATGCGTGCTGTTGTAACCTGCCTGCACCGCGATATTGTCAATCGACAACGAACCTTGTGCAATCAATCGGCAGGCAAGTGAAATGCGGAGCTGTTCCAGATACGAACTGAACGTTTCCCCGGATTGCTCTTTGAAAAACTGCGACAAGTATGATTCAGATAAATTAAAATGAGAAGCAATCGCGTATAAGCTGATGTTCGGATCTTGAAAATGATCGTTGATATACGCCACGATGTTGTCCTGGAGATGCGTGTTTCGGCTCTTCTTGTTTCTCTCGTTCGAGCTGCAAAGGTGATGGAATTGAAGAAAGATGTCTCGCAGGCCCGGCTCGGCGCCGGAGATGTCCAGCGTGAAATCAGCGTCAGTTTCCTCCAGGAGAACGACTTGATGTCCAATCTCCTCCTTTAGCTTAAGCTCCGTCGCCTGTAGCTCGCTGAACAGATGCTGCTTCATGCCGGCAGACAACGTCCGGATCAAGAAGTTCTCGTTATACAGATGCTGCAAAATATGCGTGAGCTCCGTGGCGTTCCCCGCCTTAATGACATTCATGAGGCGGATCTCCACTTCTGTCGGGTAATAATAACCGGTCTGCTCTTTGGCCATCCGGGCATACCATCCAATCGCTGACTTTCCGCTGTCTGCCGCATGGCTGTCCGTGACGGCCAGCTTCGCTTCCTGGTATGAATAGTGCACATCGAGCAGATCTTCATAGATGCTGCCGACGCCAATCATAGGGACGATGACATACCGTTCCTTAATGTCCTGGTTAATTTGGAGGAACAGGTCGTCTAATTCGCTAACAAACGCCTTCTTTTCCATCGCATCCGATCGAATCAAAATCGCGAGTTCATTCTCATGCATCGTGTGAATGTAGCCTCTCTCCTGGAGGTGATCACGAATGGTTCCCTCTATCACAGCCCGGAGGATATTCAATTCTTCTAGACTCTCTGCACCAAGCACTTCGTTATGCTTGTAGATATGGAGTACCGCAATGACAAAGCCTCTCCCGTGCATCTCGAGACCTGCATGAACCAACATCGCATGCATTTGCGCACGGTCTTCAAACTCACCTTTGAACAGACGCTCGATGAACACGTTTTTGAGCGTCTCTGCCTGTCGCTGCAGCATTTGCTGAAGCGACTGATTGTTATCGATTAGCCGGGTAATGCTCGTCTGTAAATAATCGACCTCATTCGGGCGTTCGGACGGCTCCGACTTGCTGCCGAGCGGGTCGTTGCCCCAAAACGCTTTGAGGACTTTGACAATATCTTTCCACGGCTTGGAGTGCCGATTGGCCATCCACAAAGAAATGATCGTGCCAACGACGAGCGTAGCTGCAGCAACAGACAGAGCAATCGTGCGGATGTAATTGACCTTGCCCATCACTTGTTCAATCGGCAAGGAAACGACGTAGGTCAAGTTGTTGTAAGCCGAACGCGTGTAGACGAAGAGGTGATCTTCTCCCTCTATTGCCGCATGCATATAGCCGTGCTGCTCGGTCGCACTGCGGATTTTCGCCGGAATTGGAATGTCCGCACTTGCGGTTACGACTTCACCCTTGTCATTCAAAATGGCAAACGTCTGACCTTCCGTCTCAACTGCTCCTTCTGTTTCGTCGATTCCGACAAGCTTCATAATATCCTTGTCCTCCATCGCGAATACGACCACAGCTTGGATCTCCTGGTTCGTGCCAAGCGGTAGGGATGTCATGTAGGTAATGCCTGATGTCTCTTTCCCGCTCACCCATACGTTCCGCGAAGGGAGCATGTCGCGCAAGTGCGGCTTATCGAACAACAATGAATGCCACTCCTCGTACGACATACCTTGATAATGAAACTCGTCTTCATAAAATGTCTTTGACGAGTCGGTCATCTGGACTTTGGAGAACACAAGGTCGCTATTTTTCAGCACCACGAAGAAGGTATTCGTGAATGCGCTTCCAGTTATGGCCGACGAATGAAAATCTTTATAATAATTCCAAATGTCAAAGAGCTCCGGAGAGTTGCCAAGCGGCTTGTGCAAATAAAACAGCCCCATCAAGCGTGAATCATAGGACAGTTTAATCGCCGCTTCGTCCATATCCCTCCACTGTTTGTCGAGCAAATCCCGTGCTTGTTCCAGCACATTCAGCTTGGCTTCGCGGGACTGCGTCTCTACGATTTGAACCGCTTCATAGTAGGTAAAGCTCGACAGCACGATCGGGATGATCAACATGAATAAGAAAGAAATCATAAAACGTTTGAACACATGGTTTGTACTGGACTTCCCACGCAAGAGCATCCGAACCACCTCAGTGATATGCAGTATTATCGGGTTATTTTAACACAATTCACGAGAGGAGAGTATCTTCTTTTGTGATATTAACATTGTGGAGCTGTTCACAATCTCCTGCTACAGTAAAGGCAACTATTATCACGTCTACAAGAAAAAAGCGCATTCGTTCGAATTGCTCAATCTCTTCAAATCATTATGTGTTATTGCGATACAACGGCGGACAAAAAGAAACCACGATACGATAGTTAGTCGCAAGGTGGTTGAAATCAGCCAATAAGATCGTATAACTCGTTTAATCGATTGTGAAATTCCTCTAGCTCGCCTGATGTAAACTCATATTGAAATTCATCCTTATCTGTTAATATTAAATTTTTGCTAGAAATATGACCAGACCAAATAGTTCCTTCCATCCAATCAGTCCAATTTAAATAATTAGACTGATATCCTACAAAAGTAATAGTTATTTGTTCGTCTTCTTGTACGGCTGTGAATGGATGTGAACTATTTGATATATTAGGTACTGAAGTAATTATCTCTGTTACCTCTCTGACTACTTCAGATATAGCTAGCGTACCTTCTAATACTCCATTTTGTTTAATAAATTCGATCGAATATATCTTTTCGGGAAGGAAAAGCATATATAACTTATAATCCTTCATGCATGCTTTCTCCTCAATCGGTCTAGTATTTGCCAACCTGGCTTGTCAAGAGTTGTAGTTTTAACTCCGTAACAAGATTTACAATCAAACCTTCAGCTCAAGTAATTTTAAGTAAAACATTATCCCTGCTCTGTCTACATGCGAAAATTCCAAAGGATTCTCAACCATCATACTTCGTAATTCGTCTACTGAAATCCATCTTGGGTTCTTAGTATCATCACCTGAAGATACTAACTCTCCTTGCACCTTGCAACGGAAATAAACTCCAACTGAATCGAAAGGACCTTTTATTGTTTGATAAGCTCCAAACGGTCTAATACATTCCACTTGGAAATCTGGGTCGACACCTGTTGTATAAACCCGTGTATCCTCACCTTCAATTTCAACTACATCCAGTCCAGTCTCTTCCTTAACTTCCCTTATTAGAGCTTGTGTTAATGATTCATATTGCTCAATTCTGCCACCAGGAAGCTCAATTTTTTTCGCTTCTCCTGCTTTATCCCTTGTCTGTACTACTATTTCTAATTTTCCGTTTACGATTCTTTCAATTATGGCACGAGAATTTACTAAAAACATTTGTAACAACTCCGTTTTCCACCATCATAATTATCCAAAAATGGTTTTATTAAAACAAATTATTCTACATGAACTTCAAACTCTCCTGTCAACTAGCTTAATGACAAATAACAGTTCCAATTTATTGTTTATATAAGTAACGTTTTTCTCCAGGAAAATTTCAAACAATATCGTTTTCGCCGAGTCTGCGTAATCCATCTTTATATGGAAGAAAAACGTTTGGCAAACGTCACGCACATGACAACGCCAATGTTGACAATAAAGACAGGCCAGCCGATGGATTCGCCCAATACAAGACCCGAGAGTATCAGGCCGAAAAACGGCTGGAGGAGTTGCAATTGTCCAACTGCTGCTATGCCTCCCTGAGCAAGACCTCGATACCAAAACACAAAGCCAATAAACATGCTGAATAATGAGACATAAGCAAGGCTTATATAGGATGACACCTTGATACTTTCCCATGACGCAGGCAAGTAATAAAGCGTGAGCACCAGCATTAAGGGAAGCGAAATGAGAAGCGCCCAAGAGATCACTTGCCATCCGCCAAGTCTACGTGAGAGACGTGCACCTTCCGCATACCCGTATCCGCATACAATAATCGATGCCAGCATGAGTCCATCACCGACTGGCGAAGATGTAGCTCCATTTGCTAAAGCAAACCCTGCTACGAGGCAGCTCCCTAATGCGGATAATACCCAAAAAATCGGTTTAGGGCGTTCTCCCCCGCGCAATACCCCGAAGATAGCTGTCGAGAGTGGTAAAAGACCAATATAGACAATTGCATGGACGGAAGTGACATATTGAAGGGCTACGCCTGTCAGCAGCGGAAATCCCACGACAACACAAAGCGCTACTAAGGCTAGTGGAATGATTTCACTTCGAACAGGTCGTTGCTGCCTGAAAATAAGAAGCAATCCACCAGCTAATACTCCAGCGATTGCCGCGCGACATACCGTGAGAAACAACGGATCAAAATCCGCAACGGCCAATCGTGTAGCTGGTAGGGAGCCACTAAAAAAAAGAACACCTATACATCCATTGATCCAACCACTTCTTGTTTTGTTCAATCTGTCCACCCCGCGTTTACTTTTGCATGATAGTTTGCATTATAATAGTTACAGATGAAGGTGTATATCTTCAAAGATCACATCTGTAAGGATACAGATTCTATACACGGGGGTTGCTATGCCGAACAAAAAACAAAAGGTGATCGAACGCATCCGCTTGGACATTGCTAATGGCCATGTTAAACCTGGCCAACGATTAGCCTCGATTCGAGAACAGAGTCAAACGTTTGCCTGTAGTCTCAATACCATAATCAGTGCATACCAAGATCTCGAAAAAGATAATCTGATCTATTCACGTCCTAAAAGTGGGTATTATGTTGTCGCTCAAGAAGCCCTTTTACCCTTACTCGAAAACAAACGAATCGATTTTACATCGGCGGCACCCGCCCCTTCCTCCATATCCCAAATGGACTTTCGACAATGTTTGAACAAAGCGATGGAACTATTTGAAGCTTCCATTTTCGCTTACCCCGATCCGCAAGGGTTATTGTCCTTACGCCAGGAGCTGGTGAAGCTCTTTCATAAGCAGCAGGTCTTTTCTTCGGAGCAGCAGCTTTTTGTATTTTCAGGAGCGCAGCAGGCTCTTTATCTCCTCGCTGGGATGCCTTTCCCTAATGGGAAGACAAACATCTTGGTTGAGCAGCCTACTTACTGGGGGATGTTGGAGGCACTTAAGGCACAGAATCAAACGGTCATTGGGATCGAACGAACACCTGACGGATTGGACTGGGCCGCACTGGAGCGACATTTTCAAAGCAACATGATCAAGTTTTTCTACACCATCCCACGTTTCCATAACCCGTTAGGTACGTCCTACACCCCAAAGGAAAAACAAAGAATAGCGGAGCTCGCACAAAGGTACGATGTTTATATTGTTGAAGACGATTATTTGGCCGATTTTGATACAAACAACAAAGCGGACCCCATCTGGACGTTTAATGGCGCCAGTCATGTCATTTATCTTCGAAGCTTTTCTAAAGTCATGCTGCCTGGACTACGACTTGCAGCAGCGACAGTGCCGCATAACATTGTCCCCACTCTTCAGCAACATAAACGAACAGCGGATCTGAGCACTTCAGTTTTATCCCAAGGCGTACTAGAGATTTTTTTGCAATCAGGCATGTATGATCATCACGCGAAGCAAATGCGAGCCTTGTATAATCAACGTATCAACACATTGAAAGCAGTCTCAAGCCAGCTATTGCCTGCGGAATTCTTATATTCCGTTCCATCGAGTGGAGGCCTATTCTCAGCGATTAACCTCCATGACATTAATACCGAGGAATTGGTTAAGGCACTACACACAAGAGGGGTTGATGTGCTACCCGCGGATCCACAATACCTGTCTTCCTTCCCCAAGATGAACTTGTTACGCATGAGTATTATGCGAACAGATGAACAGGATATTGAGAGAGGCATTCAAATTCTTGCGGAAGAATTAGCAATTGTAAAACAGGCACGTCATACCATTAAGCCATTCTTATGGATCTGAAATCATTAATTTGGAAAACTTAAGGAGTTGATCGGGCTGTATTTTTGAAAATGCAAAAACGCCCCTCGTCTTATTGAGACGAGGAGCGTTCGCTCGTGGTGCGTCACTCCCGTTGCTTCCGCATTTCCTTCTGCACTTGCCGCAACGCCTTCTTCGAGCCACGCTCCATATCGTGCTGAAACTTGCGGTCTTTATAACTGGTGAACAGCGTATTCAGATCATATCCCGTAGGATACAACTCGCTAGCTCGTAGTTCTAAGGATACCCGCTTGGCATGCACCTCTATGAGCTGCCCTTCAAATAAAACTGTCATATGGTTGAAGCTATCTCGGCCTTTGTATACGATCGCAGGTTCATCATGCTCCAATAATCGCACACGATCGCCTATCCCGTACTCCTCGTGTACAACTTCCGTTTCATCCGTAAGCGCCGCTGCTGGCTTCTTCATTACTTTACTTTCATGCAGGAGATCAAACCGATAGTTCTTACTTTCCATATAAAGCTTCGCCCGCCCCAATACCGCATCTTTCAACTCCATCCTCTTCGAGATCCAAAGCGCATTGCTCTCGCCCGATTGCCCAATCAGCAGCTTATATTGCGGCTCTAAGGTTTCGTTGTCGAATGCCATCGCTGCGTTCATGAAATCCGGATGTCGTTCCGAAAATTCCTTAATCTCTCCATAATGCGTGGTCGCAACTGTCATACAACCCATTTGGTAAAATTCTTCCAGAATCGCAATGGCCAGTGCCGCCCCCTCATTGGGTTCCGTTCCACTACCAATCTCATCAAACAACAACAACGTATTGCGATTCGCTTGGCGCATGATCTCGGCTATATTTTTCATATGGGACGAAAAGGTACTAAGCGCATTCTCCAGACTCTGATTATCCCCAATATCAACAAACATACGATCAAACACAGCCACTTCGGTAGACGCATCCGCCGAGATGTGAAAGCCGGACATCACCGCCAGCGCGATCAAACCGACCGTCTTCAGGACAACCGTCTTGCCCCCCGCATTCGGACCCGTAATGACCAAACTTCGATATCTATCCCCAATTTCAAAATCCAGCGGAACCGCACTTCTGGACAATAATGGATGCCTGCATCGAACCAATTTAATCGTCCCATGGTCGTTCACTTTAGGTGCGATTCCATCCATGCTTTTGCTAAATTTTCCTTTGGCGAAAATCATATCGTACAGACTAATCAAATCAATATTGACCGTTATCGGCTGGGTCTGATTTGCGACAAAATCCGATAGAGCCGACAGTATCTGAAGCTCCTCCATCCCCTCCTCCATCTTGAGACCCGAAAGCTCTGTGGTATACTTGGCAACAGTTAACGGCTCTATAAACACCGTCGAACCCTTGGAAGATATTTCGACAATCGTTCCAGCCACTTGATGCTTATAGGCAGCTTTAATCGGGATGGTGAAGCGGTCATTTTTTTTGCTGACAAAAAACTCCTGAATAACCTCCTTGTTCGCGCTGTTCTTCAAAAACTTTTGTAGCTGCTCCTCAATCTTCGCCTCGGCAATATCAATATGCTTACGGATTCGTTTGAGCTCTTTACTCGCTCCTGAATCCACCCGATTCCCTTTAATAGCCTGGTGAATTGCATCTTCAATGTTCTGGAAATCCCACATGGAGTTGGCATAAGCACTTAGCTTAGGAGCGTAGAATTCTTTCTCGGTCATGAACTTCTTGACTTTCCGGCAACCCCGTAGAAAATCAGCAATGGTAATCAGTTCGGAGGGATCCAGCACCATCCCTTTATCCAGCTTCTCCATCATGAATGTAATATTCGAAATCCCCAACAGCGGCACATGTCCCTCGGTATCTAGAATCGCGCGGGCTTCCGTTGTTTCAAGGAGACGTTGCTTCACTACTTTGAGGTTTGAACTTGGTTCGAGTTGATCGATCAGTTGCTTGCCCAGACTGCTTACACAATAGCTTTGGACGAGCGTCTTCAATTCGTTATATTGTAATTTTTCCTTTGTACTTGGATTCATCTTTACATTCTCCTCACGATTAGGTGATCATGATGAAGAACCCTGCACCATAAGATTTCAACGTTTATGCCCAAATAAGCGCAAAAAAAGCTGCGGGAAACCCACAGCTCATTACACTCAATTTACATGATGTTACACATAGGAAAAAGCCATCAGCTGACAAGGATTTATATCCAAAGCCGCAGTTTACTTCCTCTGTTCGAGTCATGTTTCATGATGTATTCGCAGGGTTCTTCATAGGTAACTTAAATAAAACTATCATATAGGATTTTTAGAAACGGTATCCCGCTTCACCTATAGAATAGAATGTTATCTTCTTAAGTTATGCCTGTTGAAAACCTGCTACACTCATAAAACACCTCGTAGGGAATGTGTCTTGCATTGAAATCGTATGATGTAAGTAGGATAAATGATTTGATGTGGGAAGTCAAGGGTTTAATGACCGATAGTCAATTCTTAAATAATCATTTGGCTGGTGGAACACTTTCCGAAGTATTTGAATACTGTCCTGCCCAATCGTTATCCGTTACTTTAACAAGGCTTTCCACTTTATGTATTTTATTCTTCCGACTAGAGAGCCTTTTGTATTGTTAACATTCTCCCTAGTATTACAATCTTCTATATATTTCCATCATCATAGACTTGTTAAATCCAAGTCAATGTAAGGTATATCATTTTTTATATTATTCATATAAAATGTTAATGCTTCCTTATTCCAATTACTCCAATTATCAAAGTTCCCCATTTCAGAACTACGGTATATAAGACCAATAACAATAGCTTGTCTTAAATTAATAAATAGTGGAATAGCATCTAGTGAACTACGGCTTAATGAATTTTCTTTGGAGTATCCTTGAAAAAAGTTTGAAAAAAATCGTTTTGTTATTGTTCTACGTCTATTTACATCTGTAATAACAAATGGAATTGGAGTTTCATGGAATATCGATGTTGCAATTTCAGAAGCAAACCAACTGTACTCGCATTGATCAAAGTCAATGATGCTCGGGTAATCTTCATGATTCAGGTAATTCCCCAGACTAATGTCTCCATGAATAAGCCCAAATGAGTCTCTGTCTCTTGACAGTGATTGAATTTGACTTATTATTAACTCAAGTTTCTGTTGAAGCATCTCATTAGGTACATAATTTTTAAACTTTGTAATAACTTGGCTTAGCGCCAACAACAAAAAGGCAGAGCCTATCGACGTCTGCCATTCAACCGAGAAGGCGCGCTACTTCACTTTACTTCACGCACTTTTGCATCCGTAATCAGAATTTCCCCATCATCATAGAACACCTTCATGTTCAATCCCTCGCTGACGAACCGTACAGGCACCAGGGTGAAGCCGTTCCGAATGATAGCCGGCGTATCCAGCATAACTACCTTGCCGTTCACATAAGCCTCTCTCTGATCAATCACTAGTTCGACCTTCGTGTCTCCCTTGGTTAGCATGACGAGGTTCTTATCGCCATGCCAGTCCACCTTTGCGCCAAGTGCTTCGCCAATGAAGCGGATTGGCACCATGGTGCGACCCTCCAGCGTGAACGGCGCCACGTCAAGCATATGCCGCTCCTCATCGACGAAAGCCGTAATCGCATCAAGTGTCAGCACAATGCTTTTGAACCCGAGCGGATTGTTATTGACATAATTAGATGCCGGATCGCCGAACTTCACCGGTTTAGAGATAACCGTGCCGTAAGTCGTCTCCACCTCAATGACGTAGTGTTGCCCATTCTTGATCGACCCGTTGTTGTTGGCGTATAAGTCGAAGACTCCAGTCCCCTGGAACGTGCCGACTGGTTCTTTCACATCCTCTTTGAACCCAGGTGTAATGACTGTATCTCCTTTCGCAATGCCGAGCAGCCAACCGACACCAGCCCGGTTCGTACGCCAAATCCCAGGAGCTTCATTCCCCTTCTCGTCGGTAGCGCGAAGAATAATAGCCAACACCTCCGACTTCTGTGCAAAATTCAACTTCAATCGAAAATGGCCGTCTGTTGATCCATCTTTGCCGAATTCAGCGATACCTGTATGGTCAGATGTCAAATCCAGCCAGCTGAACTCACGAATAGCCACAGGCGCATAGGAGGTTTCGTTCTCTGCATAGGGAGTGATCGGCGTCCGCAGTATACCGCTGCTTGTCGCGATTTCCAAATAATAATACACACCCGGCTTCATCCCATTATTATCGGATGCGAATAACTCAAACTCGACGATGCCTTGGAATGAGCCAAGCTTCGCCTGGAACGTTTCGTTTATCGATTTGCCGTCCTGCACGACAGCAAGCAACGTGCCAATATCGCCAGCTTCGGACTTCCAGGTTTTCCAGATGCCTTGGCTCGTCTCATTTCCCTTGCTGTCGGCGGTTCTCAGTGTGATTGATTGAATATCCAGGCCATCCCCCGCATCCAGCAGCAGTCGGAGATGACCATCACGTGTGCCGTCCGGAATCGACGCCGACACTTGGGAAATCCGGTCGAGTTCCTTGTCCAGATAGACAAATTCCTTGATCTGAGCGTCAGCATCAATAGCCTTATCGGATGCGAACGCACCGCTTCCTAGGGTCATACTACTCAACAATAGCGAACAAGTTATCGCTACCTTCAATTTATTGCATATCATCGTACTCTCTCCTAACATTATCAAAATGAGAACTGCAAGCCACAACTCCTTGCATCACGTCTAATGTTAGTATAATGCCTGCCATTTCCCAAAGGATAGGGAACGACTTGGGAAATAACCATGATCTGATTCGGGAAGGAATAACTTCACTTAGTCCTTTTGTGCTCTCGGATCCTTCAGTGTATAACAGAAAATACAGATTACGAAATTTGAGATCAAATGTATTATCTTAATATCCTCAAAGGTCTTTATCTCGCGGGTTATCTTCAAATATTTCACATCCTCTCTGAGTTCTTGTTCTGCAACATGCTGTCTTCATGCTATGTTCATAGTATCTCTCATAGCCCCCAATATGGATTGGATTGTTTCCACAACGAAAAATCCCCCTTCCTAGGAGGGAAGGGGGCGGGACTATCGTATATGCTGTTATTGCAGCAGGCATGTTGCTGCCTTGCTTTTTTACCATACGTCGTTATTCGCCTGCAGCGAAACACTCGATCTCCTCAAGCGAGAGATGGTCGGTAATAATCCGGCTATAATGCGCTAGCTGTATGATACCGTTCTCATCAATTAAAAAATCAGCAGGTATTCGATTGAAGTTTGAACCTTCCTCTGGAGTAAGGTGAAACCCGGCAGCAGCTGCTACTTCGACAAACATTTTCGTGTTCACATCGGCCATTGTATTACGTACTTTCTCTTCGGACGTCTCGACACCATACAAATCGTATAATTCCGCCTTTGGATCCGCGACAAGCGGAAACGGAGCATTTTGAGTTCCGACGTAGGTCCGCATATTCGCTTCCGGTGATTCGAAGAATGCGATGACGTCCATACCTTGGCGCTGCCAGTCTGGAAAACGTTTGATAAAATGATGCACCCGCAAATTGCAAAGAGCGCAAGCAGAGAAGCGCATAAACGTGAGTAGCACTTTCCGGCCACGATAGTCATCAAACGATATAGGGTTGCCGCAGTGGTCAACCGTTCGGAATGTTGGAGCAAACATGCCCTGCTGAAGCTGGTTAGTCATAGGGGGATACCTCCTGTATTTGGAATTAATTTACTGACCCAATATACCAGAAATAGCATCACCTTTTCTGTGACCTAGTCACCAAGTAGCTCATCTAATTCAGGTCGGCAAGTGATTCTTACAAAGCCACGACCTGTCACTACCCACCCCTTACGCTGAAACCGCTGCAACGTGCGGCTCACGACTTCACGGGCAGTACCGATCTCTGAGGCGAGCTCATAATGCGTTATTCGTAGAATCGGCTGCTGCTCTGACGTGGAACTCAGCAGTTTTTCAGCTAGTCGCACATCCAGTGATTTGGTCTGTCTCGCTTGAAGTTGTTCACCCATATGCATAATTCCATCTAGCAGGGTACCAAATACGGTTTTACGTATCGACTCGTATTCTTGCACCCAGTGGAGGAAGCTCTTTTTGGATACAAACAGTGCCTCGACTTCTGTCTCAGCCTCGATGACTGCAGGGTAGTCACGTCCACTCAGGCCGCTAAGAACAAGTAAGGCGCAAATTTCGCCAGGGTTAAGTTTATTGATAACATGCTTGCTCCCATCCTGCCCAATTTGGCTGATGTGAGCAGTACCTTTCAGCAATAACATTCCGTAAAATGTTGCTTCCTCTCGCTGAAAGAGACAGGATTTTATGGGGAATGTTCGTACTTCCGGCTTTGCTTCTGCCCAATTCTCGGGGCTAACATCCCTCAAGCACGGGTAAACTTCTAGCATTTCCATATCCCTGATTGAAGTCATATCCGTCCCCATCCTTAAAATTTCATTTTATTTTTAAATCCAATTTCCTCAGCAAGCCCCTCTTCTATAGTTCCCAGTTGAATGAACTCATGTTTTTTCGTTTGAAATACATCAGCAATTTTTCTTTCCATCTGTTGCATTTGCGTCGCATGAAAGCTTTAGTACTTGATTTACATCGGCTTTCTCACGCACCAAGTACTCATACAACGCTGCCCGGCCACATTAACCGTTTTAATAGGCTCAAATAGTATCCCCTTCAACTCTTCCGTAGTTTTCTGTAATTTTTCCTCATCCACAAGGAAACGGATGCTCCCGTCAGGAAGTTGATAACGTTCATCCCCGAGCGGGATTACTTTCGATTCAATTCCAATTGATGATGCGAGTCGTACAAACATCTGCCCGCCAGGTTTAAGTACACGCCATAATTCATGAACTATTTGCTGGAAATGGGCCTCATTCTCGGCAAAATGCAGAACGGCGTTACTAATAATAAAATCAAAATAGTGACCATCAAAGCTCATCTTCTCAACAGCTTCAACCCGAGTGCGTTCGTTTGACCAGTCAGGTGCTAGCTTCATGGCAAGCCTCTGAACAGCGGTTATCGCTTCCTCTGATCGATCCACAGCATACACTTCATACCCATTACGCAGCAAATAGATAAGATTGCGACCAGAGCCACATCCGGCATCGAGAATTCGCATTCCTGGCGTAATACGACCTTTTAATAGTTGATCAAATAAATAGATATCAATATCGCCAAACTGCTCTTGTAGATTCATATGCTTCACCTGTTTACCTTTAAAATATTAACATTAGAGACGTTAGCCTATATCAAAATAATCCCAAGTATTATACCATCAATTCTCGCAGCTGGTAAATTATAGACAAAGGGCTACTCTAGATGAGCTGCCCTTTGTCCCCTAATTATTAGTATGGCTTATTGAACGTACGAGCTTGTGGCCCTACATCATCGACAGTGAGCGGTCGTACGAACGGTACTTCATCTGGACAATACGCTTCCGCGCTAACTGTTGCATCAATCGCTGAACTCTGTGCAGACAATCGGCCCAAGCTGTCCTCACTAAGTGGCATCGAACTCGAATCCCTGAGAATCAAGTTGTTGCTAATCTTCGTCTCAACGGGGGGATAGGTTTTTCCACCAAGGACGAGGCAATCGGTGTCGCTTATGTTCACCAGTGTATTGTTGTAAATCTGCACATGGTATGGACGCCAATGCCCACGAAGAAGCTCGGTCCGCTGCTCAGCCGGAATTTCCTCCAGCGTCGCAGTCATTTCCTTGCCATCCTTCATCCACTTGACGGTTGGGTTCGTACCGCCTTCAGGGCCGGCATCATGAGAGCCGCCTTCGAGCCGGATCACCCGATCCGTGAGGCCTTCCATGTAGTTGTTATAGATTTTATGACCATTCCCATAAATGCAGAAACCGCTCATCCCTGGCTTTTTTCCATCCCCGAAGAAGAAGTTGCCATAGAAAGTGTTGCGATGCCCGTGCCGAGCGACAATGCCCCCGAACGATTGGCGAATCGTGTTGTAACGGATCCTATTGTCGCTGCTTTTCACCGAAATAATCTCATCTTCGCCATCAAAGCCATCGAATAAATTATACTGAATCGTAGCATATCCAGGGGCTAATGAAAGGCTTGATAAGCCAAGCCGAATTGCTTCCAATCCATTTGTCACACGCGGTCCGATATTGTGAAAATAATTATATTCAATGACGTCATGCTGAGATATGGTCTGCCCGGCATGCCCTTCTCCGTCATAAATAAGGACGGCCCCAAATGCACGCTTAGGCCCTATCGAATTGTAGGCAATCCGATTGTAGCTGCTTACGCCCTCCACCCGGATGAAATGGCGATGCGTGCCATTGTCGGTGATCAGATTTGCGTCTTCATATGGCGTCGGGCCGTTGTAAACTTACCCATTCGGGTCGTAACGACTGCCGTACCGACAGCTTCCTTCCATACCGAATAATCCCCATACAGGAACCTTCTCCACCAGAAAACGGAACGGCTGGCCGATCTCATTCAAGGCAAATGTATTGCGTAGAATGGAAATTCGGCTTGCGCTTTGCAATTGGATACCGGGATGAACGCCTTTCAGAATGCGGTGGGACAGCCCCCTCTCAATCAGTGACTGCTCGCTGGAGGACGAACCAATACCGCCGTGAAAGGTGAGTCCTATAACTTCAATATAGGTAGAATTTTCTATGTGCAGATAGCTGTCGCCTGTAATAATGGCACTCCCCAATTGTGCAGCTTCGATGCGTATTGGCAGCAGGGCAGAACCATGCTTCTCCTTAACAACGAAAGGACCGCTTTGTTCATAAGACCCTTTCGCCAATTCAATGACTGTTCCTGCGGTTGCTTCGTCAAGTGCCTGCTGCAGTGCTGCAGCAGTACAGACCTGTATGTGTGTTAACTTCGGCGATTCTACATCTTTCATCTCATATGCTCCTCCATTCCCTTAGAACACCCGATGCTTCCAGCCTTGCAGCTTGGCAAGAGCCTCCACATAGTAATAGTCGCCGTAGATCAAAGATACATTGATATTGGCCTCAGCCGGCTTATGCCCCGTGCCTCCATGGAGAATACCTTCATGGTGCGGTTCATCGAAAGCGGCATATGTCTCAGATAGGGACAGAAGGATACGCTCAGCAGCTAAACGGTACTTGCTGGCATCTTCTGCCCGAACGAGTGCAGCGAGTTCAAGCAACCCTGATGCTGCGATGCTCGCAGCGGACGTATCCCGAGGCGCTTCGTCCGCATTGGGAACTCGAAAATCCCAAGGAGGTACCATCTCTGCCGGCAGTGAACTAATGAAATGATGAGCGACTTGCTGGGCAGCATGCAGATACTTATCTTGCTTGGTGAAACGGTACGTATTCGTCATGCCGTATAGCGCCCAAGCATTCCCCCTGGACCAGCAGGAGTCTGGCGCATAACCTTGCCAACCTTTATGCTCCAGCAGTTCACCTGAACTTGGATCAAATACTGCGACGTGGCATGTCGATCCATCTCCGCGAATCATATACTTAAGTACCATGTCGGCATGCGCGCAGGCAATTTGAGCAAATCGCGGGTCTTCAAGCTCCTCCGAAGCCCAGAATAAGATAGACAAATTCATCATGCAATCGATGATCGCCCATCCGTGCAAATCACGATTCCAAGCTCGAATGAATTGCCCGGCCAGGTTAAAGCGGCCCGCAAGGAAGTTGGCTGCCGCCAACCCCCGGCGTCTTCCGTCTTTATCGCCAGTTAGTTTATATTTGATGACAGATGTCGGCAAATATTGGAACCCGACATCATGATGAAAATGGTTCTCTTCCAGCAAGTGACGTTCCATCCGTACATCCCAATCCCAAGCTGCATCTTTATAGCGTTCCTCACCTGTCAGATTGTATAGAATCCACAACATACCTGGCCAGAATCCAGAAATCCACTGATCGAGCTTCAATCCGTCATAAGCGCCTGATTTGGCCACGTGGGGCGCAAGCTCTCTATTTTGGCTCAGCACCCCATCAGCTTTGACCTGTACGCCTTTCCACCATTGTTCAAGAACATCCGGTTCAATCACAGTATGTTTTTGCATAGTTTTGTGTTTCTCCTTTATTATCCTTTAATTGCACCGATTAAAGCGCCTTTAACGAAGTATTTTTGTAAGAAGGGATAGATCATAAGAACCGGTACTGTCGCGATAATAATCGTAGCATGCTTCAACGTCTCACCAATGACAGATACATCGCCCGAACCGGCGCCGCTTGCCATCGAACTAGCATCGTTTTGCAGCAGAAGCTCTCTGAGCACAAGCTGAAGCGGGTAAAGCGACCGATCTTGCAAAAAAATCAGCGCGTTAAACCAAGCATTCCAGTGGCTCACCCCGTAGTACAGCAGCATGACGGCGACAACTGGCATACAGAGCGGAAGCATAATCCGGAACAAAATCACAAATTCATTCGCCCCATCCATCTTCGCGGATTCTTCAAGGCTATCCGGTATCGCTTCAAAAGCGGTTTTCATCAGAATTAGATTAAAAGCGGAAATCGCTTGCGGAATAATTAACGCCCACAGTGTATTCGCCAGACCAAGTCCTTTGACCGTGAAATAAAACGGGATCATGCCGCCACTGAAGAACATCGTAAAAACAATATAGAGCATCAGAGGCTTCCGATAACCGAGACATTTACGGGACAGTGCATAAGCGCCGAGGGAAGTCAGCAGGATGTTCAGACATAGGCCCACCACAACGATGATCATCGTATTGACATAGCCATGCATAATGGTACCGTTATCGAACACCAGTTTGTAAGCCCTTAGGTTGAAATCAAGCGGTTTCCATAGGATTCCGCTATGCTGCATATAAAGGGTAGGGTCGCTTAAAGAGGCGAACAAGACATATACGAGAGGGTATATTGTTGCGATAGCTAGCAGCGATAAAAATACGTAGTTTACGAGATCAAACGTCCATTCTCCGACTGATTTGCGATACATGGTCATCCCCCCGTCACCATAAACTGGTATTATTCAACTTGCGGCTTAACCAATTGGACCCGATAACCAGGGTAAAGTTAATTGCCGAATTGAATAATCCGACGGCCGAGCTGAAGCTGTAATTGAATTCCTGAAGGCCCATCCGATACACATAGGAGCTAATGACATCAGCCGTATCGTAAACGGTAGGATTATATAACAAAATAATTTTCTCCGTCCCCACGTTCATCATGCGTCCCATCTCAAGAATCAATAAAATCACGATTGTAGGCATGATGCCGGGCAGCGTGATATGGAACATTTGCTTCCAGCGCCCTGCGCCGTCGATTTTCGCAGCCTCATACTGCTCCGTATCAATGCCCGCTAGGGCTGCCAAGTAGATAATTGTCCCCCAGCCAATATGCTGCCACACTCCTGAGGAAACGTAGATCGTACGGAAAAACTGGGCTTCAAGCAGCAAAGAAAGTCGCTCGCCGCCCAGAAAAGCAATTACATCATTGACTAATCCAGAGCTGGAAGTGAATTCCTTGATCATGCCGCACACGACAACGAGCGAGACAAAATGCGGCATATACGTAATGGTCTGGATCGATCGTTTGAAAAATGTCTTTCTTATTTCATTAAGCAGCAGCGCCAGAATAATCGGAGCTGGGAAACCAAAGATAAGGTCATACAATGAGATCAGGATCGTATTTTTGAGCGTCCGCCAGAAATAAATCCCTTCGAAGAATGTTCTAAAATGTTCAAGACCCGCCCACGGACTTCCTAGAATGCCGAGCCTTGGAGAGAAATCCTTGAAGGCGATGATTGCGCCATACATGGGGACATAATGAAACACCCCGAAAAACAAAATGATAGGAAGCAGCATGACATACAGCAGTTTATTTTTCTGAATATCTTTCAGAATGCCCAAACCTGGTAACATAGATGTTTTGGTTTTCACAGTTATGGCCGTCCTCGAATCTAACAGTGGTTTGGCTGACATATCGTTCCACTCCTTCCGTATCCAAACCCTAGCGTTCTTCTATCTCTTGCTATATCGATCAAGCGACTTCTGATAAATCTCAACCGCACGATCAATGCCTAATTTTTTAATTTGTTCGACGTATTTGTCGTAGTTTTCAAGAGGCTCTTTGCCCATAATAAACTTCGAGAACATTTCTTCTTTATAGTTGCTGACATCGTTAACGATTTTGCCAAGCTCTTTGCTTTCTTCAGCAGTAGGCGTCAGAAAGGCTGGAATGGTGTGCTTCGCTGCGTCGGTATTCATCCATAGTTTCACTGCTGCATCTTGCTGCGGGTATGTATTCCAGTTGCGTCTTTCGTCCGCTTCATAAGGGCCGTTTGGCTTTGTATACTGTGAAACCATTTGCTGCAAGCTGTATTTTTCGTTTTTGACTATTTGATCGGTATATACAGGATTCCCGTCTTTCATCGTAAAGCTTTCACCCTCGACGCCGAAGTTGAACAAGAGACTGCCTTGCGTACTGTAAGCATAATCAAGCCAGCGAACCGCCAGTTCCGGATTTTTCGTCGTTGCCGAAACCGCCTTACTTGGACCTGGATTGTATTTAAAGTCTAATTGTCCTGTAAAAGGCTTCTCCCCTTTTTTGAGAGTTGGATACGGCGAGCCTACCAGATTAAACTTCGGATCTTTCGTTTTCATGGCATCCAGCCATTTCCCTAAACCACCGCTCAGCAAGCCGACCGTTGCGCCGGTTTGACCGCCAAGTATTTTCGTATCCAACGCTTTACCGTCAGTCAGTGCAAAATCTTTATCAAACAATCCCTCTGCATACCACTTGCGGAACAGCGCTAAGAAATCCTTATATTGCGGGTCAACCGGACCATATTTAACTTTCCCTGCATCATCGAGGTAGAACGTGTTCGAAGTATGATAAGCGCCAATAAAAGCATCGCGAATTTCGAAATTGCCATTGACGTAAGTGACGCTAAATGGTGCTTTTGCTCCCTTTTTATCACGGAATGCCTTTAACGTCGTCTCCCATTCATCAATCGTCTCTGGCATCGGCAATTGCAGCTCATCTAACCAGTCTTTACGAATGATAGGTCCCCGGAATACAAGTCCGGAAGGGTTGCGTATCATTGGAAATACATAATATTTGCCGCTATCCGTTTTAATCATTTTGTCGAGTTCTTTATCTTCTGCCAGTTTTTTCTTCAAATTCGGCGCATACTTATCAATCAAATCATTGAGTTCGAGAATGACTTTATCGTTAATCGCTTTTTCCGGACCGCCTGGGTAAGACCCCGCGCTTCTTCCCGTCCAATCATATTCAATGACATCCGGCAGTTTATCTGCAACAATCATCAGATTGAACTGCTCTTTCGTTTGCTGATCATTCGGGTGAATATATTTCACCTCAACCCCGGTAGCTTTGGTCAGCCCTTTACCAAATGGTGTTTCTGCCAAGTTTTGATAAAACGTAGTCGCATTGTTGTTCAAACTTTCCCATGAGGTTAACGTTTCTTTCGTATTGAGCGGATAAACTGCCTTCGGTGCATCCGTTGCGGATGGACTTGCACTATTCTTAGTTGTGCTGTCGGTCTCTGAGCAAGCGGAGAGTACGATACCTGTTAACATGAGAACACTTAGTCCAGCAGCGCTGTATGACCGATACTTCCTTTTCGATGTGTTACTTTTCATGTTCATCCCCCATTTCATAGTTAAACCGTCTTTTCAAATTTGAAAGCGCCTACATTCCTTATATTGCCGAATCCATTCCCAAAAAACTATCTTCAATATCGAAACAGGTATGCAAAACCTGAAATTTTAGGTTTTGCATACCTGTTTCGTTTTGTATGTTACGGGCTGTCAGGCCCTACATCCGAGGCGCTGAGCGGCACGCGGACGGTGGACGTAGAGGAGCTGAAGTATTCATCGGCGCCAACATCGTTCGTTGAACGTGTTTGACCATCCATATCCTCAGTGACGTAAGAATAGCTGCCAACAGCGGCATTAACGGCTGCACTGCCGGAGGTTAACTTTTGCAAACCGCCAATCGTTGTGAATGACGGTGTGATATTCCGAATTTCCGCAGAAGTTCTCGAACGATTGGTAACCGTGCTGCCGAAGCCGATATTTCCTTCAAACACGGTATTCGATGTTTTCACTTCTTCGTATAGCGTTCCTGTACTGTTGTTAACGATGTTATTCGCTACTCGGCTATCAACCGGTGCTGATGTATAGCTTCTGCCGATAATGATGCCAAAATCGCTATTCACAATCGTATTGTTCGTCACTTGTGCTCGGTACACGCGCCAATGCTTGCTTAAATCCCCACTGCTGTAATTGGTGGAATTAGTCCCACCATCCCAATCTCCACCATCGAGATTAAGGGCATCCGTGGTAAGACCTTCAAAATAATTGTTATAAATGCGGTGATCCGTCCCATAGATTCGGAACCCGCCTACACCGGCTTTACTGCCATTGCCCAAAAAGAAGTTCCCATAGAATTGATTGTTATTGCCGTGTCTCGACGTTACCTGTCCTTGCGAATTCCGAATCGTATTGTAGCGAACCGTATTTCCGCTGCTTTTCACGGAAATGATTTCCGGATCGCCATCGCTGTTCTCGAACAGATTATTCTCTACGGTCGCGTTCCCGTTTAATAAAGAGACGCCGGATAAGCCAACACGAATGCTCTCTTTGCCATTCGTAATCCTGGGTGTGCTGTCATAGAAGTAGTTGCGGTCGATGATCGTGTAGCGCGACATATACGTACTTCCATCGCCATCTACGGCAATAATCGGTCCAGGATCCGCTTTGGATACGAATTTATTCCGATCTATCCGGTTGTTGTCGCTGTTAACACCTCTGATTTTCACCCAATTGTTCGTGGCCCCGGTTTCATTCAGATTAAATTCATTGCGTGTCACGCGAATGTGACTGGACGCATCTATTTTTACCGCATTGTTGCTTGCACTGGTCGTAGTTGTAAATTTCATTCCCGAAATCGTGACATAAGACGACTGATACAGGCTGAAATAAGCTCCACCCGAAATAATCGCTTGCCCGCGATTCAAGGCTTTGATGACGATTTCCTGGCCGTCCTGACCGTTAATCCCATTGACTGTAAAGGGACCGGATTGTGAGTATGTGCCATTTTGCAAATAAATGATCCTGCCGGGTATGGCCTGATTGATCGCAGTCTGCAGCTGAGCCGACGTCGAAACCGTCACTGAATCTTCAACGGGAGCGCTGCCTCCACTTCCATAAACTTCGACTTCCAAATAGCTGTTCCAAGCGCTCTCCGAATTCCCATGACCAACGATACGCACATATCGGACCGATGTGACATCTGGAAAATCAAAGGTTTGTAGCCCATCTACCAAGCTGCTTGTTACATTGGATAGCCGCGTCGTGAACGTAGCATTGTCCGTAGAGGTCTGAATATCAAAAGATGAAGTACGCGTAGAGCCATTTAAAAAGGCAATTTTAACAAAAGCTACTGTTACGTTGGAGCCAAGATCGAATTTGATCCATTGGCCATCTCCACTCGCTGACCAACGTGTCCCCATATCTCCGTCGACCGTATTCGCAGGAACATTGCCATCGTTGGAGCTTGCGGTCACGCTGGAACCCGATACGGAGAACTTCGTATCTGCAGCAGCAACGAAACCAGGTATCAAACTCATGAACAGGAGTACGCATAACAGGAAAGCCGCAGCCTTCTTCGGTGACATTCTCATGTAACTAACACCGTCCTTTTCACTGAATGTGTTGAAACACTTTGAAACGAAAGCGCTTACCAAATTATTCCTTACAGGACGCGTTCCTCCCCCTCCCTTCCACATCAAGTCGTTTTTTTGTCCAATTTCATGATTATTGAACCTCATTTGGCTTCGTTTGTGAAATACGCAAAATCGAAAATGACTTGCAAAACATAAACTCACTCCCTATCAATTTCGCAAATGAATTGTGAAATGGCGAAACATCCTGCTCCTCAACTAAATCTTCTGATACTTCCCAGGCGTCATGCCTTCAAATTTCTTGAAAATGCGCAAGAAGGTGCTCACATCTGCATAACCGACACGCCAAGCGACTTCGTTAATCGTCAGATTGTTCTCTGAGAGCAGCGTCTTGGCCGCTTTCAATCGCGTTTGGTTAATGAGATCTAGCAGGGATTCTCCCGTATGCTCTTTAAATATTTTGGACACGTAGGAAGGCGTCAGTGAAAAGGATTCACCAATCATAGAGATATTCAAATTGACATCTCGAAAATGCATCTCAATATAATCGCGTATATCATCGATTAGATATGTATGATGATTCTTCTTGTCGGTTTGAATCCATTCGCAGACCTGTTCAAGCACTCGATTCATATGGGCCATCATGTCCTGAACCGTGTCACAGTTCAACAACCGTTCCACATCCTCAGCATGGGCTTCAAAATTTCGTTTGCTAATCGAGCTCACCTCGTCGAGCGTTTTCAGCATTGTGCTTGCCAAGTTAAACAGCAGACATTTTGCAAGCGCCACTGAAACTGGGTGAACCTTGAAATTTGCCTCGTAAATTTCTCCTAGCAGCGCCTGGGATTTGGACAAATTCCCCGTCTTCACGTAGTAAATGAGTTGTTGTTCAACACTCAATGGATAATAATAATTCCGCTCGGTCCGCGCAGTTTCCATGCTGATTTCCTTGTACTGAATTAACTGGCCGTTGCCAAGCACAATTCGATGCTCAAGAGCTTCTAGTGCCTCTTGATACGATTGCGAAATCCCGTACACGTCATTGTGAACATCACTCACGGCAATCGTCATCACTGCATGAATGTGCTCCTTGATGAATGCTTGTGTTTGAGAGGCCACTCGAACTAATAACTTACCTTCCTCCTCGGAAGGAATCGGTTTCAAATTAATGATGCAGGCGGTCAGCTCATTCAGTTCTGTGGAATAAACCGTGGCATCGTCACCAGCCAGCTCCTCAATCACATTGCTAAGCACAAAATGAAGCATCTGGGTCTTTTGGTCGAAAGTATCCTCGGTGTCATCCCCTTGCAGCTTGCCGTAAGCATCGATACTGAATAGCAGGACCGCAAACCGGTCTGAATGAAATTGGACGTTGTGGGCATTAAATGATTCCTGAAGCGGAAGCTTCCTCTCTAATTGGCCTTTCAATAACCGTGTTAGAAAATGCGCTCGGATCGTATTATTATGCAGCTTTAACAGTTTGCTGATTTCATCCCTCTCGATAAAGGTATGATGAAGTGCATTTTGCAGAAAGGAGTACTCATTGGACTTCCCGTCAAACCGGAAGCCGGATCGCTGCGTCATGTTCTGCAGCAGGACTTGAATGGGCATATAATTTTTTCTCAAGAAAATAAGCGTGACGATAATGCCAATTAACAGCCCTAGCGCAATGCCCAGACGCGTTATCATTTTCAAATATTCCATCTTTTCATTGAAAATGTCTGCCGGGAGAACAGACACATATTTCCACCCCGTCAGCTCGGATGTAACATAAGACAAAGCCGCTTTGTCTTGATTCATTTCAGCGTACACCAAACCTTTTTTCCCTAACAAGCGCTCTGAAGGCATGTGATCTTGAAGCTCCTGTTTATCTTTGGACGCAGCTATGAAGTGATTATCTTTATCCAAAATCAGTACCGATGAATCATTGTATTTCGGAATGCTTTCCAGCAGCTTATTCTCATTGATCAGAAAAATTAGAATAGGATAAGGCTGAAGCGGATTATTCAAAACGAGTGAGCGGGCAAACATCACCCCAGATATTGAAGTGCCTTCGTTCCAATATTTCATTGGCGAATACTTATAGACATACTTCTGGTCAAATAGCCCTCTCCACTCCTCAAAAGAAGTCTCCTTCCCCGGCCTCATGAGGGAGAACAGCCCACGGGAATCGGTATGATTGAACGTGGATACAACGGTATCGCTGTTCGCATACATCACATAAATTTGCTCAATATAGTCATTGGCTCGTTGGTACGTTCTCAGACTTTCGGCAATATTAAAGAGTTGATAATACTGATCGTCGGATAGGGGCTTTTGAACATTCGCGAAAGAAGAGACATTTTTGTTTAAAGCAACTTCCAAACTTAATTGTTCCAAACCTTTTAACTTACTATCGATGGACATTTCGATCTGCGTGAGAAGCAACTCGTTCGCCCGATTTATTTCTTTCTCCACCAGACTGTGCGTTGCCGAATAAAGAATCATACTAATTACTATTGGAACCAACAGCACAGACAAATACGAGATTAGCCATGTGGCTATAACGCTCCTATTATATTTCCGAATCTTCTGCAGCATACGAATGACCTCCCTGCACGATGAGAACGATTACAAATAATACTTCATGAGGCTTTTGAAGGGTACCCTTCATTATCAGGGAAAGGACAATCTTGGTAAATCATCAAAATATAAACTGATATGCAATTTGTAAAATATAGATAAAACGGCTGCGTTTATACTTCTCATCGATTTCCATAACAAGAACAACGATTTATTAAATTGTTCGGATTGCCGAAAAAAGCTGCTGGCACGAAAACATGCCGGCAGCTTTTTATTTGTAGTCTACTTGATTTCACTTGTCTTATTGTGAAGATATTTTCCACCCTTCAGCTCGCTGATAAAGCGTCCATATTCTCATCCCCACAAAATAATGCTTCACACGGTTTTCCGTCTGTAACTTCGTTTATGAGATACACGCCACTATAGGTAAACTCTTCTGAAAACTTTTGCATAAATAGCGTTTAAATATCTATGTATATGTATTTTTGTATTGTAGGCAATCGATTTATATTCTTGACCTTGATAGCTTTCTTTGCACAATTCTTTGGCGAATTGTTTCAATAAATGTATAACAAATCCAAAGAAATAGATTGTTATGTACGACAGCCATTTTATAAGTGGGATACCTTGCATGAATCAATGATTTATGTAGTTCATCTATTTCTCCTTTATCATTCATTAATATAATAGTATCTTGGTTTTCTGTCACAATCTCATAGATTTTATATGCAGTGAAAATATTTAAATCACTATAGTAGATATCTTGCGCTAGTGTCACATATGGCAGCAAGAATCTGCACACCCTTTCTTTTTTGGTATTATAAAAGACAGTGAAGTTCGTTTGTAATATAGACCTTACTAAAATAGCGTATTTCTCCAAAAATGTATATTGATTTCATCAAATTAAATTAAAATTTTGTGAAGAAGCTTATTTTAAATTCCATTAGGCTAACATGAAACCGATGAATTTCCGGATCGGCAGTCGTCTATATAGATGTAGGCATAAATAAACACAAACAAATATGACGAAGAGGTGTTTTGAAAATGGCATTAACGTCCGCATTCACGAGCTTCAACCTCCCTGTAAAAAACGTAGAACAATCGAAAGCGTTCTTCACCGGAATTGGATTTGAACTCAACCCGCAATTCCCAGATAATGAGAATTCGGTAGCCATTGTGATCGGCGACAACCTGCAGGTCATGCTGATTAATCAAGCATTCTTTAATACGCTCACGGAGAAGGAATCCGTCGATACGAGCAAATATGCGCAGATGACGATCGCATTAGCCTTCGAGAGCCGGGAAAAGGTCGATGAAATCGTGAATGCCGCTGTCTCCTTAGGTGGGAAATTGCACGCTGATCCTGAAGATCATGGGTCCATGTATCATTGGGGCTTCGTGGACTTGGACGGACACCTGTGGGCCATAAACTACATGAACATGGACGGGGCACAAGGTTAAGACTAATGTAGAATCACGCTCGTACTAGGGTTTAAAAAGAAAGACGCCGGGTATCTTCCTCGGCGTCTTCTTCGCGATATCCACTCTTCTTCCGTCTTCCATCCGTGTCAGAAACTTGCCGGCGACTGCCAGTCATCTAGTGATTTATCATTTGGTTATTCTCAATGATTTTTATTGGTCAATTCGCTCAGGCAGCCCAAATCGTGAAAATAATGGCGTATGAATGAAGTTTTGAACGTGTAGGATTTGATTATCTTTGGTTTCGATGACATGAATACCCCAGGGTACCAGGCCAGTGCCCTCTTTGCCCGGCATATACTGGGCCAACGCTGGATAACCGCCATTCACCGTAATGGGCACAAATCGTGAACCTTCGCAATGCCAGCGAGTAAGCGAATAGAAAGCGGACAAATCTTCCTTGCCGTGGATCCACATCTCGAATGGCGGCATCGACATGCAGCCTTCCTCGTGGAACAACGCGACTAGCGCAGCGATATCGAATTGCTCGAAGGCCTCCACATACCGGGATAGCAGCTCATGTTCCGGTTGAACGTCCATGCTGCAGAGCTCATCCGAGCGGAGCTGCGCCCGGCCCAGCGTGTCTCGGGCTCTTTGCAAAGCGCTGTTCACCGCTGCCGGCGACATCGCCAATGTTTCCGCGATCTGCTTGGAGGACCATTCAAAGACATCCTTCAAAATGAGTACCGCGCGCTGCCGTGGAGCCAAGGTCTGCAGAAGAGCGATGAAGCACAGTTGGAGGGTATCTCTACGGACGAGCCGATCTTCCGGATTGCCTCCAAAGTCGGGAGACGGCCAAATCCAGGCAGAGTCTGGCAGCGTGTCGCGCGGTTCGACGATGGAAACGGATGGGTCGAACATATCAACGGGAAGCGCGCGGCGTTTGGATTGTCTAAGCTTGTCCAAGCACAGGTTGGACGCAATTCGATATACCCAAGTTTTGAACGAGGAATCCTGTCTGAACGTGCTCCAGCTCTGCCAGACCCGAATACTCGTCTCCTGAACGGCATCGTCCGCATCATCCATAGAGCCTAGCATTCGGTAACAGAACGAGGTTAAGCCTGGCTTCAAGCTTGCAAATAATGGTTCGTCAAATGCGTTATCGTTCATCGCGACCTCCCGTAACGATCTCCTCCCCGAAGGGTGCTATTTTCAATTATATGTAAAGAAGCGCACAGCCTTAATTCGAATAAATAGACAAGATTTAGTACACATGGATAAAAATTTAGCATGATCGTACTAATAATTCAATAACCAATAATGAATCCTAGTCTTTACTTTTAAAATAAATCGCAATATCTCAACGCTAGGATCTGACAGGGTGATTGCGCAAACGGAATTGCACATATTTACAAGCACGCCAGGCAAACAAAATTTCCAACACATTGCACCCTTCAGCCAAAATGAATCGGTCGATAGACCTGCTGCTGTTAAGATTGATTAAAGCCTTGCCTTCCCACAATTCCTCGGCATGCACCGCATCAATGACATCCCCTTGACAGCCGGTTACCTCTATTTGCAAATAACCAGCTTCCAATTCCGATTCTTCGATCAAATGAATGTCGCGCGCCGCCCAATTCCAGAACGGAGACAGCTGGATTCCGCGGCCCTTAATGCTCAAACCACCTTTTGACTTGTCTTATTATAGGAATTATCGTGCTCTCGCTTTATTAATAGTATAAAAGAATATCGATCTATATCCTTTGCATCTTTCTGACATTTCTAATTCCATATAGTATATTTTGTCAAATTTGACAGCTCTATTATCAAAAATTGTAAAAAAAGTAGATTAATGTCGATGACTCATGGTAATATTTTCTTGTAGTAAAATTTACTTTAGGAGTGGGTTATAATGTCATCAGAAATTCTAAAACAAAAAATCGTTCAAAAAGCATGGGAAGACAATTCATTCAGGGAACAACTTCTTTCTAACCCAAAAGCTGCTCTTAAAGAAGCATTTGGAGTAGATGTTCCTGCTCATGTTGGACTTAAAGCTATTGAAGAGACAGATACTGAATTTGTTCTTGTTATACCTGCAAATCCGGCTAAAGTCTTGGTAACTTCGAACGGTACAGAAGCGCAATGGTAATTTTCTTGTCATAATTAATAGCAAAAGGGGTACTTCTAAGAAGTGCCCCTTCATTAATATACTAATTTCGGTCTATTGACGGAAATTTAATAACAACCTCCGTGCCTGCATTTTTTTGACTGCTGAATTTTATTGTTCCTCTCATTGCTTCTATGATCCTGAATGTAACCATTAGTCCAAGCCCTGTCCCCTTTGTTTTCGTAGAGAAATAAGGTTCCCCAAGCTTTATTAACTGGGCTGGTTCAATTCCAACTCCATTATCCTTAATCTGTATGACAACTTCACCCGACTCTTCATAAGCACTTATGTGAATTTGCCCATCGGTTTGAAAAGCCTCTATACTATTTTTCAAAATGTTAATAAGCGCCTGTTTTAATTTGGAAGAGTTCCCTAGCACAAACAAATCACTTGGAATGTTGATATACACCATACCCCCATAAGAAGTTGCTAAAGGAACAATGATCCCTTCGATTTGTTTCAATTCTTTTGAAATATTTAGTTCTTTGAATTCTTCTAATTGTGGTTTTGCGAATGTCAAGAAATCGCTAATAATTTCTGAAGCTCTGTCTAATTCCCCAATAGCTATTTCTATATAACCCTTATTTTTTTCATTGGAGCTTTCTGTAATAAGCTGTAAAAATCCCCGTGTTACTTGTAATGGGTTTCTTATTTCGTGTGCAACAGAAGCCGTAAGCGAACTAATTATCTCCATTTTTTCAGACTGTTGCAGATGCATGTTATAAAACTCAAGCTCTTTTGAGTAATTGATTAGCAATGTTTGAGAAGCTGCAAGACGTCTTCCCAAAATGACGATTAGAGCACAGTTAAATCCTATAATTCCCCATTTCCACAAAAAGATCTGATGTGTTTGAAGACTAGCATAGTACCAAGTGAGATCAATTGTAGCTAATAAAGTAAAAATCCCAAATCCAAATGCAAAAATTATAGCATCCTTATTTCCTCTTTTTGCAAAAACTAGCGAGAAGCCAATAAGTAATAGGAATTGTATGATCATGAGATAACCTAAAACGGTAGAAGTCATAAAATAATACGCAGTATTAAATTTATAATTACTTAATTGATTTATCGCCATGAACAAAACATAAAAAAGTGAATACATCATTTGAAATCTTCTAAAATTGCGAATAATCGTAAGATGTCCATTTTCAAATACTTTTTCAAAATAGAAACTTAGCGTCGGCAAGAAAATAGCCAGTGAAATATCAAATAAGTCCGAATAAAAAGCTCCGTAATCACCAAAATATGCAAATGTAAATGGTGTATTTGTAATAAAAATAGTACCTATTGTTATAAAGATGATACTTAAAGAAATCCAACTTGCCAGCTGTGACCTTTTTAAAAATATGGAACAAATCATCATAATTATTCCAATAAATATAGATGCGAAACCTATGATAATGCTTAAAAAATCACGTGACAAATACTTTCCCATTAGATAGGTATGTATACCAAGTTCAATTTCCGAGTTTATTCCTAATCTATCTAGACTAGTCTTAAGTTTTATGTAAATGTTCTTTCCTGCATCTTCGCTACTTATTGGGATTAGCATGCGTTGTACATCAAAAGGAAAACCGTAATTTACTTCATATACCAGCTGATCTTCAATATATACAGAGATATTCTGCGCATAAATTTCGCTTATTAGTATACTATATTGCTTTGGTAACTTTGATGGTAATTGCACTTTTGCCCAAGCTGTCGACGTCTCTTTTGGTTTCTCTGGAAAATTCCTATAGTCCGGTATCACTTTCCAATTAGAATTAGGAATATCCCCGATTTCCTCACTTGTCAGATTATCGTGCCCCCAGAGAATACTCCATTCTGTAATAATGTGGTTATCAGTTTGACTCTGTGCAAGCAGATGTGATGAGTTGAAACCGCATCCGATTATAATCAATAATAATGTCAACCAAAGGGATCTTTGTAAAATTTTCATTACTCACCTTCCCAATATAATGTTAATCTTCTATTTTCTATATAATTCGACATTCTCCTTTTTTCATTTACTGTCAGGAGGTTCGTAAATTAAGCCTGACCAAAAGAAAAACCGCCATATCAAAGATAAGGCGGTAAATTCTGAAGTAAGCCTTCTTCTACTTTTTGATTAATGAACACTAAACGTGAATAATAATTGGCAATATCATTGGCCTTCTCTTAGTCTGGGTGTATAAATATTTCCCAACCGCTTCTTTTATAGCTTGCTTGTAAAGCCCCCATTGGTTTTCTTTGGCATCTTGAAGTTGGGTGATGGTCGTTAAGGTAATTCGATGCACTTCCTCCATAAGTTCTTCGGACTCTTTGACGTAGACGAATCCGCGGGATATTATATCTGGTCCTGAAACAACCGTCCCATCCGATTTGCTTAGAGAAAGCACAAAAATCATAATTCCGTCTTCTGATAACAACTTCCGATCACGCAACACAATATGACCCACATCACCAATACCGAGCCCATCGACCAACGTATTTCCATTCGGAATATGGCGCTCTTGTCGTGCTTTTGCATTTTATAAAGTCGACAACCTCACCATTGTTTACGATAAAAATGTTCTCCGCTTCCACACCAACAGCTTCAGCTAATAATCGGTGCTGATACAGCATGCGATACTCTCCATGAATCGGGATAAAGTATTTCGGCTTCATTAACGTCAACATGAGCTTCAGTTCTTCTTGGCTAGCATGCCCGGAGACATGCATGCCCGTTACGGATCCTGAGCCATAGATAACTTTTACACCTTTGGCGAAAAAGTTATCAACGATACGAGCAACGTTCCGTTCATTACCAGGAATTGGTGTGGCTGCTAGAATAACCGTATCACCTGGTGAAACTCCGACTTGACGATGCGTGCCACTAGCTAGGCGCGCTAAGGCAGCTACAGGCTCTCCTTGACTGCCCGTACAGAGAATGACAAGCTCATGGGGAGAATGATGATTCACATCTTGTACTTCAATCAACATCTCTGAAGGCATTTTCAAATAGCCCAGTTTTATCGCGATATCGACAACATTGACCATACTTCTGCCTAAAAGGGCGATTTTGCGATTTGTTTTTTCCGCTGCATGAATAACCTGCTGCAACCTGTTGACGTTCGAGGCAAACGTTGATAAAAATATTTTTCCTGTTGCTTTGCTGAATGCCTCTTCAATATGATCGCCGACTATGCGCTCAGAAGGTGTGAAACCCGGACGTTCAGCATTTGTGCTTTCCGAAAGTAGGGCTAGTACACCTTTTTCACCAATCGCGGCCATTTTATGAATATCGGCATATTGCTCGTTGACCGGTGTTAAATCAAATTTGAAATCGCCTGTGTGTACAACAACACCCTGCGGGGTATGAAAGACGATCCCTAAGCAATCAGGAATGCTGTGGTTCGTTCGAAAGAAGCTTAGTGGAATAGCTCCTAACGTTAGGTTCGTGTTGGAATCAATTTCATGCAGTATCGTCGTCTTGAGAAGCCCATGTTCTTTCAGTTTTACTTCTATAAGTCCTACTGTAAGCCTAGTCGCATAAATCGGCATATTCAACTGTTTAATGATATAAGGAATGCCTCCAATATGATCCTCGTGCCCATGTGTAATAACTAAGCCTCTTACATGCTCTTTATTTTCAAGTAAGAAAGAAATATCAGGAACAATCAGATCAATCCCCAATAAGCTTTCATCTGGAAATTTAGAGCCGCAATCGATCACAATGATGTCATCGTTATATTGAATGACGTACATATTTTTGCCTATTTCGTTCACACCACCGAGAGCCGCGATGGACAACTTATCTTGGTTTGATTTCAATCATACACCCTCCATTTACTTGTAATTCTTCTCTGTTGTATTCTGTCCAAGTTCGCTTGGACATACTATTTGAGTCAAGTAGGAATAGTTAGATTACAACGGCACACATTAATGCAAGAGGAGTGATAACGTGAATTCCCTTGGCCGGCAAAACACAGCATTTTGAAGACAGATAAATGGAGTTTAATTGCCATTGCGTCCATCCCCTTAATCATGACGTTGGGAAATTCCATGCTGATTCCGGTGCTACCTGCGATTCGTAACGAATTGCAAATCACTTCGTTTCAAGTGAGTCTGTTGATTACCGTGTACTCTGCCGTTGCTATCATCCTCATCCCTATCGCTGGGTATATGTCGGACCGCTTTGGCAGAAAAATTATTATCATCCCGAGTTTACTAGTAACAGGGATTGGCGGTTTAGTTGCTGGCTTAGGAGCTTGGTGGCTGGAGAGCTCTTATGTTGTGATCATCCTAGGAAGAGCTTTACAAGGAGTAGGAGCAGCCGGAGCTTTTCCCATTGTGCTGCCTCTAGTCGGGGACATATACAAAGATGAAAGCGAAGTTAGCAAAAGCCTTGGCGTTGTAGAAACAGCGAATACGCTTGGCAAAGTGCTCAGTCCTATTTTAGGGTCAATACTCGCTTTTGTGGTGTGGTTCCTCCCTTTTCTGACGATCCCTGTATTGTGTGCGATATCTACGGTATTAGTGGCATTTCTCGTTAAAGCGCCTAAGAAAAATGAGAAGAAAGAAGAAAAGATCACTTTCAAACACTTTCTTCAGAACCTTAAGAAGATTTTTCATAATAATGGCCGTTGGTTGGCCGCTATTTTTGCGATTGGCTGCATATGTATGTTTGTTATTTTTGGAACATTGTTTTATTTATCAGACATACTCGAGGACAAGTATCATATTAAAGGTATATGGAAAGGCTTCGTGATTGCCATCCCTTCAGGCGTGTTGTGTCTTGCATCGTTTATCACTGGTAAAAAAATTGGTGAAAACAAAAAGTTAATGAAGTGGATCACTTTTTCAGGTATTGCGATTGTTACGGCCTCTCTTGTGGTTTGCGGCTTTGTTCAGTCCCTCTACTGGTTGATAGGTTTGATTAGTTTGGCCGGTATTGGTATAGGTGTCACCCTTCCGTGTTTAGATTCCTTAATTACGGAAGGCATTGAGAAAGAGGAACGCGGCACCATCACATCCATCTATAGCTCCATGCGGTTCATAGGGGTCGCAGTCGGTCCGCCGCTTGCATCCATCCTAGTTAAAAGTTCACAGCAAATTTTGTTTTATAGTATAGCTGGTACGTGTGTTGTAGCGGCATTTCTTGCTTTATTTGCGATTAAACCAAACAACGAAGAGGCTACTGCTGCCACTGCAAAATAATGCAAAGATCTCCATTCATACTGGAGGTCTTTTTTGCTTTAACGTAAGTAGTAATACAAGCCCAATAGTCAGAATAAGTTGATAGAAGCTTAATCATCACGGAATGGGGACGTGTCATTGCATACATTACTTAGCTTTTTTATACTGGGGTTATCGTTAGCAGCGCCTATCGGGCCCATTAATGCCGCGCAATTGGACAAGGGCATTAAGCATGGATTCCTGCATGCCTGGATTGTTGGTATAGGCGCTTTAATCGCGGATGTTATTTTAATGGCACTTATTTATTTTGGATTTATCCATTTTCTCACCACACCGTTCATGAAAACGTTTTTGTGGCTATTTGGCTGCTTTATCCTTCTGTACACAGGAATTGAAAGCCTAATCAGCGCAGGCAAAACAAACGTAAGTGCCGTTAGAGGCGAAGATACCTTAGCCAAATCATTTTTTTCTGGGTTGATCATGTCCATTTCGAGCCCGCTAAATATCCTCTTCTGGGTAGGGATTTATGGCTCCGTGTTGGCAGAAACCATAGCTTCCTACGAGAAAGAGTATGTATTAATTTACACTTGTACGATGTTTAGTGGCATCATTGCTTGGGACTTCGCTATGGCTGGTTTAGCGAGCACATTTCGTAAATACTTGACCGCAAGAAAACTATCCGTCATTTCGATTATATCTGGTTTGTCACTCATTTGCTTTGGCTTACATTTCGGCATTAAAGCTTTTCATGCACTATTTGTGTAGCACGGTCATGAGGCACAGCGTCATTAGATGGTACCACCGTTCCTCCGTTTTTTCGGCCTGGGAAAGCCCTTTGAGACGATAACCCTGGCTTTTTTCTTTTTATGTTTTGACCAAATGATATGCATAATGAACGTAACACTGCCGATAACAGCCACAAATAATAAACTGATCCAGAATCCAGGTCGACTCGTAGGGTGAAACATGGTTCCGCAGATGGCTGTTACGATCAATACCATGCCCGTGATTCTTTTCACTTTCCCCCACACCGTTAGTTCCAGGAGTGTGCCGGATGAGAGTAAAATAAATAGCCAGTTATAGAGAAGCATGATCCCTGCTGCTGTTGTTACATACGTATACAATTCTTCTGGCAGCCATAACGACATGACCACTGCAAATGTAATTCCTGTTGTTGTTAAAAGGATGGCCGGAATGGGCAATTCCCTTTTTCCCTTCGTTTTTTTAGCAAAGATATGCGGTGCATCCTGATTCTCTGCTAAGGTAACGAGGATTGTTGTCACAGCAAACAAAGAAGCAACCATGGTTGAAAATCCTGCTACGATCAGAATTGAAGTAAATATATGCGGTAGAAATGGTAATTTGTAAACGTTCAGCGCCGTCTGAAATAAACTTTCTTTTCCTTCTATCTCTGAAAGAGGAAGTAGTGTCAACGCCAAAACTAGGGAAGCCACATAAATAATGGTTAGTAGCATAATCATCAATTTCCCGGACTTTGCTGCTTCCTTTGGGTTCTTTAGCCGGATCGCCATCAGGCCCATTATTTCGATTCCGCCAAATGCGTAGAAGGCGAAAATAAAGGAAGACCAAATCCCTAATGCGCCATGTGGGAATAAAACATCGGATGAAATGGGGAGTTTGGGTTGGTAAGGGCTGCCTTTGAGGAAGCCGAAAAGCCCGATGAGCGCAATGGTTAGGAACATCAGGATGGCCGAAATTTTAATAATAGCAAATACATTTTCTGCGCTTTCAAATACTTTGGTACCTAATAAGATAACCCCTAAACCCAAAATGGCAAAGCCACAGGCCAACAGCCACAACGGCATTTCTGGAAACCATAAACGTGCAAATAAAGATAACGCCGTTAATTGGCTGCCCATAATGAGTAATTCAGAACTCCAATACACCCAGCCGCTGCTAAAACCAGCCCAACGCCCGAAAGCGTTCTTAGCATAGGCTTGGAATGACCCCTTCTGGGGATTATCGGCTGTCATCCGAGCTAGAACATCAAAAACAATAAAGGTAACAAGACCAGCAAGGACAAACAGCAGGATGACTGAACTTCCCCCCATTTTGATCCCAATACCTGATCCCATAAAATATCCCGTACCGATTGTACAAGCGACGCCTAGAAGTGATAATTGCCACCATTTCATATCCTAAACTCCCGTATGGCCAGACATATACATGATCTTCATAATCAGAACAAACATAATAAGCCAAATACCCTTGCAAATGCTTGGGAGTTTTGGCTTATCTGTTAGTAATTAATTATTGTAGAAACCTGATGTTTGGTTTTGCTGGCTTAGCGAATTCGTATGCGAGGCGTTCGTGTAGGAATATGGCGTGTTGAAGTGACTATGATTATTATTCGTATAATTTGCAATTTGATTGCTCATATTCGTTAATTGTTGCAATTGCTGAATGGCAGTTTGGTGACCTTGTAAAGCAGTTTGGATCACTTGTGCGGCCTGGCGCTCACGTTGTGCTAGTTGTTCTAGTTGAGATGCATTTTGTTGTTCCTGTTGTAATAATTGTTGATATTGTACGGATGCTTGTTGGGTTTGTCTGATCAATTGTTGAATAATTTGATCTGCTTGACCCAATTGAGAATAAGATTGATTGTTCATTTGGTATTGATTCATGTGAGTTCCTCCTGAAAATAGTTTTTAATACTAAGCTATTATGGGAAGCGCTCAGGGTAAATATTCAGGGATTCACAGCTTTGGTTGCACTTCAAAGTAAGTTCCTTTTAATCCCTCTTTATATAATGCACTTGTTGAGCATCCTAACTATGCAATACCATAAAACTTAATTATTGAGAGGAGATTATCTAAAATGAAAAAGCTTCAAACTATCGCCTTAGCTGTTGTATTATCCTCAACCTTAAGTCTTGGAACAGTTGGAGCCCGAGAAAATGAAACAATTAGCTCGCCTAATGTTTCTACTAGTACTATGACAAACCAATCATATTCTAACAATTCTAATGCTATCCGCGCTTATGAGACTTCAAACACAGAGTCTGATGCATCAAATTGGGGTTGGCTTGGGTTAGTTGGTTTGCTTGGACTTGCTGGTTTAAGATCAAGAAATCAAGCCAGCGAAAGGTAAATTTACTCTTTTTTGTTCGATTCAACATATAGGCATCAGACTTGGGTTCATAATTGAAAAACAAAGGAGAAATGAATATCATGGGAATTTTAAGTGGAAATCCAAAAGATGAGCCTCTGCACTTCGGTGAGGTTTTTAGTGTATGGCAAGCTTCAACAGTAGCGAAAGGGGCTGTTTCTTGCTATCAGGCTTATTTAAATCACGCTGGTGACAAAGATCTAAAAAAAGTGCTAGACGATCTAATCGATCAAGCAAAGCTTGAGATAAAAGAACTGGATAAGATTCTTGTTGATAACGGTATTTCACCTATTCCTGCACTTCCTGAAAGACCGGCAGTTAAACTCGAGGATATCCCCGTTGGTGCAAGATTTACCGATCCAGAAATTTCAGCTAAAATTGCTGCGGATACTTCATTAGGACTTGTTGCTTGTAGTCAAGTAATGGGACAAGCGATTAGAGAGGATGTTGGGGCTCTTTTTGCGAAATATCATATCACTAAAACAGCATTAGGGTTAAAAATACTTGAGATGAGTAAAGATAAAGGTTGGTTAATTCCTCCACCACTGCAAATCAAAAGACCTGAGACTGTGAACGCTTAAGCAACCAGGATAATAAAGAAGCCAGGATCCCTACCATCTAGGGGATCCTGGCTTGAATTTTCAATATGCTTACTGGCCACTCTAAAGTGCTAACCGCCATGACTCGGTTTCTTGCGTATACGTGTAAGTTCAAAAGCTTCTTTAGGAATACCTAAGTCATGTGCCTTTTTCTTTTTAATCACCATGGCTTGTCTTAAACTTGTGGCTTGGAATTCAACTGTGGTCCCGTTAGGATCCTCAAATGCATAGTAACTTTTTTTATTGGACATTTAAATGTAGCTCACCTCTCAAATTTTCGTTTGCATCGATGTGATCAATGAAATATTTCGATTAGAAATGGCTTAACACCCTAGTAGTGTGCTTCTCATCTTTGAGAACTATACAAAAATGAAATCCAAATAATTCACCTTTAAGAAGTCGTGTTCTTAAGGTTCTGTAAGTGCTATTCTAAAACCAAGATCATCTATCTTGAAATCGGGCATGCTTTTTCTTCTACTTGTAGAACCACAATTGTTCGGGGCTTCAGCCCAACTGCCTCCCCGGAAGACTCTATAGTTCCCATATCGCTCAGAATCGTATAGATCCCAGCACCATTCCCAGACATTCCCTAACATATCAAAAAGCCCCCATGGATTAGGAAGCAGTTTTCCGACGTGTTGAGCTGATCCATTGGAGTTACTTTGATACCATGCAATTTGATCAATTTGTGCATACCGATATCCCGTCGTTCCCGCTTTGCACGCATACTGCCATTCAGCGTCTGTTAGTAACCGAAAGCCATTTGCTTTTTTATTATATATCGTGTTCTCACTTTCATCTGTGATTGTGTAGCATTCCGTCCTGCCAAGTATTCTGGACAATTCGTTACAAAAGGCAATTGAATCTATCCACGAAACTTCCGTAATTGGCAGTTTATTCACGTTCGGTTCTACTTCTTCTTCATGCATGACAAAATGATACAACTGCTGTGTTACCGGATACTTCATGACATGGAAAGGTTCGATCGTTTCGGTCCATGTAACTTCCTTTTTATTGCTTCCAGGGTCTGATAAAGTGGAATCTGAACTCAGCCATTTATTCATATTAATATAATCTCGTAATTCAATGGTTCCCCCTTGTATGGGTATCATCTTATGCAATACATCTTTTTGAATATGCTCTCTGAATTTCAAACATGTTTCCTCTCCCATCCTTTTGAATTAATGTTCTCCGATAAAAATCGGTTCTTGATTTTTAAAATACATTCAACAACTCTATCTGTTAAATCATCATAAATGTCGTCCTCTAAGTAAGGATTATTGTATTTCCTAAGCCTCTTTAATTTATTTTTAATTTCCATTTTCTGTATAATGTTAAAAATTTCCGAATTACACAAAGTTATTTCCAAGTAATCACAAAACATATCGAAGCATTTATCCCAATTGGCATTTCCATTTCTCTGAGCTTCATCCCTTAATTTCTCTATTGCTCTTATCAATTCGCCTTGTACTGTCTCTGATTGACCTTGCTTTGGTACATATGTTTTCCATAAATACTTAGCCTCTTCGAAGTATTTCACAATTCACCTCATTATTTTTCTGTTTTGTGGTAGTTTTCAATTTAGTTGTGCAAAGCGGACACTAACGAAAACAAGCGATGGATCGGTTCCATCGCCGTGGTTTTATCCCAGAATGAATCATTCTTCAGATAATACTAAAATCCTTTTTATAACTTATGTTCACCTCATTACTGTACCGTTAAGGAACACGGTTGCCGCCTTGCGATAAAGGTCCAATGACTCTTCCGTCCCAATATGCGGGGACATGTGGTAAAGACCCTGCAGCATTGCTTCCAGAATAATGGCAAGCATTCGCGAGTCATCCTCAGCCAGTTCCCCGTTTGCGATGGCAGATTGAATCATTTCCTGGTTAAACGCAATGTGATCAGTGTAGTAGTTGGTTACGCTTGCCTGTACCTCGCTCCGATCCCACTCGCTGCTAAAAAATTCATTCATCGCTTGAGTTAATGGATGGTTCAAGTCATTTACCATTATTTGCGCTAGTCCGCTGAGCTTATCCGAAATGGTCGTCAGTGAGGGCTGCTTCTCCGACCACGTATCTTTCCAGCCGCGCTCCCATTCGTCGAGCAAATGAAGAAACAGCCCTTCTTTGCTGCCGAAATGATAATAAATATTACCTTTGCTTTTACCCGTCGCTGCAACGATGTCTCCAATTGAAGTCGCTGCATACCCTTTCTGGGCAAATAACTGGCCGGCGGCTTCCGCTATCTTTTTCTTCGTTTCCTCTTTCTGCAGCTTCTTCTGATTCATCGGTTTGCGCCTCCGTTATGTGTAAACTTCTTCGCAGTTAAATTGCGGAAGAACGATTTGAAATGATTAGAATTTGATTTATACTGACCGTTCGTTCTATATTATTATAGACGACTTTCATTCGCTATATCAAGTGTCACATTACTAAAGCACATTTAAGTCGATTATTTACATCATGGCAGGTGGATACGTTATGTCGTTATTATGGAAAAACAACGGAGCCCTAGCATTATTGATGGTCAATATTTTCCTAGCTATGTCGGCCTATGGACTTGTGGTTCCCGTCATGCCAACTTTGATGAAAGAGTTGGGATTAAGCGGTGCTGCTGTGGGCTCATTGACAGCTGCGTTTGCCGTTACTCAGCTACTCTTCTCTCCTTGGGCAGGAAGGCTCTGTGATACAGTTGGCAGGAAAAAGGCCATCGTCGCTGGTTTGGCGCTGCTTGCGGTTTCCGAGGCTATATTCGGAGTTGCCTCTTCCCTTTACCTACTGTTCGGATCCAGGCTGCTTGGTGGGGTCGGACTTGCTCTTATTTTCCCTGGCATTATGGCCTTTACGGCCGACGTCACTACGGAGGATGAACGAGCCAAAGGAATGGGATTCGTGTCCGCAGCCATGTCAACAGGGTTTATCATTGGTCCGGGACTCGGAGGGTTTCTTGCGGAATACGGCATGCGCGTGCCGTTCTATACCGCTGCTGTCGTTATCGCGTTTTCTGCGATATTAACCTGGCTAGTTCTGCCCGAATCCCTGAAAATTGTCAGGTCTGGCACAGTCGACCCAGCAAGCAGCACCGCAACCAACCAAAGTTTGATCAGTCAATTGATACACTCCAGAAAAGCACCTTACTTTTTTGCGCTGCTTGTGTTGCTTATCCTCGGGTTTGGCCTTTCGAACTTCGAGACGGTATTTGGCTTGTATTTAGATGCCAAGCATCAATTTGGTCCGCGGGATATCGCCTTAATCATGACAATCGGTGCTATTGTCGGAGTCATCATTCAGATTGGCTTGTTGGACGTATTAGTCAAGAAGTTCGGTGAGATACAAGTGATGTATATCGGCCTTATTTCGGCAGGCGCATCGATGTTTCTCATTGTACTGGTTCATTCTTATTGGTCAGTTTTATTCTTCACCATCCTGATCTTCGCTGCCTGCGATCTTCTCCGACCTGCCGCGACTACATTTTTATCTAAAATGGCAGGTGAAGATCAGGGCTACATAGCAGGATTGAATTCCACTTTCACGAGTGTGGGAACGATCGCAGGCTCGATGGCTGCTGGGGTATTGTATGATTGGTCTTTATCTCTCCCATACCTTGTTGCAGGAATCACATTCCTGGGTTGTTTTGCGGGAATGATGATTCGGCAAAACCGCTACCAAAAAACCGTTCTGGAACGGGACGGAAAATAGGGATAATTTTCATCTTTTATTCACGAAAGCGACAAAGAAATATGACAGAATCATGATGGTTTGGTTGAGGAAGGGTACTTGCACGACGAGATATGGTAACCTATAAGTGAATCTAGTTAAAGGGAGTGTTAACTTCATGCGATTTCAAAACAATGCGGTTAGTGTTGAACTGATTCCAACATCAATGACCAAGGTACTCTTTGAATCGATAAAGATTGGTATTATTAAGTCTAACCTCATTGCGATGATCGCGGGACTTAGCATGGCGTTATTTATTCACGACATACCATTTTTCGATAAAATAGGGAACATAGTGCTGGCTTTGATCGGAACAGTGTTTGTCATCGGAGCAGCCGGTATCTTCAATAATCTATACGACCGTGATATCGACATTATTATGGAAAGAACCAAAAAAAGACCGACCGTGTCTGGCATCATTGACATCTGGAGTGGATTGTTCATTGGGAGTTGGATCGCGGTCGGTGGTATTATTGCGCTGTATATTGCTTCTCCGCTTTCCGCTTTACTAGGCTTTCTAGGGCTTTTCATCTATGTGGTGCCCTATACGATTTGGACGAAACGCAGAACCATCTACAACACGGAGGTTGGAAGCTTGTCGGGAGCGATGCCTCCTTTAATCGGGTGGGCAGCGATCTCGCCTGACATTTTACATCCCGGTGCAATTGCACTATTCGTGTTAATGGTTATTTGGCAGATGCCGCATTTTTACGCGATTGGGATTCGTCGCATGGAGGAATATCGTGCGGCCAACATTCCGATGTTGCCAGTAGTCAAAGGGATACGCAGAACGTACGTGCAGATGAACACTTATTTGGTAGCTTTGTTCCTGAGTAGTTTTTTGTTCTGGTCCTTTAACCCTTACATCGCTGTGGTCAACGCGATCTTGAGCTTAGGCTGGTTAATTCTAAGTTTCACGGGATATCGTCAGAAGCAAGAGGATAAGTGGGCGCGCTCAATGTTCATTTTTTCGCTGAATCATATTACGATCCTGTTAGTGATGATTGTTGGCTACTCTGTAAGTGCTCCATTATTTTAATGACGATGATAGTTGGTTATAACATAACAAAGAGCAAGGACTGCAGAATCTTTCTACTGTCCTTGCTCTTTTCTATTGTGATTAAACCAATTGAAATGCTACATGCATTGTTCGTCCATTCACCTCTGAACATGACCTTGAATATATAAAAACATAGGCATTTATCTAATATCAAAGGAGTGTTTCAGGTTGATCGATCAATCATCCCACTACTTTGCAAGAGGCAACACAGCGCGCGGAGCCCATTTCTTATATCAATCCGCCTTTGCTGATTTGAACAAAATATTCGTCCTCACAGGTCCTCCCGGGACGGGGAAATCCACCATTATTCGTAAACTGGCGGATCGTTTATTGGAGAAAGGTCAGCACGTACAATGCTTCCACTCCCCTCTTCGGTCGAATGAACTAGATGGCATCATCGCAACCGAATTGAAGCTAGGAATTGTCGATGGGCGCGTTAGCGGGGTAATTACGGCGTGCGAAGTTGTTCATATCGATCTCGGGGAGGCCGTTGACAGCAGTCTTATTTTCCCAGAGCATCAAACAACGATCAATACGCTACGTGCTGAACTTACCAGTTCCTACGACAAAGCGTATGAAACTTTTTTAACGGCATTACAGATTCATGACGAATGGGAAAAATATTATATCGAGAGCATGGATTTCGTGAAAGCAGACGAAGTGGCGCAGGGGTTAATTCAAGAACTGTACGCTGGACATGAAAAAACTACAACCACAACCGGTCGTCATTTGTTTTTTGGTGCGGCGACTCCCAAAGGTGCCTTCGATTTCATTCAACGGCTGACGAGTTCCATAAAAAGACGGATTTTCATCAAAGGAAGACCGGGCTCTGGAAAATCGACACTGCTCAAAAAGCTAGCTGCAGCTGCTGAAACGAAGGGAATCGAAGTCCAAGTGTTCCATTGCGGTTTTGATCCGAACAGCCTGGATATGCTGATATTCCCTGAACTCAGCACTGCCATCTTTGATAGCACAGCCCCTCATGAATACTTTCCGGATCGAGACGGGGATGAAATACTGGATATGTATACACTGACGATGTCCCCCGGTACCGATGAAGCATTTGCAGCAGAAATCGCAGCAATTAAAGAACGCTACACAGCCAAAATGAAGGAAGCAACTTCGTATTTGGCATCAGCTGAGGTTATTGATTCACAAATTAAATCCATCTATGTAAGCGCAACGAATTATCTTGTGGTTGAGGAATTAAGTCAACAAATTCAGGTAGAAATAGATGAACGACTCATGTCTTTATAATATGGGCAACCATGTGAAACACGAATGAAATTGAATTTTATGGCAAATAATGAGTAGACGTTTAAGCGCAGGACTTTATTTGGCATAAAGGAGAAAGTTTCTAATGGAGATAGGTATCCAATTCTTCTCTACTTTTCAGCATTCACACTATGTAGAGCTTGCAATAAGTAAACTGAAAGAACATGAGATTGATAATATCTATGCTGTTCCACTAGATAATCGTTCAATGGACTTGAAATTCGTTGATACCATACACGGTTTAGATGGAACTTCTTTAATTGATATTGGACTTATTCTTGCCATGATGGGCTCCACAATTGGGGTAGCAAGGGGATTTTTTCTTGACTGGGGGCCAGTTTTTTGGGGGTTAATCGGAGCTGTTGGCGGATTTGTTATTGGTTTTATCTACGATTTGATCAGTAACCTGATCAAACGAAGGAAGATCCGAACTGCAAAGATTAAACTAGGTGAAATTATACTAATTGTCCAGTGTTCTAATGAACAGTCTCAGTTTGTGGAGCAAACACTATGGAAAAATCTAGCACTAGGTGTAGCCAAAACACAGATGAAACCAATCCAGCAAGAGTAATGAATTATTTTGTACACAACAAACAACCTCACTTCAATGGAAGTGAGGTTGTTTGTTGTGACTACGAATGGATTACTTACACTACGTATTTATTAACCACCAGAATTAATATTTGCATCATCAATACCATTGTTACTGCTGTTTTTGTTATTGTTACTTGGCTTTTGGTTTTTTTGCTTTTCCGATTTTATGCTCTTTTTCTGGTTAGTCATGACATTAGCCCACCCATCTCTAATAAATTTGGAACATCCGTATTATATGTTGTTTGAAATAAACTACACCAACCATTATGTGGGCTTAATGGGTACTATATCATTCGTATAAATAATTTACACATAGGAGAAAACATTAGATGACATAACAAATGACATTCAACCAGGAAGAGAAATGAGTGATCGTATGTATTATTATAAAGAAGAATTAATTAATCAAATTGTTCCTGACCAACCAGATCCAGCAGCAGCAAAGGTTTTACAAGAAGCACTTGGCGGACAATTTGGCGAGATGAGAACCATGATGCAATATTCTTTTCAAAGCTCTAATTTCCGAGGCAAAGCTACACAATATCGTGACTTAATTCGTGGCGTATTTCTGGAAGAGATTGCGCATGTGGAATTGGTTCAAAATACGATCAATCAATTACTAAACGATTCTGGCAACTCCTTAGCAGTAGGCAATGCGGGTAACGATGGCGCACCGTTAGATGAAACCGTCAAACATGCAAATCCTCACCATTTCATTGTCGGTGCGCAGGCTTCTCTACCCGTAGATGCTGGTGGTAACCCTTGGAATGGTTCATGGGTGTATTCGCATGGTAATTTGATTGCTGATTTGTTGAATAATCTAAGTCTCGAATCAACAGGAGTCCTTCAGAAAACCAGAATCTATGAAATGAGCTCCAATAAAGCACTCCGTGAAACGCTTGGGTTTCTTATCGTCCGTGATAATGCCCACCAGAATGCTTTTGCAAAAGCTTTAGAAACTTTAGGCGTTGATTGGGGGAAACTGTTCCCTGTTCCTAATTATGATATTAATAAATATCCAGAATGCCGAAAATTTGTAGATATGGGTTATCATAATGTGCAGTTTAATTTCCGCTTAGATGATACTCGAATTGGTGAAGTTTTCCAAGGGGCATCACCGAGCAGAAACAAAGGACAAATGTTAGTTACCCCGCCTCCAATGGGATTCCCGGTTCCTCAGCTCCCAGATATGCCAAATGAGCATAGCCCTGGTTTGCAAGATATGTTTGTGTAAGTTTAGCCTACATATAGGCTTACACCTGAATGATCAGGCGTAAGCCTTTTTCATTTCAAAGATGCTAATTAGTCACTATCATGATCATTATTAAATATTTCATCTAGCTCTGAACTATGTTCGTTTGCGGCAGCCTGGATTGCTTGATCTACTTCATTACTTCCTTGAATTTGCTCCGCAGCTTCGGCTTGATTGTTCAGTTGCTCCGCAATTTGACCAGCGCCATGTGCGCCTTGATGTCCTCGACTCGATGTCATCGTAGTTGTTCCTCCCTTTTCGATAAATGGACTTCCAGCTATATTATGGCGCTATTTTCCACCCTTATTCATGAATAGGAAGATGTAATCCACCACTCGTTGTTTTAGTCATGTTATTCTATTTCAAATTATTACTATCAAGATAGCTTGGACATACTATTTATAATTTTAAATCACTTTACAATGGGGGGGATTTATTGGAATGGCACATAATCATCTCGGGGAGATGGAAGATACAATGGCGGATCATTATATACCGATGACTTCCATAAGAAGTGGTGAAGGCGAAGAGATTATTCCCGATCTAATCTGTTATACCAATCAGATCGTAAATATAGGTATGGTTGGCACAGCCGAAGATTGGGTGTTAGTTGATGCGGGCATGCCGCAATCCGGTAAACGTATTCTGAAAGTCGTTGAAGATCGTTTTGGTATAGGTTCGAAACCAAAGGCTATTATTTTAACACATGGGCACTTTGATCATGTTGGTGCTGTTATTGATCTCGTTGAAGCTTGGGATGTAGTGGTATATGCGCACGAGCTAGAAATACCCTATCTAACTGGCCTAACCAGTTACCCAGAACCTGACGGCACTGTTGAAGGCGGACTTATCGCCAAAATTTCACCCTTCTTTCCTAACGAACCGATTGATCTTGGGAGTCATGTGCGAACCTTACCCGCTAATGGCAGTATCCCAAGCATGCCAGGATGGCGATGGATTCATACACCAGGCCATACGCCTGGGCATATCTCGCTTTTCCGAGATAAGGACAAGGTGCTTATTGCAGGTGATGCATTTGTAACGGTTGAGCAGGATTCACTGTACAAAGTCATAACTCAGAAAAAACAGGTAACAGGTCCACCGGTATATTTGACAACCGATTGGCATGCTGCAGAGCAATCTGTCAGAGTTTTAGAAGCTCTCAAACCTAGTGTAGCCATTACCGGTCATGGGGTGCCTATGCTTGGCGAGGAACTAACAAGTGGATTGTCTCACTTGGTGGCCCATTTCAAGCGGATTGCTGTCCCAGACCATGGGCGGTATGTATAGTGCGATTATTTGTTGCTGTACCTGTCCCGAGCGGAATTAAGCATGCTCTCGCCAACTGGATCGAGGACATTAAGCCACATATGTTTTTTCGTAAATGGGTCCATCCTGAGGACCTGCATATCACACTGCAGTTTCTTGGGAATACACCATCAGAAAGTGTCCCTCGGATTAATCAAGTTCTGCAGGAACTAATGACAGTATCTAGTCCTCTGGCACTCCAATTGGAATCACTCGGCATTTTCGGGCGATCAACACAGCCAGCTGTGTTATGGGTCGGTGTCGGCGGCGACGTAGAAGGGCTTCGCAACTTACAGGTACGGGTAGCTGACGCACTTACGCCACTTGGCTTTTCTCCCGAAGATCGTAAGTTTCACCCACACGTAACGATCGCACGAAATTACATAGGCAAGACTTCATTTGATCGAAATAAGTTGAGTACTTTTACGATGCCTAATTCTCCCTCAGAAGATCTTCTTTCGTGGCAATCAGATGAAGTTACGCTTTACAGGAGTCACTTGAACAAACAGCCTATGTATCAAGCTATTACTTATGACGATAAATTGAAGTCGGAATGAACGATAGAACGGGTAAATAACTAGATCCATTATACACTTAGGAGGTTGTCAAATTGAAAAATAAATCGTTCATCTCAGCACGTCTCATTGCTAGTTCATTGGGAATTGCAACTGCAGTTTCATTTCCAATTTACTTTGCGATCAAGGGAAAATGACAATAATAAAATAAATAAACAATAACCCAAAGGATCCTAATCCCTTGGGTTATATTAGTTTTCAATTCACATCACTACGAAAATAACTAAGGTTTCAAAATTAGTTTGATAGCTTGCCCATCTTCAACGTGATGTTCCGGCTAAACAAATTACCAAAAGGAAAAGCATTATAATTCATCCCATAAGCCCCAGTGACCTGAATCGTGCCGCCTTTGCGCACTAGCTTAGTGGCCATTCTGAAAGCACCAAGCCAGTTACCTCCTTAATCATCAAGTTGTTTCGCTAACATATCCCTTTCTTCGATCATAGGCAAAAATAATCATAACTGCGCTTATCACGGCACATATCATATACATAGTGGAATAAGTGGTCGCATCCGCGATCGGCCCCATCACGACACCACCTAGTGACATCCCCAGATCCGCCATGGCAATGAATAAACCAAGGAGTGCATTGCGGCTTGTCTGAGGTAAAACAAAACTTAAATACGTGGTTAAAGCCGGATAAAGTAGCGCTTGAGCCAATCCCATAAGCACGGCGCCCGCATAGAAAAAGATGCTCCCTCCTTCAAGGGAATAGCTTACACATTGCGCAGCAACCGCCAAGATTAGCATGATGCCCATTATAAAGAAAGAATGCCATATCCCATCTGTAGGAATTTTTTTTCTTAAAACAAATCGAGATAAAACCACGACCCCTGCCTGAACCATGAGATAAATACCGGCACTACCATGTTTCAGTTGTGCGGCATACAGGGGGAGGAAGTTGGTAATCGCTCCGAATACGGTTGAAGCTGTCAACATTAAGACGCTGCTTTTGAACAAATGAGGATTTTTAACCAGCTGACTGAATGATTGAAGCACGCCAAGCTTAAACACCCTTTGTTTCTCGGCAGGTCGTTCTCTCTCCTTTTCAACTGGAATGCTGTAGCCAAATACACCGGTACCGATTGCAATGGCAACCAACAGCATAGTGAAATAACTCATCTCACCCGCTTGCCAAATGCCGATCGCCACCAGGGGGCCAAGAATACCGGGCATATACGTAAATAACGAATAAAGTGAAATCCCCTGAGAACGTTCTTTTTCTGGCAACGCATCGATAATCCCAATTTGCAAAGCCATTGAAAAGAATGCCGTCGAACAACCCTGGAGAATTCGCGCCATCAAAAATCCTTCCAAGGGGCTGAATGTATACAGTAGCAGCGCCACTCCGTTAATAACAAGAATGATACGCAAAACTTTAATCGGTCCCTGCTGTTGGATGATCTCTCCTGCCCACGGGCGGAATAGCATCGCTGTACACATGTAAGCCCCCATGATTAAACCAATTGTTGTATTGCTAGCGCCAAGAGCTTCCCCACGCAATGGGATCAGGACATTTAGAATGGAGTTGGCGCTAAAGAACAGAAGTGCAAGTAGATATAATCGTACAAAAGGCCAGGACAACGCTCCAGTCAAAATTGGTTCCTCCTACATTACAAGGTGATTTGCTTCTGCAATAAGGTGCTTGCATATGCCGACTGAACATACTGTAAATGTTCAATAGGAACCATTTCTTCAATCTGACCAGTCCTCATAATCATAATCCGGTCACAAAGATAAGCGGCAGCTTGCATATCGTGTGTTATAAACATATAGCTCATGTGATTGAACTTCTTTAAATCTTGGAGCAAATCGAGAATTTGTGTTTGAACAGTTACATCCAGCGAACTAATCGCCTCATCGAATACAATGTACTTGGGTTCAGTTGAAATCGACCTGGCGATACAGACGCGTTGAACTTCCCCACCGGATAACTCATGAGGATATTTTGTCCGATAGGATAAGGGCAATCCAACTTGATGCAGGAGATGATTCAGCTTACGATGATTCTCTGTTATGTCCCTACTTCGCATTCTCAGTGGTTCCATTATGGCTTGTTCAACAGTAAAAAATGGATTAATTGACGAGGTATAGTCTTGAAACACTACGCTGATACGTCCAGTTCGGACAACTCGTTCTGCGACGTCTGCCCCTTCCAACAAGATAGTTCCACGATCAGGCTTCTCAATGCCGGCAATTAACCGTCCTAAAGTCGATTTACCGCTTCCACTTTCGCCAATAATGCCGAGACATTCGCCATACCCACAAGCAAAATTGATATCTTTAAGAATGTGGTGCCTTTTGGTAGTAAAGAGACCCATTTTTCGATACGATTTCTCCACGTTTTCAACGACTAGCAAGCATGACCCTCTCCTCCATAATCTTTTTATAACGGGATCCAAGTGCCAATCGGCTGGACACTAGATAGTGGGTGTATGGATGCTGGACTTCTGTAAAAATAGTAGGAATATGGCCGTTCTCAATAATAACTCCGTCTCTCATAACAATAACTTCATCTGCGATCTTGTTGACAACTCCAAGATCGTGAGAGACAAGGATCATGGAACAACCTGTTCGCTCCCTTAAATTCACTAATTGCTCTAACACCTCGTATTGCGAGATGGCATCTAGCGCTGTTGTCGGCTCATCCGCGAGGATGACCTCTGGCTCTAGAATTAGAGCCAAAGCGATCATCATCCGCTGGAGCATACCACCCGATAACTCATGGGGAAATTTATTTAGGGTTTCCATTGGATTTTTGAGCATGACGCTCTTCATCGCTTGGATTATTTTATCTTCAATGTCTTTCTTATTCCAGTTGAAATGCTGGGCAAGCGTCTCTCTGGCATGGACCCCGACCACATAGGAGGGGTCAAAGGCACGCATGCCATTTTGAACAATCATGTAAATGTGCTTGCCTCTTCTCTTCCTCATTTCTTTGGGTGAGAGCCTCATGATATCTTCGCCCTTGAAACGGATATGGCCAGATTGAAGTAACCAAGGACGATTCAGTCTCATGAGAGCACGGCAAGTCAGCGATTTCCCGCTGCCGCTTTCACCTACAATAGCGAGACAGCTTCCTTGCTTCAAGGAAAAAGAAGAGTCAGCAACAAGGACATCGCTTGTATTCGCATCCCATATTTTCAGATGGTCGACTTCTAGGATATTCATGGTCTAGATTGTCACCTCCTTTACCCGTATTCTAGAGGCGGATGCGTGTAATTTAGGGTCTAGCGCAATTTGAAGCGCATCAGATAAGAAATTAAAAGCTGCCACAATCATCATAATGGCAAAACCAGGCGCAAGCATGAGCTGCGGCTTGGAGAACATCACGCTTCTCGCTTCATTCAACATCATCCCCCATTCAGAATGAGGGGCTTGGATACCTAATCCTAGAAACGAGAAGCCTGACATCTGCAGAATCATTGAACACATGGCACTGCTTGAAATAACTGCAATATCGGCTAGTGCAGCCGGCATCAAATGCCGATAGATGATGGTCACAGGGCGAACCCCTGCGACTCTGGCGAACTTCACATAATCCAGTTCCGAATACTGACTAACAGAGGCACGAATCACCCGAGCGAACCATGCCCATTTCATGCAAACAAACGCAATTAGGATATTTGCAAGTCCCGTTCCCAAGATTCCAACAATCGCAAGCGTCATGACATAGCCAGGAAATGAAAGCATAACATCGCAAATTCTCATAATTAACGCATCTATTTTGCCTTTAAAATAACCTGCAAGGAAACCAAGTACGGCCCCGATCAGTACGGATATGAACAAGGCAACGGCAACCCACAGTACGCTGGGGCGGATACCATACAGCAATCTAGATAGGATGCATCTCCCCAAGTGATCGTTCCCTAACAGATAATCCCAAGAAAGACCGGCATACCGAAGGCTCATATTGACTTCTTCCGGATTATGGGGGGCCATGAGAGGTGCGCCTAGACCAAGAAGGATCGTACCGGTAATAATCAATATGGAGATTATGGCTAGCTTATCTTTGAATAAACGTGTAACGACCTTCATTGGATTTCCTTCCTTAATCGAGGGTTCAAGGCAGCCTGAATCAGGTCGGCAATCGTGTTAAACCCGACAAAGGCCACTCCCAAAATTAACACGTAGGCTTGAATCATAGGAAAATCCCTGCCCATTATGGATTTAACGCTTAAACTTCCAAGCCCAGGCCACGCAAAGACATTTTCAATAACGACTGTACCTCCAAGTATCGTAGGTACTGCCATACAAAATATCGAAACGGCGACTCCCAAGGAATTTCTTACAATATGCTTAATAATCTTCCTCTCGGACAGGCCGCAAGCTCTTCCGTAGAGCACATAGTCTTCATTTAAATTACTTAACATCGCGCTTCTGACATTTCGGAAGTAAATCCCAGCATAACCAATTGAGATGACGGAAACGGGAAGAATATAACTCTGATAGGATTGCATGCCGCTCGTCGGTAACAAGTCCAATTTCACGGAGAAATACCAGATCAGGAGTGAACCTAGCCAGTATGGCGGCATGGATGTTAGGAAAAATGAAATCCCTCTGACTGTTTTGTCGACCCACTTCCCTACGTTCAGTGCACATACAATCCCAAGCAGGATCGATAATAGAATAATGACGACCGAAGAAACAAATGTGAGTTTGAATGTATTTAGAAATGCCGGTGCCAGCAAAGACCATACCGGTTTGCCTGTTGTATATGAGTTCCCGAAATCTAATCGTACGAAGTCCATGAGCCAGTGAAAATATCGAACGATAAATGACTTATCAAGACCCAACTCGTCTTTGGTTTGAGCAATGAGTTCATCTGTGATTTGGGGTATATCCCTTGCATGAAGGATGGTTTCAGCGGGGTCCATCGGCGAGAGATTAATGAATACAAACGTTACGAACGAAATCATCAGAAGCAACGGGATGGAGAAGAACAGCCTTTTCACCATATACCTTCCCAAGAGTAGACTCTCCTTTGTTATTCAATCTTCAATCGCTCAAACGGCAGTTCAAATTGCGTTTGTTTAAATGAAATGCCTTTTACATTCTTGGGTGCCACAACAGTCACTTTGCCATTGGTAAGCGGGATAAATACGGCTTCATCATGAACCATCTTCATAATATCGGCGTACAGCGACTTTCTAGTGCTCTCATCCGTTGATAGGGCTGCTTCATCAATTTTTTTGTAGAGATCAGCCGCTTTGGCAATCCCTTTGGTCGTATGCAAATAAGCGGACTCCGAGATAAATCCTGCTATCGTGCTCTGAGGGTCATATGCTAATCCCCAGGTTTGGTTAAACAGTAAATCGTAGTCGCCTGTCGATCTTCTTTTTGCGATAGACGTGGAATCTTCACCGTTCAGTTCCAATCCGATACCAACATTTTTCAATGAGCTTTGAATAAATTCGGCTTGCGTTTTTTGAGACGGGGAGTTGCTGTCATAGTACACGTTCATCGTCAGTTTCTTACCGTTTTTGGTTCTATTTGCAGCGCCGCTCTCTAACTTCCAACCTGCTTGTTCCAACTTCTTTTTAGCTGTTTCGGGATCAAAGTCACGCTTCTTTAAATCGACGTCCGCATAATTAACATTTGAGGAAAATAGTGCATTGGCGGCAGTCTCCGTTCCATTCATAATCGTTTTACTAATGGTTTCCCGATCAATTGCGTACCAGATGGCTTCACGCACAGCAGTTTCACTAACCGGACTGCTAGACCTGCTGCTGTTGGCGACAATCATTTTCGTATTCATGGGTTCACTTCGGACTAGTTGATACTTACCTGAAGTCGTTAATTTATTCATTGCTTCGACATCAATGCTATCTGTGCCTCGATCATCCGTGAATACAACATTGATTTCTCCTTTTTGCAAGGCCAAGAGTGTTGTTTCACCGGATGGTAGTACCTTAGCTGTAATTTTCTTGATGCTCGGCTCGCCATTCCAGTAATTCTTATTGGCTTCAAAAGTTGCAAATTCATTCGTTTTATGTTCAGCCATCATATAAGGACCTGTGCCATGGTAACCTTTTACCCCGTCTTTCGTCCCCCCGTTAACAAAATCTTTGGGAGATATGAAAACATAAGGTCTTGTCATGGATAATTCAAGTAAGGCTGGTGAATAAGGCTCCGACAATATCAATTTCAAGGTATACTCGTCCAGAACTTCAGTGTTTACAATCTTGGTTGATAGCTTGATCCAAGCATGTTTAGCAGCGTTGGCCTGGATGGCGTCTATGTTTTGTTTCACAGCAGAAGCAGTTAGCGGTTCACCATCATGGAATGTAATATTTTTTCTCAAATGAAATGTGTATTCCCTTTGATCCTTGGAAATATCCCAAGATTCCGCAAGCAATGGCTTGATGCCTTCGCTCGTATTTTCAACTAAGGATTCAAAGATCATCCCTTGAGCGGGCATAGACCCCGTATACAAATGTGGATTAATGTCATTGATATCTTTCGCTGTTGCATAGATCAGTTCTGAATGCTTAGGGCTATCCGATGGAACTGCTGTCGAACTCGATGCCGTTTCTTGATCGCTGCTACATCCTGCAAGAACAATAACAAATACACATACAAGCAAGATTTGTAGCTTAATTAACCCTTTATTCATTGAAATTCCTCCTGGTATTATAAAAATAGTGCATTGTTAATCCGGTTTATATCCCTGCTAAAGCTTTGAATCTCAAAGGCAGGAGAAAGTTTATGATGCGGATAGGATTGAGCTGCTTCCTCTAGTTTTCGCTCATATGTATTCAGAAACTTCGTAATAGTGGGACATGGCAAACCCAAATTGGTCATCATGCCCTGAATAATTTTGGTGCGGTAATAATCTTCTTTGGGCATGCGGGGGAGGTCCAACTCCCCTTCCCTATTGACAAATAATTTTCGGAACGGAACCCCTGAGAAATCGAAATATTTACCCGCTTCATCTGGCTCGGAATAAGGATCAATGAGCAGTGAAGCATAGCGAATGTACAATAGATATTCTTGTCGGGTTGTGTCGAATTGATTGAAATGTTCAATATCATGTCGTGAGATGCTCTCAAGTCTGATGGGATAATTATCATCTGTCATAAACTGAAGCAAATTTAGCTGCTTGATCTTCAGAGCATCTAGCAGTGTCATGATTTCTTTCCATTGGTTCAGCATATCCCGAATTACATATTGCGTAATCGGGCCTTCTGGGTACATTTTATAGACATATTTCGGAGCACCTGAATCCGTAAAGATCGCATCTAGTGAAAATTCATTCATAAAAAGTGCTGGGTGAACATATAAAGAAATGTTTCTCGTTTCCGCCTCAATCGGAGTCTCCAGAATAACTAGTTCAATGTTTAATTGTTCAAAAAGTTGCTGTAACTCATTGAGATTCGTAGCGTGTAATTGGGTTGATCCCGCAAAAATTTTCTTCTTCACGGCGGTTGTCAGGACATGAGGTTGCTGCGAACCTCCCGTTAACCACCGAGTATCACCCAAATATGTAGAAAAACTAATAATTTCAACATTTGTATGCCATGCATTCATATAATTGCGGACTAAACAATTGGATCCAAGAGTAGGCGAAACCAAAATAATACATCTTATACCTGTAATCATTTCCTCGCTTAACTGACTCAGAACTTCGATATAAGCATCTGTAGTTACTGCAATAACCAACGTATCCCAATCACCTGTTACAGCATCGTATCCTTTGAAAACCTCATCGACGAAGCAATTGCCTTCCAATGCGCGGTGCTTTTCATTTTGAATACTTACACGAACCTGATGATTGCTTTGTGCAAGCGCATCGAATACATGTTCAGAACGGGCAGATACTCTTCCAGCAATTCCGAGATAGCAAGGAAGCCGATTCTTTAAACACAGGGCAAGTTGAAACGTTACAGGTCCTGTGCCTAACAGCAGGATTCGCTTTAAATCACTCATGGTTACCTCCTTCTCATCGTATAAACAAGTTAAGCTTTTATGTACAAAGCAATATCGAACACTTGATCTTTACGTACAATCGTATCTACCAGTACCCATTTTCGTTTATCTACTTCTTTCATGGGGTAGTTAAAAAGAGATTTTAGCCCATTCCCATAACGCATTGCTACCACTACGCTATCGTTTGTTAATTCATGTAATTGATCTAATAGTTCATATTTAATGGGTACGGTTGAACTGAAAATGATGTGTGTTGCTTCTTTGGTAAAAGGCAAATCTGCCACGACTGTATTTTCCAATTGGATGTTGAACTGTGGTCCCAGTTTTTCAACAACTAGCTTACCAAGTGCAACAGACTCCTTATCAATATCGATGCCCACAACGACTGCTCCTGTTCGCCTAGCAATCAACAGCGGTGTCATCGGGAAGGAACCAGAACCAATGAATAGGACTTTAGAATCCGAGGTTAACTGAGAACTTCCAAACTCTTGTTCGATGCAAGTTTCAATATTTGTAAAATAGGTAGAGATCTCATTCATCCCATGTTGCAACCTAAATGCACGATATTTCTCCATATAGGCAACAGCACGTGCCGATGTTCTTCTTAGTGCTTCTCCGAGTCGGGTTAATTCCTCGCGTTTATCCAGTTTTAACCGTTCCCATAGCTCATTGTTGCTAGGAGTTGTTATAAAAGTGGAATATCTATTGATTAAATCCTCTAATTCTAAACTGTGAGCAAGGGTTTGATCATAACCTGACACCAATACATCAAAATCTTCATAATATTTTTCCAAAGATGTTTGAAATGTTAAGGTAGACTGCACTCTCTTACCTCCTACGCAATATAATTGTATATTTCAATAAATGCTTTCCCTTGTGCGACAATATTGACGATACCCTCTATACGAAGACTCGCCGTGTCTTCTTCCTGATAATTGGCATGAACTTGTATGATGCCGCCAGGCTGCTTGATTGCAGCAGAGATCTTTTCTTTATGCTTCCAAGCCAAATATGCGCCAATAGAAGCTGTGCCTGAGCCACATCCGCGTTCCCAAATCATGCTGTCTACTTGAGGAACATAAATGAGAGGCGCTAATTCCTTCGTTTTCACCTTATAGAGTAAAATACCGATTAAATTAGCTCCCATGGTCAAACCAAGCAATTTAGCCAAGGATTCCGCTTTACCTTTAATGGATGAATGAAATTCATCGGCTTCAATAACCATATGTATAAAATTGGGGTATCTCACGATGGTGACAACCAATTCGTCGCCCTCATAATGGATGATTCGTTCTTCGATGAGTTGTGGCGTTGGCATCGTAACGCTGCAGGAATACCCTGCTGCTATTCTCCTCACTGAACAATTTAATAATGTATCAATGCCAGAGACTTCTAATATAATTTCTGTACACTCGTTGGGCATCATGCTTTTCTCAGAAGCAATAAAAGCAGCCAAGGCCATGCACGCATTCCCACAGAACTCACCCCCGGCCATTTGCAAATGAGCGGCTGCTGCCCTGTTAACAGGCGTTTCAATATATCCAACTTGCTCTGCGTACACACTATCATATGACATGAGCTTTGAAGCAATGTGTGTATACGCATCTGTCGGATGTTTCGATTTAACCAAAATCGTCATGTTTTGGGTTGGACTGCACTTCACGAAATCAACGATCTGTTTCCCCACCGCAATCCTCCTTTGCAATGTACTTTTTAAGTGTAAAAATTACTATTTAAGGGGGCGTGCAATTAAATAGTAATAATTACTATTAATAATTCGAACTATATCTTTAACTATCCATTTTGTCAATCTAATTGTAAAAATTACTTTTAAGATCATATAAAAACCGCAGAATCTGCGGTTTAATCGAAGTATAGTGATTTATTCAGTTGCTTTACCTGCAATTAAAGTATAACCCTATTTTCAATAATATTTTTCATACTGATATGAGACTTCGAGGGCCCAAACTTAATAAGGGAATCTTGGAACTCAGCCAGCTCCTCAATCGATGAAGTTTGTACCTTAACGAGATAATTAAATTCTCCACTGATGCGAAATAAATCAGTCACTTCCCTCGCATTTTCACAGAAATTAGTGAATGCTTGGCAATGTTCTGTCTTTATTAGAATAAAAGTGGTTGTACCTCGATTCATAACCCGTAAATTATAAGCAGTGTTATACCCAGATATGATATTCTTCTCTTCTAACTTGGTTATTCTTTCTTTAACGGATGGCTGCGACATCGAAACCTCTTTACTGATTTGAGAAATGGACATTCGTGCGTTGTATTGAAGTAATGCCATGATTTTTTTATCAATGTCATCTATAGGATGTTCCATACCTTAACCCCCGTCCCATTTTAATATAATAAACCAATTAACTTAATATATCTTATTTTTAATAACCATTTTACAATAAAACACTTACTTTTCATATGTATAACAAGGTTTATTCCCACTATAATCAATATATTAAAAAAGGAGCGATGATAAATGAGTGTAAAGGGCCTATCACATGTAGCGATCCAAGCCAAAGATTATAAAGCAACGATACATTTCTATACGGAAGTATTAGGGTTTAAGTTAGGTCATTCTTGGAGTTTACCTTCCTTTCAAATTAAAGAAGCTTCCATGTTGATTTCACCTGATGGCAAATCTTGCATGGAGATCTTTGATAATGATGCAGTCATTCCCGCCCAAGGGAAGAAAGCTATGTCTGAAGAAGATATCGCACACGGAGCAATGTTACATTTCGCTTTCTATGTGGATGATGTAGATGACATATTTCAAAAAGCCCTTGCTCATGGAGCAAAAGCTTTTATCGAACCTGCTCATCTTACTCTTGGTGAGCCTCCTCTACATATCAAGAATGCGATTATTCACAGCCCCAATGGGGAAATTATCGAATTCATCGAAGAAGTTGATTTTAATATGTCCACCTGAACCATGTGAATTAAGCTTACGCTGGTCGGTTTGAAGAAATTCAAATAAAAAAGGAAAGAAGCTGTTCCTATGCGAATCAGCCTCATTCCTTTTCTAGCGGATCTATTAGATCGTGTCCCCTAGGTCAACGTGTACCAGATTTCAAAAAAGACAAAACCATTCCATTTTTCAGTATGTATTGTGTTAATTCATAGTAATCATTTAATACTATTAATTAGTTCACTTGTAATAATATGATAAAAGGAAATTACACTTTCCTCTGAACCATTAACTATTCTTTTATATGCTTTACCTATTGGATTAGCTTCTGCTCCATTTTCACTTAGCAATATTTCGTCGTAGACATAAACCCATTTACAGGGCTTACCGACTTTTATCCTCATAACTTCACCTACATAGACGCCCCAGATAGAATGCCATAGAGAATATTTGTTTTTCTGTTGGTTCTTCTCCTTTGATGCTATTACTTAATTCAACTGAATAATAATCAAGTATTTCTTCAAGTTTATATATACTTTCATCAGTAAAATCAAATTTCACCTCAAATGCTTGAGCATCCTCTATTGCCATATTGCATAAATTATTAAGAATGTATTCTACTCTTACCCAAATCTAACATTGCTATAAGATCAAAAAGTAAGTGTACTATAATAACAGGTACGATCCGCTTACTCTTCGCAAAATATATTGAAAAAACAAAGAACATTAATCCTACATATAAAGCAGGTATTAGTCCTTGATAGAGATGATAAGATGTTTGAATTACTGTACTTATTAGAACTGAAATTTCTTCATTTTTAAGTAAATACTTCGCCTCTGTTATGACATATGCTCTAACAATTAGTTCTTCCAAAAAAGGATTAATAAAAATAAATAGTATGTAGAATATTGATATATTTGTCTTTAAGAAACCAATATTATTAGGTGTCTGTCCAAAATTTGGTGAGATTGCAAGAGAAATTATATACATAATATAGATTCCGACAAAGAGCAGGATACAATGTAAAATATCTACTTTACGAAATTTAAAACCTATATCTTTAAAATCTCTCCCCTGTTTTTTCAAAACTAAATAAAGTACTCCCAATGAAAGAATTTCCCATATTATACTAGATAAAAATTGTGAATCAGAGCTAGTTTCAGAAACAATCGTTTTTGAAATAAATAGACTTAATGAGTTTAGAATAAGTGGGAATATAGAGATTAATAAAACTGCAACTAATGCAAGTGTGCGAAGTTTGGATTCAGATCTCACTATGTTCTCCTTTTATAATATACGATTTAAAATCCATTAATAATTCTGTTTCCTGAACAAGTTCGCTCATTATGCTGATAGCTTTCTTTAAACTTTCTTGATCCTCCGTGATTAAAGTGAAAATCTGATTAATTCTCTGGGAGTATCTCATAGGCACGATGCGAAATGTATCGGCAATGGCAGTTGCTCCTTTTTCATTCATCAAGTAGGACTCGTTTACAGCAAATAAAACCTGATTCAACCAAGCAACGGATCAGAAGCAGCATCCAGCGATATAGGGTAGATCTTGTTTGTAGATTCCTTTATTAGCATTTTCGAAAGCAAATGTTGCCTCCCATAAAAACTTCCGGATAGTCGCTTCCTTAAAAGCAGACGGGTATGGGGTTGTTTTATTCTTCAATTTTTCAATAAGATCAGTAGGATCCCATAACACTTTACATAACGCGGTTTCTGCCATATAAATTGAATTGGCAAATCCATGGGGATGACCTGGTTGATAATCAATGGTTACATCTCCCCAGCTACATGCTTCAATGACTTGTGATACTTTATTGAGATCACGGAATAGAAAATCGACTCGAATCTGATTAACGGTTAACCAGCCACCGCCATTAATCCAGGAGCCCCATCCTCCAAGATCTGTCACTAAGTTTTCTCTATGTTCATCATCCATTTCAGCCGCAACACGACGAAGCTGTACGTTGCACATCCATAGTTTTCAGTCCAATTCTAAGTTTGCGGCTGCCGTTCGTGAGAGATTGTTGAGTTATTACGCTTCGTTATCTTAATGATCACAATTGATCGGGGAGTCCATGAAGATACATATGCATGCAATTAGTGTTACTCTTTAGTGCTCCAAGTGTCTTGGCATTAGGAGACTTGTATATGGTCAAATAATCAGTCTCGTCATAATGTTCGCGAATTGGAAAAGCAAGTATTTCTTCGTCCAATGAGAATTCTGCATGAATTCCTGGTTTATTGCCACGGGGGTCCAGTCGAATCCACTTTCCCAATTGCTGAACATAAACAGCATTTAATGCATGAATACAATAGCCTGTATCTAGCGTGTCCCCGATTGTAAGTCGTTGATAGCAGAATCCTGTAGGTATGCCTGCTCTTCGTAATATCGAACATAGAAGATTAGCCTTTGCGTAACAAATGCCTTCACCATATTTCAATGTTTCCGACGCGGAACAAACCAGCTCCATTGTTTCCAACTCCTACGTTTTCATTCTGAATTTACCCAGAGCATTTCATATTTCATATAATGCAAATCCAATGAAAAATCCTACTGTATTTAAAATGATATCATCGATATCAAAGACTTAGATAAACTACTAGATTTCTTCGGATTTTACGATGCATCGAGTAACCTCAATTCAGTAATATGGGTTTAATTTTAACACAATACATGATAAAAAGCGTTCAAAGGACTACAAGGTAGTTCTTCGAACGCTTTAGCGTATCAGCTGAATTTCTTATTGCTCAGGGGGAACTGCCATCGGGCTACCTGCATTCATCCCTGTATCTGTCAATCTTGCTCTTACAGTGACAGAAACTTTTGCCTGTGAGAACCGTTCATCCCAATCCTCCGACCACTTCTTCCATAGTTGAGGAGATCTCCTCTGGAGTTTCTGATCCACCAGTAGCACGTCTGCCTTCATTTTCTGTACCTTTTGAATAGCTTCCATCGTGTCTTTATGAATCGCCTGCTCAATTCGTTTGATGAAAAGCTGATGCTCCTCTTTGGTAAGGATACTAGAGCAGCTCATTTCCCCAACTTTCCCATCGACTTCAAGATGAATCTCAATGAAGGGCATGTCGTCGACAGAAGAGACATGAAGCGTTGTTTGCTCTTTGTAAATCCAATAAGAATCGCCCCCGCTTGGCGCATGCAATTTATCATTGGTACCCTCGCAAGGTATTGTGGCTAATCCCTCATTAAATTCATCACGAATCATCAGAATACTATCAGCGATTTCGGCTGTAATAAAGCCTTGATCGATTGTACCGGACGGGAATCGCAATACGTTCATGCCATCAATGATAAAGAGCGAATGCTCTTGCCGAAGCAATCGAAGATGTGGCAGCAGCGTCACAGAACGAGGCGATTGCGCAAGGATATCAAGATCAAGCAGAGAAACTTTGGAGGCCATACCCGTCAGTGTATTGGACATCTCTTCTACTGTTTTCATTTGTTGGCCAATTGTATTTTCAATAACGGGATCAACAAGAAGAAAGCGGCCCGCTTCTCCCTCTGTTGTCATCACCGCGACAGCACCTCGAGGACCTTGAGAACGCGAGAAGAAATCCAGAATATCACCTATATTTCGATTTGCCGCCATCTTCTCACTAATGAGGAGCGCACGCATATGGCTCCATTGCAGCTTCCTTCCGAGCTTCCCCGAAATATGCGCCGCGGCTAGCGAAATGGTCGAAGCTTCACTCGAAATCGTTAGGTAAGATATGCCTTTCGTTGCTTTATTATTTCTCGATTCTGATGAACCAGGGCGATAGATTTGCGTTGTGACAAGGTATCCCCCTTTATCTGTCTGATCAATGGCCACAGCCTGAACAAAACCCCATTGTGTCAACTCATTCTTATCCCAGCAGCCACCAAGTAGGCTTATGCTAAGTCCATAAAGCAACAACTGAATCCCTACACGTACATATCGCTTCGTCATCCCTGTTCTCACTTCTTTCTGCGAGGTGATGCTGAGTTAAGCAAACGCCGATTTCGGGGGGATTTCATAAATATTCGAAGGGGAGCTCGGACCACAACATCTCTCATATCCCTTGCTTTGAATGGTGCGATCGAAGATAAATAGGGCTGACCTAATGTGTGCAAACATGTTAAATGCAATAGCGTGAGCAGAAACATGACCATCAGTCCAAAACCACCGAGGAGCGATGCAGCAACCATGTACGGAAAGCGAAGAACACGGATAGCAATGGCAATGTCGTAATGCGGAATTGCAAACGAAGCAATACCCGTCAAAGCGACGACTATGACCATGATAGGCGATGCAATTTTGGCTGTAATTGCAGCTTGACCAATGACTAGAGCACCTACAATACTAACAGCGGAGCCGACTGGCCTTGGAAGCCGAATTCCCGCTTCTCGCAGTAACTCAAATGATACCTCCATGATCAAGGCTTCAAAGAATGCTGGAAAAGGGATTCCTTCCCTCGTATCTAAAATTGCAAGTAATAAGACGGAAGGGATTAATTCGGGATGGAACGTGGACATAGCGATATAAATACTCGGCAGTGTAAGTGCGATGAAGAATGCCAGAAGTCGCACCAAACGAATCATCGAAGCAAAAATCGTACGAACATAGTAATCCTCACCTGTACTGATAAAATCAACCAAAAAAGCCGGAGCGATCATAACTGTCGGCGAATTGTCTACCAGTATGGCAAGTTTCCCATCCATTAAAGCAGCTGCGATGACATCTGTTCGTTCGGTATTGCGGTATTGCGGAAAAGGTGTATAGGAAGAGTCTTGTAACCAGTCCTGAATATAAGACGTTTCAAGAACATCATACTGCTCAATTCCTTCCATTCGGTTGCGAAATTCCTCCAAAATGTCTGGATGAATAACACCCTCTAGGTAGCAAAAGGCGATGGTCGTCCTAAACGTTTTCCCAGCTGTAATAAATTCAATCTTAAGCTGTGGAGACTGAACTCGTTGCCGAATCATGCCAAGATTGATACCGATCGACTCGACTGTTCCTTCCCGAGGTCCTTGAACTACAGGTTCGCTTACCGGTTCATTCACCTGACGTTTATCGAACGTAATTGCTTTATAGGCAACCCCACAATTCCACCCGTCAAAAAGCAGGACCACATGTCCCTGCAGGACTAGCTCCACAACTGTTTTCACTTCGGAAATGATGGATAATCCTAAAGATGTCGCCCCGGATTGACTGAAAAAGTATGCAATGTCCTCGGGATCAATGGAAGCAGGATCTGCTGATTGAACAGTAGCAAGGTCACTAAGTACTTTGATTAAATAACTGTCACTATCATCGGCAATCAGCGAGCTGCAATACCCCACCAACACCGAATAAGTAAGCTCACTGCCGTACTTGCGTAACTCAAACACAACGTCTTGGCAATTCAAGAATGCCTGTTCTAATATTTCTCTATTGAACTGAAGGTTTGCTTGGAGCATTCCCGAATAATCTTCGGAGTTATTCATGTCTCGTTCACCTTCTGACGATTAGAGATGATGCCTTTAACCCAAGTCAGCACGGTTAATACAAAAATTAATGTACAACCGACAAAAATAACCGTGAATGGCCAAATCGTATACACTTGGTTTTGAAAATCTGCCGGCCCTGAAAATAACGTGAGTGACAGCATCGTACATAACAAAGACGCAGGGTACACATAAGCAGACGTGTTGCTCACATTTGTTAAACGAACCATCAGTTTATTTAACGCAAATAAATAGAGCGTCGCTTTCATATAGGATCCTACAATAATAGCGATGCCTACAATCGCCTCGATTCGAACATTGCTTCCATTCACTTGAATGTTACTCGCAAGCTGATAGAGGGAATAACTGAGGTGACCTGCTGCTGGGCCAAAAGCCACGATTGTGCATACGGTGGCAATAACCATCGTCGCACCTGTAAGCGTGAAAGCGAGAAACAATCTGCGATAGAGTATGTTTGTCTGATCTTTGGCAGCGAAAGACAGAAACAATGGAAACAGACATACCTCGCCAAAAGGGAATCCTGCAGCTACATAAAAGCCATGAAGGAGATCTCCCATTCCCTTATCTGGGATAGGCAGGAGTCTTCCCCAATCATAAATTGGAAATGCAATTATCAGTACAATCAGCGTAAATACAAACATAACGGGAACAAGTAGCACAAATACGCGTGCCGCAATGACAATTCCTGCTCTTGCCGTTAAAGCAGACACGATTAAGCTTATGGAACAGAAGATATAAGAAGGCGTCTTCGGCATCATACTGCTTGCGAAAAAATCGCCAATGCCGGTTACAATCGCAGACGTTGCAAAAAGGAGCATCAAGACAATCGGTAACATGACGACATAGGTGGGAATTTTTCCAATCAGTTTACCGCAATAATCAACTAATCCTACTCCGCCATGACTGTGATGTAGATACATTGTACAAGCCAGTACAAGGGTACCAAAACCAAATGCGCCAATGAGTGAGATCCAGGCAGTATTTCCTGCGAATCCTACAAGTGGCGTGGGGATATAAATAATGGCAGAACCCATTGTTACTGCGATTAACAGGCTCGCCATCTGTCCTGACGTTAGGATGGATAGGCGATTGTTCATAGTATTCTCCGTTCTTTAAGAACCGCTGATGGAGTCGAAAAAGGCTACGATGGCATCGGAGGGGTACCCATACAGCCAATCCAACAATTGCCCGGGGCTCGGCCATGCCGGGTGATACAAGAACAAGATGATCAAATAAAGCGAAGGAGACCCAAGTACACAACACCATAAGAACGACTTTCGTTCCATTCGATGCCAATCGTAGCGATATAAGGCTATGTACAAGGCCAATAACAATAATACAAATAGGTACTCTGCCACTGGCCTTGCTCCTCTCACCTTTTACATATATTGTTAGGATGTCATGTCGAACAAGCATTCATGCATATCTTGGAATTTTAATTATCAAATTGTTTGTTAAATGAAAAAGCTGCCAAACAATAACTGTTTGGCAGCCTCTATGCTGAATAAATCAACTTCATATACTTCTTCGTAATTTAAGCAAGTTGTACCAACTTACGCCACCATGTTGTGATTCCGATAAGCCATGGTTAACAAACCCGAGTTTTTCGTAAAAAGATACTAATTCCAATTTACATGTTAGCGTGATTCCATCTCTTTCGTTATATGCTGAAAGCTTCTCTATTTCTTCAAGTAAGATCTTGGCAATTCCTCGACCTCTAGCCTGTTTGGACACTGCTAGTCCCAAAATACTCTGATACCCTCCACGCTTTGGATTCTCATTAATCTCCTTAAATAGATCATCTGTTATATAGGGCTGCGAAATGATCGGTCCATTCATATAACCAAGGATTTCGTCAGCTTCTTCAGCCACAATAAACGTATCTGGGATTAATGTAATCCTTTCTACAAATGCTTCTTTTGTAGCGGCCTCTTCTTTCGAGAAGCCATCGTTCTCAATAATAATCAGCTGTTCTAGATCTGAAATTGTAACATTGCGTAAAGAAATCATGATGGTTATGCCTCATCTCCATTTTATTGCTACATGAGAAATATCCTGTGAAATTTAATCAAGTGTTTCAATTATCTCTGAATTGGGTATGTAATAATAGGGCTTTTAGCTGCTTTTGCAATCATTCAGGAGGTGTTCGAATTGAGTAATTCTATCCAACTATTAGACCGTACCAGTAGGTTAAAAAAGATGAGACATCAAGGACAAATTCCAGCAGTTGTCTACAGCAGCAGAATGAAAAACGAGCATGTAGCCGTTGAGGAGAAAGTAATCCGAGCCGCACTTAAAAGCAATGCGCACGCGATTTTGGAAGTTGTTCTCCCTTCCAAGAAAAAGCATCCCGTGATGATTCACCAAGTTCAAAAGGACAGTTTAAATGGACAATTGCTGCATGTCGATTTTCTGCAAATTAATATGAAAGAAAAGCTGGATACCGCTGTGGCTGTTCATTTCATCGGTGAGCCAATCGGTACCAAAGAAGGCGGTATGCTGCAGGTTGAGATGCATGAGGTCATGATTCGCTGTATGCCGAATAAGCTGCCTAGCTCTTTGGATGTAGATATCAGCAAGCTGGGTATAGGCGATAAATTACATGTTTCCGATTTGGAAGCGGGCAAAGATGTAGAGATCTTAACAGATCCAGAGGCAATTCTGGTAAACATCCTTGTAGCTCAGAAGCTAGATGAGACACTTGAGTCAACTGTCGAAGAAACTGCCGCGGAAGCGGATACCAAGGTAGAAGTTTAGTCGAACAATATGATGGTACACAAAGAGCTTGGCTTAAATGCCGAGCTCTTTTTTGTATCTTTTATAAGCGTTCATTAATTTTGATCAACAAGTCCTTCAAGATTTGTTTCTCCTCTTCGGTAAGGACTTCTACGATTTCGTCCTCCACTTTTTGGAAGGATTCATTAAAGTCATCAATTAATTCAACGGCCTTGGGCAATACATAGATATTTTTTTGTCGTTCATTGTTGACTGGAATTTTCCGCTCGATGAATCCTCTTTGCTCAAGTCCTTGAAGCATCCCTGTTATGCTAGCTCCGCGCAGATGAAACCGATCAGCAAGATCTCTCTGAATTAATTCAGTTTCTTGGTTTTCATAAATATAGCCAATTATTTTTCCTTGTTGAGCGTTTAAACCTAGCTCTTTTATGCTTTCATCCGCTTTTTTCTTTAATTTAAGGCCAATAACCTGAAACAAATCCAGATAAGGTGTATTTTTGCGAGGCTTCATGAACCTACCTCCTCATATTATTAGAAAACTAACTGTTAGTAAGTAAACTATACAAATATCCAGCTATCATGTCAATTGAAATGATAGTTAATTGACAGTTAGTAACCTAACAGTTATACTTCGAATTGTTGTAAGACGAATTGAGGAGGAATAACAATATGAAGCATATAGTCCAAAGCTTATCTGCAGACCTATTAACTGCAATTACGAATGTGCGCATTTTCGATGGAGAAAGAGTATTAGAATCAAGGAGTGTTCTGATTCATGGGGAAACCATAGTTGCAGTTGGTGGGGACATTCCGGCGAATGCAACAATCATCGATGCTGAAGATGCAACATTACTGCCTGGCTTAATTGATGCGCATGTTCATACGTCCATTGGTGGATTACGGGATGCTCTAAATTTCGGGGTGACGACAGAACTTGAAATGAATGGTGACTTTACAGCAAGAGGACGTGCGATCCAATTGAAGAATACGGAAGACATCGCCGATGTCCGTTCTGCAGGTACAGCTGTCACTGCTCCTGGTGGTCATCCAGATGAATTGTTGCCAGATGGGGATGAAATTCCAGAATTCGTATTAAAGGAATTGGAGAAGTTATCGAAGGAAGACCGGGAAGCTATGCTAGCCGCATACGCTCACGATCACGAAGAAGTGCCGCAAGTTACAACGGTGGAAGAAGCGATTAAACATGTGCACACCCAAGTGGAGAATGGAGCCGACTATATAAAGATAATGATTGAAGAAGGAACAGTCATGGGCGCTCCTGGACTTCCTGTTCTAAGTGACGAGATTCTAAAAGCAGCGGTCGAAGAAGCCCACAAATTCGATAAAATCGTCATAGCCCACGTCTTGACTGCTCATTCTTCCCAAACTGCCATCGATCTTGGCGTGGACGGGTTGGGCCACCTGTTTATCGATAGGCCCGATTACACACCGCAGGTAGTGCAATCCATCGTGGATTCTGGCGCGTTTGTTACACCGTGCTTGGTTTTGAACTCATCTATTCTTGGGAACCCAGCATTACAATTGGCCAATGATCCACGTGTTCATTCCAAATTAAGTCCGGATTGGATCGATATTTTGAACTCGAGCTTTAATACATTCCCACAGGGCAATTTAGAAAATAGTTTTAGAAATGTGATGGATCTTCACAGAGCCGGAGTCGATATTCTTGTCGGAACAGATGTTGCCCCTGTCCCTGTTCCGAACCTTGGTGGTCTTGCTCATGGAGCTAGTGTGCATCATGAGTTGCAGTTACTGGTAGCAGCCGGATTCACTCCAATAGAAGCCCTTCAATCGGCTACCTCCAAACCAGCCCGCCGATTTGGTCTTCATGATCGTGGTCGTATTGCCCAAGGTATGCGTGCTGACCTAGTACTGGTCAATGGTGACCCGACTACCGATATCTCAGATACGCTATCGATTAAAGCAGTATGGTTCAAGGGTGTGAAAAAACAAGGTTGATTATTTCTTCTTATACCTTTAGGAAGCCGATACGAACATTTCTCATACCTTTTATACTAAAAGGGAGCAGCCGCCGGACGTGGCTTCTGCTCCCTACTGTTTCCTTGCTACACGAATATTCATCGGATCCTACCCTTATTATATTCTTAGTTTATAGGAACTCTTGAATGGATAGGATAATCGAATCCCTAATTATTGTAGTCAAAATACCAAATGACCAAAAGAAAACCACCGCTATCATTAGCGATGGCTAGATTCATGAATTCATTTACTTACGTTGAAGTAGTAGACGCCAGCTGTCGGAACGGCTTAACGATCTGGTGTTATTGGCTGTGTTTACAGCGCTAATAAGCAAGAATATCGTCTGTTCAGACCCAGTTGTGTTGTTAACCAGTATTTTATTGGGAGTTAGTTCACCGGCTCCACCTCTTGCAATAAACACGCCTGGTGAAGGTTCAGCCTCTATTTTGATAGCAAAGGCTTCGTTGTTAAATAAAAAGTTTAGATTTTTCAAAACCAACTTTTGACGATTTTTTACCCGAATCACAATTTGCTGAAGCAGCACTGTTTTTCGAGCTCCCACTGCTACGGGTGCATTTCCGCCTACGATTCCATTCAGTTGAATCAACTTCCCCACCTCCAATTAACGTATACGTTATCTTATTCAGTACGTTTAATTAGGAGAGGGTATTTGCTAGTTTCTACTGAAAAAAGGTTAAGTCCCATTTAGGAGAGTAATGGCGAACTATTAATTTTTTTGCGAGTCGTGATTGAAAAAGTGCCATCCACCTAAAGTAGGCGGGTTACCGGTGTCGGTGGCTAGCAGCTCCCGATGCTGGGCAATCACTTTGCGGAAGGCCAGCACGTATTCATCGATATGATCGCGCCATTCATGCTTGAACCAAGGAGTCGCAAACAATCGTGCCGAGATTGACTCTGTCACTGGCAGACTGCCCCTGAGTTGCCGCAAATCGCGGTTGGCATGAGCTATAATCGTCGGTTTGCCGTGTCCGTAAACATCCGCATCATGGAAAAAAGGATGCAAATGCAGTGGCAAGTTGCAGCCCGGACTTACGCCGAGCACTCCCTCTGCCTGCAAAGCGGCACAAAAGCTAGTCACGGACAGGCCGCCTAGCGCCTCCGGCTCGTATCGTCCACGGGCAGCATACCACCCTCCGTTGCGACTGCCGGATTCTGCTTCTGGACGATGCGGTTTGACGCCGGGCAGCCCGCTCAGCCCATCCCAGAAGTAAGACATCGCCCGCTCGATCTCAGCGATGCGTTCTTCATAATACTTCAGCTGCACACGGCCGACCGCCGAACTGAGCTGATGCATCCGGTACTTAATGCCGCCGAGCGGAAGCCCGCTGTAGGGCTGAAGTTCCGGCGATTCGATGTTCGTTCCATATCGCTCGTAATGGCCGAAGGCGATTGCCCGCTCATAAACGGTCCGGTCCCTCGTCACCAGCATGCCGCCTTCACCGATCGCGAACGCTTTGCCGGTCATCATGGACATGGCGCCAACATCTCCGATCGTGCCGAGCGGACGTCCTTTATAAAGGCCTCCTAGCGCATGGGAGACATCCTCAATCACTTTCACCCCATGCTTAGCTGCTACAGTCATAATCGGGTCCATATCTGCAGGATGGCTCAAGTAATGCACGACCACGATCGCTTTTGTGCGGCTCGTGATCTTCCGCTCGATATCTGCAGCATCCAGGCCTAGTGTTACGGGATCAATGTCGGCAAATACAACGGAGGCACCGAGCGAGAACGCTGGCATCGCGGTCGCCCAGTAAGTAAGAGCTGGTGCAATGACTTCGTCGCCGACCCCAACTCCGCAGCCGAACATAGCCCCTTGCAGTGACGCAGTTCCATTATGGAAGCCAAGTGCAAAGGGGATTCCGAGCCAATCGGCCAGCTCCCGTTCGAACTGCTCGGTGACATCGGTACCTGACATCCCGCCGCGCCGCAGCACCTCCAGCACTGCTTCTTCATCCTCGGTCGTGATGATTGGCCAGCGAAACAAGTTCTCATGCGACTTAGTAACTGCTTTCGGTCCGCCCAGAAGTGCGAGCTTCTCTTCAACCTGTTTCACTTGTTCTCCCCCTCTTCTAGAATGCGAGTTGTCCACCGTCTACCACTAAGCACTCGCCGGTGACGAAGGCCGCATCTTCTGAAGCGAGGAATGCGAATACACCGGCCACATCGCTGGGTTTGCCGGTACGTCCAAGCGGGATTTTATCCCGAACGTACTGTTCGACAAACTGCGTGTCGTCTATCGCTTCGGACATCGGGGTCTGGATGTAGCCCGGGCAAACCGCGTTTACACGTATGCCGCTAGCCCCTAGCTCGATCGCCATCGTCTTCGTCAGCAGCACAACACCGCCTTTGGATGCGTTGTAATGCGCGTACTTCGCCTCGCCTACGAGTCCATTGGTGGAGGCCATATTGAGGATTACGCCCTCCTGCTGACGAACCATGACTTTGGCCGTCTCCTGAGCTACCCAGAACATCCCGTTCAAATTCACGTCGATAATCCGGCGCCAGTTCTCCGGAGTAATATCTAGAACTGATTCTTCCCAAGCAATCCCTGCATTGTTGATCAAAATATCAATTCTTCCGAAGCGGTGCACGATCTGTTCAACGGCATCGCGGACTTGGCCTGTGTCGGATACGTCCGTTGTAACCGCGAGAATGTCTGTTGCGACCTCCTCTAGCTCTTTGACTGTTTCCGATAAATTAGCTTCATCGTTCGAGACCAAGGCCAAAGCCGCACCTTCGCGGGCGAACCGCTCAGCCACCGCTCGGCCGATTCCCCGCCCTGCCCCCGTGATAAGGACCACTTTTCCTTCGAATCTGCGCATCGTCATGCCTCCCCTTCTGCAATCTCAGCGACGACGTCAATCTCGACGAGTATGCCGTCTAACTGACCCCCGAAACAAGTGCGCGCTGGGTAAGGTGCGGAGAACACGCTTCGATAGACCGAATTAAACCGCTCAAAGTCGGCCATATCGGACAAAATTACGTTCACCTTCACGACGTCGTCCAGTGAACTTCCAGCCGCTTCCAGTATACGGCGTACGTTCTCTAACGTTTTCTCCGCCTGTTCCTCTATCGAGACGCCGATGATTCGACCATCCAAATCAAGTGGACCTTGGCCGGATACGTGCACATGACCTCTTGATAGGATCGCCTGTGAATAGGGTCCGTCTCCCTTGGAAGCAGTACCGGTCACAACTGGTTTTCTCATTGAAGGCTACCTCCTTAGAATTTCGTTATTCGTTTCTGAGGCCGCACCACTCAACGATGATGCGGGCGTAAATCTCCGTCAGATGGTACAGGGACTCCAGGTTGACAAATTCATCTGCCGCATGTGCATTGGCACCGCTTGGGCCAAGCACGAGAGCCGGTGTTGGGCTGTGTAGGTTGAACATGAAAGAGTCGCAAGCGAAAGGTGCCCCGCGTACGATCGGGGCAGTATTTAGAACCCGCTGTGTCTGCCGAATGGCGGTTGCCAGAATAGGCGATTCGGGCGGCAACGCCGAGCCCGGCAGAAAACGGATGAGCTTCGCAAATTCTGGCATTGATACCGTATCACCGAACATCTCCCGATAACCGGCAACCAGCTCACTGCGTAGTTCCTCCTCGGTCACCCCCGGGTAGCACTCGACCCAAATGTCGAGTAGGCTGACTTCGGGACCCACATCGCACAGCGCTGCATGCAAGTCCCCCGCCTCCAACCGAGTGGGGATGATCGGCAGCGAGGCTGGCTCCACGTACCAGGGCGAAGGTCCCGGCAGCCCACTCTTTTCTCGTTCATGGCGCTCCAAGAAAACAAGAAATCGGCCGACGTCGAAAAGCGGATTATGAATCGCTTCCCCATTGAAGGCTAACCCGGTATTCCCGCGAAACGTCAATCGCCACAAGGCTCCTCCGCGAGCAGCCGGACAGACGACTAAATTCGTCGGCTCTGGCACGATGGCCGCATCGGCATGAACACCTTTTATTCGCCCGGCTAATGTACCGTTCGCTCCGCCGAACTCCTCGTCGACGACCGATTCCACAATGACATCGCCGGCTAGCTGTACGCCGAGTTCCCTTATGCAGCGTAAGGCCATCATGGAAGCTGCCAAGCCCCCTTTCATGTCGTAGGAGCCCAGCCCGTAAAGGCGCCCTTCGTGGACATAAGGCTCCCACGGGGAAACAGACCATCCGGGCGCAACGACCGCCGTATCGATATGGCTCGAGAACAGAAGCGAACGCCCGCCGCCCATCCCTCGATGCCTGCCATGAACGTTTGGTCTGTGGCGGTAATCCTTGCCGGGGAAGTAGGCGGGATGTTCCCGAAAGCCTGGAACATCCTCCGGCGAATACAACTCCGTCTCGAGTCCCCATTGCCGCATCACGTCTTGCAGCAGCACCTGGCATTCCCGTTCGGTCCCATCAACTATTTGATTTACCGTCGATTGGCGGATAAGCATGGATGTCAGATTAATCAACTCATCCTTGTTCGATGTCACCCATGCGGCTATTCGAGCATCCAGTTCAGTCAAGTTGCGTTCGGACAGTGTCATTGAAATTTCCCCCTCGCCGCAACGTTCCAGAATGCTTCGACCTCTTCGCCACGCACAACAGCGACATGGTCCGTCATGCTGATAACTCCGCAGCAATGGACGGGAATGAAGGCAAGCCGATCGCCAATACGTAGATCGCGCGCCGCTTCTCCAAGACGCAGCATGCCGTGCTCTTCCGTCATCCATTCGAGCGTCACGTCCGGTTGACCGACCGCATAGCCGCGTCCAGTCCCGAGTGGCGAGTCTTCTCCATCGCTCGAGAACAACTTTGTTCCCGCATCGATAACCGCACGGTCTGGCGCAGGCCGGCTGATAATGGTGGTATATACAGTAAGCGCGCAATGGTCCAACGCATGAGCGCCAAGTTTCACTTGCATCAGATCACCGAACACGTAGGTCCCAGGTCGCAGCTCCGTGACGCCGGGTAAACCGGCGACGAAACGACTGGTAGGCGTCGAGCCCGCACTTACCACCTCCATGGGGTAGCCGTCTGCTTCCAGCAATGCAGCAAGTCGTTCAACGGTCCCCGCCTCCTGCGTTGCAATCCGAAGACGTTCCTCGTCGCTTTCCGTATCATAAGATTGACCGGCGAACGTTAGCAGCCCTTTTAGCTTAAGCGTCGGCTCCATCGTGATGCGGGCAGCTATCGCACGTAAAATGTCTGCATCCGGCTTTACGCCTACTCGCCCGAAGCCGCTGTCCACTTCGATCAGGACCGCCACTGGGCGTCCAGCCAGTCGGCCGGCTTCCGCCGCAGCCTCAATGCCTGCCTCGCTTTCCACCGCAACAGTAATCGCCGCCCTCGGCAGCAGTGCCGCCAGCCGCTCGATCTTAAGGCGTCCAATGATCGGATAGGCGATCAGGATATCGCGAACACCTCCGTCCGCCATTACCTCCGCCTCCCCAAGCTTAGCGACGGTGACGCCAACCGCCCCAGCCTCGATCTGCAGTCGAGCCACCTCAGGCAGTTTATGTGTTTTGGCATGAGGCCGTAGACGGACCCTGCCCAAATCAGCGATCTGCTGCATGTTGCTGATATTTGCGTTCAAACGTTCTAGATCGATCAAGACGACCGGGGTGTCCAGTTCTTTAATTTGCATGATGATGCAGGCCTCCTGAATCAAAAAGTTTGTTGCATCTTACCAAGCTGCAATCTGACCGTCTGTCCTGGGCTCGGTACCTCCGACCAATGTGCCGTTATCCAAGCGCCAGATGATCTGCCCCCTGCCGAAGCTTCCTGTGCTTTGAGACCACCTTACTTCGTGGCCCATTCTAGCCAGCTTGTCGACGATACTTCGTGTAGTTGTCAGTTCAAACTCTACGGTTATCCCTTCTATCCATTGCCACCGCGGAGCATCTAATGCCGCTTGCGGATTGTGATGGAAATCGATGCTATTCATCAGGACCTGGAGATGGCCTTGCGGCTGCATCGCGCCGCCCATTACCCCGAAAGGTCCGACTGCTCGGCCATTTTTGCTAAGAAAACCTGGGATGATCGTGTGATATGGCTTCTTGCCTGGTTCAAGACAGTTGGGGTGATTCTTCTCCATCGTAAATCCGTATCCCCGGTTGTGCAGGGCAATTCCCGTGCCAGGAACGACAAGGCCGGATCCGAAGCCCATGTAATTGCTTTGAATGAAGGAAACCATATTTCCGTCCCGATCCGCTGTGCAAAGATAAACGGTCCCGCCTTGCGGCGGCCGTCCTGGCGCAGGTTGAAGCGCCGACGATCCGATGAGTCGGCGGCGTTCATTCGCATACGCATCCGAAAGCATCTCCTTCGGACGTACGGACATGCTTCGCGGATCAGAAATGTACGCCTTTCCATCCGCATAAGCAAGTTTCATTGCTTCAAGCTGTTTATGGTACGTAGCAGCGTTATCGCGCTGCTCGAACTCGAACCCTTTGAGCATATTCAGTGCCATCAACGTCACCATTCCGCTCCCATTAGGTGGAAGCTCCCATACGTCATACCCCCGATAGTTCACACTGATTGGTTTCACCCATTCCGGCTTGTAAGCCGCCAGATCCTCGAAGCGTAAATATCCACCATATTGCTTGGAGAATCGATCGAGCTTTTCCGCTAATTCCCCACGGTAGAAAGCATCGGCGTTCGTTTCTGCAATGAGCCTTAGCGTCTTAGCATGATCTGGTGAAGACCAGATCTCTCCGATACCCGGAACTTTGCCATTGGGTGCGAACGTATCAAACAAAGATTGAAATTCATGTCCTTGCAGACGTTCGCGAAAATAGTCGATCGCTCCTTTCCAGGAGCTCCCAACAACTGGGGAAAGCGGAAATCCCTCTTCCGCATAGCGAATGGCAGGCTGCATCACTTCTGTTAATGGTAACTTCCCGAATGTTGAAGCCAATTCCGCCCAAGCAGCTGGCGCACCTGGGACAGTAACTGGACCAAACCCATATAGGGGCATGTGATCATATCCCGCTTCTAGCATCGATTCAAGGGATATCAGCAGTGGAGCGGGCCCGCTGGCATTCAAGCCGTGGAGTTTCCCCTGAAACCAGACCAAGGCAAACGCATCTCCGCCAATCCCGTTAGAGGTGGGTTCCACCACGGTCAAGGCAGCCGCTGCGGCAATCGCAGCATCTACGGCGTTTCCGCCTTTTTTTAACATATCAAGACCTGCTTGGGCTGCAAGCGGCTGTGAAGTCGCAACCATCCCATTGCCAGCATAAATAGCAGAACGGTGGGAAGAGTACAGATCATCCATCCTATCGAAATTCAACGACAGCCTCCCCTTTACGCTAGTTTTTATGGTAGTTGTAAGAGAGTGGAACTCAGGTTTATAATTGAGTTGAGTCTATTCAAAATTACAAAAGGACGATTGACATGATGAAAAGAAAATACACAGTTCCGGCGCTCGAAAAAGGTCTTGCGATCATCGAAATGCTTGCCCGTTCTCCGGTCCCGCTCGGCGTTACTGATATTTACGAAGTGAATAAGATCCCGAAATCGACGATTTTTATGATTCTTACCACGCTGGAAGACTTAAAGTATGTGCAAAAGACGAATGATGGCAAGTATAGACTTACGCTTCGTTTATACAACTTTGGCATGGAAATGCTGTCGAGGCTGGATATTCGCAATATCGCTCGCCCCTACATGGAGAAACTCGCTTCCGAGCTTCGCTTTACGGTGCATCTAGCGATGTTGGAGAACGGCAAAGCTAGTTATATCGAAAAGGTTAAAGGTCCAGGTTTTGTGCAATTCTCAACCGAAGTGGGGCAATCCTTCCATCTCCATAATTCAGGTGTGGGCAAAGCGCTTGCCGCGTACGTTCCGGAAGACGCTCTCGCGCAATATGTGGAGATGCACGGACTACCCGCCATGACCGAGCATACGATCACGAGTCTTGATACATTTCGTAAATTTCTCGGAAATGTCCGAGACGTCGGCTATGCGATTGAGGACGAGGAAGCCGAAGTCGGGATACGCTGCTTGGCAGCGCCTATTTTCGATCATTTAGGCCAAATCTATGCCGCTATTAGCGTAACGGCACTGCGAAGCGAGTTACCTAGCATGTCTTATCAGGAAGTCGGGTTGAAGGTTCGGGAAGCTGCGCTGCGGATATCCGAACAGTTGGGCTATGAAGGTGGGCAAGCTCCTACCAGCTAAAGCTTTTTGATCCGCCCTTTGAAGCGTTCCATAAACTGCCTGTTCCACTCATCTCCACCGGAGGCGTTGCCGCTCATCCAGATCGGTGGTTGTACGCCTTCCTCTACAAGCAGGTTAACTGTTTCTGCAACCAGAGCATTTAATAAAAACGCGTTGGCAAACGTCGAAATGGCGCCTACGCGCTGCTCCAAGCCGTTAATTTCCAATACGGCATCACCAACGCCTATTTGACAATCCAGCACGATGTCGACGAGGTCATGCAGATTCTGCTTTGACGGATGACGTGCGGGATGTTCCGGGGGCGTTAGCCTCGCGTGTTCAACCGAAGTGACGCCGATCGTCGTGACCCCTCTTTTCTTCGCCTCAAGCACAGAATCGATGACAGCTGAATTGATCCCGTATGCATTAATGATGATCAGTAGATCACCTGCCTGAAGCCCATAGTCTTCGACCACGATACGACCATATCCCGGCGTTCGTTCGACCGCCATGGATCGAAGTGCGCCTCCGCTTAGCAGCGTGCCTTCGTCAAGCATGGCGGAGACGTGCATCAAGCCGCCTGCTCGGAAAAATATTTCCTGTGACCCAAGGTTGGAGTGTCCACCAGGACCGTAAGCGTAGACGATCTTGTCTTGCTTAATGTGATCCGCGACCAATCGTGCAGCTTTCAGAACTTCCTCTCCCTCTTCTTCATGCAGCCGTGACAGATGCTCTGTCACAAGCGCCAAATAGCGTGTCATCGGAGACAAGCTCATCCTGTAGCTCCCCTTTCATTCTTCATAAGCCGTAGCCAAATGGATATTGTTCGTTCACTGTAACTGGAAGCTTTCCTTCTGCTCTAAGTCGGCCAAATAATACCTTAAGTGCTGCATCAATCGAATATTCACAGTCGCCGTAAGTGCAAATGCAGTTGCCCGGCGGCGTCATTTTCCGCAGAATATAGGGACTTCCGAATATGAGCAGCGCCGCATCTGGCGAATGATCCTTGATCAATTCAATCAAGGCAAGCTGGGCATCCGGAACCGAACCGCTCCCCTCTTTGTAGGACAAAACGCGAACGAATGTCGCATATACAACTTGCTCGAAGGGTCTTGCTGCAAGTGCTTGCTTGACGTTGGCGAAATCTTCCTCCGTCGGATGCTCTCGGATAAGCAGCATGTCGAAATCACTTGCATAGTCCTTCATTCGCTCACGAAGGTAGGACGTTTTGCCTTTGACTACATACCCGAGGTCCTCTGCTTCCAATCCTTCTTCTTCACCAACTGTAGCAATGACCAAAGTTGATTTTTCCGAAAACGGCAACGAGGCCGCTTCTAATACCGTAACCGACTTATCGGCGATTTCCACCGAAACGGCAGCGTGCTCCTGCGAACTGACGATAAGGGACGCTTCCTGGGCCGAGATCGGGCGATGCTCGAGCAACTGGAGCTTTTCTTTGACCTCTAATATGCGTTTAACGGACGAATTGATCTGGTTAATGTCCAACTCTCCGGACTGTACAGCAGCGTAAAGCGCTTGAAATGTGATTTCAGGATCAGACTCATAATCTTGCAAAATAATATCATGACCGGCCTTCACGGCTAACACGGCTGCCCTTTCAATACCGTATTCTACCTTGATGCCGCGCATGGTCAGGCTGTCGGAAATCAGCAGTCCTTCGAAGCCGAGATCGTCTCGCAGCAGGTCGGTCATGATTGCCCTCGACAGAGTAGCAGGAACGCGTTCCTCACCCGGTCCGAGTAGAGCCGGATACAAAATGTGTGCGGTCATGATACCGAGCAGCCCTTTGGCGATCAGCTCCTGGTACGGTGCCAGCTCCACCGCCAACAAAGATGCCTTATCCCGCGCCACGACAGGCATTGATACATGGGAATCTTCCTGTGTATCACCATGCCCCGGGAAATGCTTGGCCGTCGGGACGACCCCCTCTTCCTGCATACCACGGACGATTTCAGCAGCCAGCGAAGCGACGAGGTCCGTCCGGTCGCTGATTGCCCGCGTATTAATAATCGGATTGTCGGGATTGGAGTTAACGTCGACCGTCGGATTGCTTACGACACCGAAGCCGATTGCACGGGCTTCTCGCGCAATACAGAGACCCATTTGATAAGCCAGCTCCTTAGAACGTGTCGCGCCGAGCGCCATCAAGGTCGGAAACGGAGTACCGAAGTTAAACGTGTCAGCAAGGCCGTTCTCCGCATCCAAATAAAAGAGGATCGGAGCGGTGGATTGCGCGTGGCATTCATTGACCCACGACACGATATCCTCCAGTTCGCGCGATCCCTTGATTGTCAGCATAACAGCCCCTACGCCGCCTAATCGGCTTTCCGCGTTCATTTGTTTGGCGTTTTGCGCATAGTCATGTCCTCTAACCACGATCATTTGCGCGATTTTTTGCTCAAGTGTCAGACGCTCCAACCATTTCTCGGCATTGGTTTCCACCTGCATCCTGTACCCATCCCTTCTATTTTGCCGTGTCCGCCAGACGAAGCGATAAATCGGCCGTAGTAATTTTTCCGACGATGATATCTTCTATTTCAGGTAAAAAGATACCGCTGAATGTACCGCCGATATGGTTATAGTCGACTTCATAGCCGCCTTCACTGATCATTTTGCGGGTCGGGACATAGAAGGTTACGCCGTTCGAATAACCGAGTACGATCGTTTTCCCGCCAGGGAACAGTTTCTTGAGCATGAGCGAGTACTCGGTTGATATTTCGCCTTCCATCGCAATCACGCGCGTTTCATCGTCCAGCTGCCACACACTGATATAGATCGACGTCCGATCCTTCGTGAGGCCTTCTTTCATGAACTCGATTTTGCGCTTCGCTCCTCTTCTTCGAACTTCACCAATCGCGGGATTGTTAACGATGTTTTCGAAAAATTCAATTGGCGTATGCTCCATAATTAGGTTTGCCTCAACCAAAACTGTCTTGAAGACACCATTGATCGAGCTGAACGTCCCTTCCTCTAGCACACGAATAATGTCTTTGGCCAGATCGACGCCCGCCGCTTCCATTTGCTCAAAGTTACAACTGATAAAGTCGTCACCGACCGCGCATTTCAGCGGTTTGATTTCGGCAGCGCAGCCCTGTAGAAACACAGCCGTTACCCCTGGATAGGTTTCTTCGAGATAGCTGTTCGTTTTTCCAGGATAGTCATTCGAAATCAAATAATTGTCCGAGCTCATCGAGGTAGGATGACAACCGTAGCTATACAAAATGCCCTTGACATCGTTGGTTTCATTGACCAACTTCAGCACGAATAGATCGTGATCGATTTCCACATCGTAGGCTGGTTTCCACTGAACGCCTTTGTCTGTCAGCTTACGGCGACTGACGCCAAATACGGAGGTACCCCGCGCAAGCTGAAGCTGTCCTTCCTCCAAACGAGAATAGCATTCGTTCACGAGGCCAACGATCGTATCGCGAATAAAGCCGTACTCGATCGCGCTACGATATACCACGCTATTCGTGCTCTCCGTTCCTTCCCCTCTTGCGGCAACGGCATGATGCGTATGGGAGAAATTGATGAGAACTTCGTCGCGTTTGATTTCGAACGTTTGTTCTATCACGCTTTTGATCCCATCGATAAAGCTGCGATCACCACCCGACAAATCCAAGGTAATAATGAGAAGCGTTTTGTTCGCTTGCAGGAGCACAGCCTTCGCATAAACAGGATCGTGGATCCCTTCACTTTCGTGCGTTCGGTCACCAAAACCAGACATAAATACAGGCGATTGCGGTGTGATATCCGCCTTGGACATGCCAAACTTCATACGTATCCACCCTTTACATAAGTTTTATATAGGAAACAGCAAGGTGCAGCGAAAGGATTAAACCCTGCACCTTGCTGGATCTCACTCGTTACATTAAAGCGATTGCGAGATTGAGGCGTTATCGCCTGTCGAAGAACCGGTTGAACCCGGATACGAAAGATTAAATGATTTGGCCCCACCATGGTAGGTCGTATCGTATGCGCCGGTGAACGGAGTCGTTAATTCGGCGTAGGTCCAGCCCGTCGTCCCCTCAAAGTTCGCGTTCGTGATTGTCTTACCAGTCACAGAAACGTCGTCAATGTAGAATGAAATCGGGAAATTGGAGACTGGCTTCTTGCTGACCAGCCTAAACTGCAACGTAAAGTTTGTACCGGCTGGATTAATCGGGACCGTATGCGACTGGTATGTTGTTCCGTCTGCCGCAACATCGCCTTCCCAGACAACCACGCCGTCTACCAGCGCCTGTTTATACCAGTAAGTCGCAGTTCCACCTGTGTAGTTGTCCTTTTCCCAGAACGTTAGCGATTTGCTGGAAGCGCCGTATTCGTATGCCCCGATGTCAGGCAACGAGTCACGGTTATTCCCATCAAAATCTACGGCAGGTGCATTCGCCGTGCCTCCTGTGTTTTTGGCCGGAGAGGTGGAAGTAAGCTTGTAATCATTGCCTGCACTATTCGCAAACAATGGATTTGACCCTGTAATGTTGTGGGTACCGTGCGTCATTGTAGTTGGGTACCAATAGTAAGTCGTACCGTTTAGTAAATTGTAATCATAGGTGTTGCTTGAACCTACCGTTCCGGATAAGTCAATGCCATAAGTTGTGCCGGAATTGCTGTTTTGCACGATATTATTGGATACGTATATGTTATTAGCTGAGCATCCCCAACTCTCTACGGTGCAAGCTTTGTATCCGTTGGCGGAACCATTCGTAGCACCTACTACGATGCCAAATTTATGATCGACAACCGTGTTGCCCACAATCGTGACTTGGTGCGCGTCATGCCATAGGTGAATGCCCGCCCCGCCTGGATTGTCGTAGACAACGTTGTTCGTTACAGTCGCTCTTGTACTGATATAAATACTTTGAACATAACCGCATGATCCATCGCCGATGTCGTGAACTTTATTAGCGGTAACTACCGTACCTACCATGAAGCTTGTGGTCGTCGTATTGAAATCAGTGACGTTAATGCCTGCCCCGCCTTTACTGTCACAATACGTTTGCATGATATTGTGGACTTCGTTATTCTTTATCGTGACGTAAGAACCTTGATTTAAAAGGCCATTTCTTGCCTTGGCGCCTGTACCGTCAATTTCAAATCCATCAATAACGACATTGTTTCCCCAGTTCTCCCAAATATTAAAATCTTTGGTGGCGTCCGTAGGTGTAATCGTAGCTTGATACAGTCCATCAATGGACACATAGGTGATATTGTTCTTTGTTGTTAAGAACCCTACCGATGATGTTCCCACTGTATACGTTCCCGCTTTGACTTTAATGGTGTCGCCTGCAGCCGCGACCGTATATGCTTTGCCGATCGTTGCGTAGGGGTGTGCCTGTGAACCATCGCCTGGAGACGAGTCGTTTCCAACAGGTGCTGGTGCTACCCATATATCTCCTGCGGCAAAAGCTTTCGGCGGCACCATCATGAGCAGACTTAACACCATCATTAGACACAAGAAGACGGCTGAAATTTTTCCAAACTCTAATTTCCTTCCAACATAACCATTCATCAACATACGATTCCTCCTTCAGGTTTGTAATCGTCTTTTCCCTGTCAATTCACGGATGTCCGACTTTCTTCAGCACGTCATCGACCTAGCTACTCGCTACATCATCCTCACCCCTTTCCAATTGAATTTGGAATGTGCTTCGAAGTCCCCCTAACTTTCTATTGTTGAGCTTATGATCGATCGTGAGGTATAAATACGGTGGTCGAAGCCGACGTTTGATGTCCCGCTTGGTCGACGGCGGTATATGTGATTGTATAAATCCGTCCGTTTCCATTTCCGTTGCGTTCCGCCCGCAATTGGAAAGTAACATCCGCCGATCCTATATTTGCGATAATGTCCCCATCCCCATTCGGTTCATTGCTGGTGATCGAAGTTAAGGTAACTGCAGCAATACCGGAAGCCGTGTCGACCGTGTTCAGCTGAGCTTGGATGGTCACCATCTTATGGTTCGCAGGCCACAGCGTGGACTTGTTCAGAGTTATGGTTAAGCCAGGCGCCGTTCTATCGATATGAATAGGCAGCACTTTCGACTCTTCCAAATTCCCAGCTGCATCGATCGAACGATATGCAAGGGTATGAGTGCCATCTCCCGAGATTGCGATCGGTTCACTATACGTTGCCCAATCAGCTGCATTGTCCAGACGATACTCAGTTCGGATAATGCCTGTATCACCGTCCTCTGCAGTCAAGCTCACTTTCACGTCGGACGTAAACCAACCATTATGCGAGTCCCCCTGTACCGCTGCGCTCGTAACTGGCGTTGTAATATCTTGCAACGCGAGCAGCTCTAGCTCGATGATCCCCAGTTTATAATTGGTAGCTTCATCGATCTTCCCGATATTCTCGAAAGTAAGCTGATGAACGCCTTTCGTCAGTTGCATAGTCCCGATGGGCTCGAACACGGTTCCTCTTCCTGTCGATCCGTAGAAGTTATAGTCCGAAAGCGGCTGACCGTCCAGCTTTATCGCATACTTGCCATAGCTGGTAGCCTTGAAAGCCGTCATACGAAGCTGGTACAAATGCGTTTCCGGCACATCTACACCGAATGTGATCGAGTGTCCTGCTTCATTGGCCTCGAATTGCAATGTCGGATTGTAGATGATCGTGCCAGCGGTCTTGACGCTGATCGGCAGCTTGGTGAATCCATATATGACCGATAAGCCAGGCTGCACGGTAATCGTGAACGAGGCGGAATGCATGGCTCCGTTCAGCGTCACGTTGACCGCAATAATAGCTGTCCCCGGGGAAACAGCCGTGACGAGCCCCGTAGCGCTGACGGTTGCGACTGCGGTGTTATTGCTTTGGTAGGCGACGGTAGATGTCTTTAGTGATGCCGGCTTCCCATTCGTTGATGTCCCCGAAACGGTCAGTTGTGTCTTCTGATCCTTGACCAGGGAGCTGCTCGGTGAGGTAAGGGCAACGGATGCAATCGTTGGCGCAGCGACGGTGACTGGCAGATTCGTCCGTTTCGTTACACCATCCAACGTCACATCGACATTGAGAATGTCTGTACCACTATTCAATCCTGTAACCAATCCGCTTGAGCTGACAGATGCAATGGAGTTGCCTTTCATATAGTAGCGAATTGATGCGGCGTTCAGATCGGCAGCGCTGCCGTCACTCATTAACCCAGTTACCGTATACTTCTGGGTTTGACCGATTTCTGGCGTTGGTTCACCCGTTTGCAGTGTGATGGACTGCAATCGCTCCGCCACCTTAATCTGAACCACACTGTTCTTCGGTGTCCCATTTTCGCTGACGACAGCTGCAATATTCGCTACACCGTTGGAGACTGCCGTGACAAGTCCGCTTCCGCTAACCATTGCTACAGCTGGGTTATCGCTTGTATACTGGGCACCACTCAGATTAGAAGATGATACGATTTGTGTGGATTCTCCAATTCGAAGTGCACGCGATACCGACTGAATCGTAAAACCGTTCGGATCGTATTCGTAAGCCCCAATATCGAAGCCGGTCCCCTTAGGCCGTAGCGTACGATCCAAATCAAACGCAGGCGCATCATCCGGCACTCCCGTATCAAGTGCCGGCGATGTAAATTTCAGGTGATAATTGCCTCCGCCAGCCGGATCATAATATACAAATTGCGGGTCGGCTGCAATTGTGCCAGAGGCTGTTAAGCCGTTTTGCAGACTCAAGTCGTAAATGCTGTTCTGGAAAATAAGATTATTCGTGTACGTATTGTTTGTTCCGGTTTTCCCTTGCTCAGAGATCCCGTAACTGTTGTCAAATACGATGTTGTTCGATACATGAACCTCTTCAGCTGGGCCCTGCGTATGCCAGAAGTCTCCGCCGCCGATGACCATACCGAACCATGAAGAGAAAATAGTGTTGTTCGCAATCGTGACATGATTAGCGTCATGCCACAGGTGAATGGCAGCTCCACCGTTTTGGTAGACGAGATTATTTTTCACCGTACCCGACGTGCTGACATAGATGCCTTGTATGTAACTGCAGCCGGCATAGCCGATGTTATGGACGATGTTCCCACTGATTTCCGTTTCCACGCCATAGCGATAATAGTCGGTGTTAATGGCTGCTCCCCCGCTGCCCGTACAAGCGATGTTCGTCGCAATATCGTGAACGTGATTGTTTTTGATTGCTACATAAGAACCTTCATTATATAAGCCATTGCGTGTGTCGCTGCCGTTTCCATCCACCTCAAAACCGTCGATATCCACGTAACTGCCCTGATTATCCCAAACATAGCCACTGGCGTTCACGGCAGGCGGAACAAGTCGCGCCCCCCACAATGTATCGGACACATACCGAATTCGGGCAGAAGCTGTCCCACTCGCTTTCGTCTGATAGCCACCCGTGTACGTTCCCGGCGCGACATGTACGGTGGTGCCTGGCGTGGCAACTTGGGACGCTTTGAGAATCGTCAAAAAGGGCTGCGCTTGTGTACCAGGATTGGCGTCACTGCCTGTTGTTGAAACATAATAATCCGTAGTAGCTGCTAACGTCTTCGGCACTCCCGCAAAGGCTAGACTATAAATGATGGCAAGACCTATGCCTCCTGCTATTATTTTTCGGCCAAACATGAATTCACTCTCCTCATCATTCCTTTATGGCGCCTATCATAACGCCTTTCACAAAAAACTTTTGCAAATAAGGATACAGAATGAGTATCGGACCCGTGGCTACGATAATCGTCGCATATTTAATGGTTAGCGCGACCTGCATCTTATCTCCGCTGGAATCTGCCGTCATGTTGTCTGTACTGTTACTGATAAGAATTTCCCTTAAGATTAGTTGCAACGGATAATGCGTACGGTCCCGCAGATAGATGAGCGCACCGAACCAGGAATTCCAATGGGCGACGCCGTAAAACAAGATCATAACGGCTACGACGGGCAGCGACAGCGGAAGTACGATCCGGAATAAAATGATGAAATCATTCGCTCCGTCCATGCGTGCTGATTCCTCGAGACTAACGGGCAGCGCTTGAAAAGCGGTTCGCATGATAATCAAATTAAAGGAGCCTATAGCCACCGGGATGATGAGCGCCCACAAGGTGTCAAGCATGCCGAGGCTGGTCACAAGGATGTAATTCGGAATTAACCCACCGCCAAAAAACATCGTAAACACGATCATAAACATAATGCCGTTTTTAAGCATGACATTCTGTCTAGAAAGAACATAGGCTCCTAACGAGGTCATAAGGATGTTGAGGGTCGTACCCACGATCACGATGAACAGCGTGTTCAAGTAACCTGATTGAATGATCGGATTTTGAAAAACCGCCTTATACGAACTCAGGTTGAAACCGTGCGGCAGCCAGATCAAACCACGTGTACGCGCCACCCATGCTGGGTTGCTGATCGAGGAGATGAACACGTACCAGAACGGATATAAGGTGACAAACACGAGCAGCAGCATAAAAAGGACATTGCCAATATCGAAAATTCGTTCTCCCGTGGACCGCCTAATCATCGCGTTTCCTCCCTTCTACCAAAGTTTCGTTTCTGTTGCGCGTTTACTTAGCATATTGGCCATCACGAGGAGTACAAAGTTAATAACAGAGTTAAATAATCCGATTGCGGCGCTATAGCTGAAGTTGGCTTCCAATATACCTTTTCGGTAGACATAGGTGCCGATCACATCTGCCGATTCATAGGTGGCTGTATTATACAGGAGCAGGATCTTATCGGTATTCACCGACATCAAACTGCCGATTTGCAAAATTAATAGGATAATAATTGTCGGCATAATACCCGGCAACGTGATATGGCAGCTCATCTTCAGCCGGCTGGCCCCATCGACTTTCGCCGCTTCGTAAAGCGAAGGGTCGATGTTTGCCATTGCTGCCAAATAGATGATGGTGCCCCATCCGACGTTCTGCCAGATGCCAGAGCTGACGAAAATTGTTCGAAACCATTCAGGCTTAACTAGATAAGCCACCTTCTCCATGCCGAACAGGGAATTCAGTAAATTAGTAAGCAATCCGTCCCTCGCTAGGAAGTCGACAATAAAGCCAACTACAACGACGATGGAGATAAAATACGGGAGGTAAGCGATCGTTTGTACGATTCGTTTAAACAGGGCGCTGCGCAGCTCGTTCAGCAGAAACGCTAGCACAATTGGGGCTGTGAATTGAAAAATAAGTTCATAGAAGCTGAGGATCAGCGTATTCCGAATTAGCCTTCCGAAATAAAAACTATGGAAAAACTCGTTAAAATATTTAAAGCCCACCCAATCACTGTGCCAGATGCCCGTGCCAGGCGAGTAATTCTTAAACGCGATTTGAATGCCATACATCGGTACGTAATGGAACAATAAGTAATAGACGATTACCGGCAATACCATGAGATACAGATAACGATTCACTTTCAAATCCCGCTTCAACCGATAGCTGTATTGGGTTCGGTCTACTTTCGGGAGCGTCGTCACCGCCTTCGATCCAAGCTGCATAGACAATTCCTCCTAGTACGAAGGAGGAAGGGAGGTCCAAATCACGTAACGCCCCTCCGCCTCCTTCATCTGCATGTTGCTTACGATTTCTTCATGTATCTTTCATACTGTGTTTGATAAATTTTCGTAGCGTCTTCGATCCCCAGCTTTTTGAGCGTGGCGATGAACTCGTCAAATTTGGAAAGCGGTTCTTGGCCCATAATAAACTTATTGATCATTTCGTACTGGTAAGTCCGCAAATCCGTCATTATGGACGCAATTCTGGCCTGCTCATCCGAATTAAGGTTGGATGGTATGTATTTCGTATGATCCGCCTTCGTCCATGATCTCATGGCATCTTGCGTATCCGGATCGGGATGCCACTGCAGATCAGCGTCCTCATCCGCTTGGAACGGACCGCTGGAAGCGACAATCGTATAGATGCCGAGCGCTTGCGTGATCGAAAGTTTGTTCGGATTTTTTGTAATTGTCTCCGTGTATTTCGGTTTTCCGTTATCCAGTGTATAACTTTGACCTTCAACACCGAAGTTGTACAGTGTTTTACCTTCCTTGCTGTAGCCATAATCGAGCCATGCTGCAATCTGTTCCGGATTTTTGGCCGAAGTGGTGATGGCTACACCGATGCCACTCCATTGGGCCGTCGGTGCGCCTGCAGATACGGCCAGCTCGCCCTTATTAAGCGACGGAACCGGAACACCGACCAATTTGAAGCTCGTGTTCGGATCCTGCTGCCGCTTGAGCTGCAAATAGCCGCCTAATCCACTTCCACCCCAGCCGGCTTGAGAGCCGATTATATCATTCAATGTCTTGCTGTCTCTAAGCTTAACGTCAGAGGTTAAATAATCCTTGTCAATCAAGCCCTGACTGTACCAGCGATTCATCAGCGTCAAATAATCTTTGAACTTCGGCTGGTATGGACCGTATTTAACCACGCCGTTCTCCTGATAGAACGCTGCGTTGAGGCCGAATGCACCGAGGAACGGATAACTCGTTTCATAATCGGTCTGGCGGTAGAAATAAGGGATTTCATCCTTTTTGCCGTTGCCGTTCGGGTCCCCGTCACGGAAAGCCGTTAGTACTTTCTCCCATTCGTCGACTGTCGCTGGCGGCTGCAACTTGAGCTTATCGAGCCAATCCTTACGTAGGAACAAACCATGAAATGTAAATACTGGGTTATCTTCACCTACGAAAGGGAATGCGTAAATATTGCCGTCATCGCTCGTCAGCTGGCGCTTCAAGTCGGGCTTATCCTTGAGCATTTTCGATAGATTGGGGGCATATTTGTCAATAATCTCATTCAGACGAAGGATCTTGCCGTCCTTGATTGCTTTGTCCGGGGAATTCGCCTTCCATGCGTACCCCATAACATCGGGCAGCTTGCCAGTCGCCATCATCAAATTGAATTGATCCCTAACTTGTTGCTCACCAGCAGGTGGATGCTGAAACTCTACCTTCGAACCAGTAATCTTCTCTAATTGTTTATAGATGCCCATCTCGCTGTAATTTTTAATCGAAACAGCAGCATCCGTATCCATAGTGACCCAATACGAGAATGAAGCTGGATACTTCGGACCCGTGGTCGTCTGAGCTGCTGTTGGTTTAGCGCTTTCGTTCGTAGGACTCGCAGTGCCCTCTACAGGTTTGTTATCGTTGCTGCACGCAACCACCAATCCCCCCAACACGGATACCGAAAGTACTGCAGCAATCTGTTTCTTTCGCTTAAACTTCATACCGTGAACCTCCCTTAGATTCTGAATATCGTGAGCTGTTCTGCTCGATTTCACTATATAAAGACCATGGTCATGAGCAAATAGCCTAAATTATGCATGGGTTATCCAAATTAAGCATCGTGCGTTTGAGAAGCCGAGAAGCCGCGTCACATAAGGGTTTTTCGATTCCTTGGGCAAACGGTGCTGGCAAGAGAAAGTATAAAATGGACTCTTTTGGCTCATATCCTCCTTCGTCCAGCTGCCGATCCGTCGGAATATAGCCCACCATGCCGTTGCTGTAAGCAAGAGGAAGCACGACACCTGGTTGCAGATTCTTGATGTACAGACCATACTCGACCATTATTTCTCCGTTCATTGCCAAGAAAACGAGATCATCCGTGATCGTAACTTGATTCAGCTTAAGCGGAATATGCGATGTGAGTCGTTTGGTCTCCTGGAGCATTCGCTGGCCCCATGCCCCAGCCATGCCTGGCTCCCCTGCCGACTGCTGCAACTGCGAAACATCGGGCACTGACTCGAAAGGAAGCAGCACTTCTACGGCTTCCGCATGGATTCGCCCGGGAGACAACTGCTGCATCGGTTGTCCCAGTACCTGCAGCACGACATCGGATAGTTGCGTACCGAGCCGTTGTACATCCTCATCGCCCCCACGGTAGAAGGCATCCTCCTTGATTAAGGCGGGACGGATGTCACCACAGCACCCCTGCAGGAAAGAGGCAATCGCTCCGCCCCCTATGGCCTGCTCCAAGAGCTCCATGGAAACCCCTGGAAATTCCGAGCTAATGAGATTATGATCGGTCGTGGTAGGGTGACAGGCGTAATGGAACAACACGCCAATTGTTTCATTCGTTTGTCGGCTCCTGAATCGAATCACGCTGACCTCCGGATCCAGTGGCCCTGCTTCGTTCGGAGCCATGGTTATTACACCGTTTACCGACTTCCGGCGGTTAATGCCAAGCCGGCATTCACTCGATCCCCGCTCGATGGCGACGGGCTCACGTTTGCGGTAGGCCTCTTCGACCACTTCGAAGAGGCTATGCTCCAAAGTCTCCACATAGCCAGTGTTCATAGGATCGAGAATGTCGATCGTTCTCGGACCGCAGTGTGTATGGGTCGCATGCAGGATAATTGCCGCAGGTTCCAAGCCGTACTGTTCGGATAACAACCGCTGGGCCATTTCCGTTCGTTCCGTGCTCCACGCAAGAATATCCGCCTGTACGAGCAGTGCGTTATATGTCATTCCAGAAGCTTCCGTTTGTTCAAAAAACCATGCCCTCATATATAACGGATGAGCAATGCCTTCGAAATCGCCGTGCCGATGACCAAACCCGGCCAGCGGCATCGGGCTCTGTGGTGTAATATCCACCTTCGCTATTCCCAGTAGAAGCTCAATCGTTTCCATATGTTCATCGACTCCTCATTAATTAGGTTCGTGGCCTGATCAAGATCCAGCCATCTCTATGACTATATAACGTTGGCGTTTCCCTCCAAATAGTCCATATTAAACATCTGTTATCCCCTTTACTTCCACGAAAAACAAAAAAGACGCCTGAGAGCGTCTTCTTCCTCACTTCTTGGAATATCGGTCGTATGCCGTCTGATTAATTCTAACTACTTCGTACAACCCGAGTTTACTTAACTTATGTACATAATCGTCGAACCCTGACAACGGTTCCGCACCCATAATGAATTTATTAACCATCTCATCTTTATAGGTTAGAAGGTCGGCCATGATGGATGCAAATTGCTCCTGCTCCCCAGCATTCAGAAGCCCATTCGGCAGCGCTTTTGAATGATCAGCTTGCGTCCATTTGGTCATCGCGTCCGACTGCTCAGGCTCGGCATGCCATTGTCTGTCTGCATCGGAATCCGTAGCGAACGGACCACTGGCAGATTGTAGTGAATAATTCGATAGAGCCTGAGAAACAGTCAATCCCATGGGATTATGAAGAATGAGGTCCGTATACTGAGGCTTGCCATTTGCCATGGTGTAGCTTTGACCTTCCACGCCAAAATTGTACAAGATCGCCCCTTCTTTTCCATAGCCATAATTGAGCCAAGCCGCAATACGTTCCGGATGGTTCGCTTTGGCTGAGATGGCTGCACCGAGTCCAATAATGAGCGGTCTTGCCAGTGAGACGGCTGTTCCCCTTTCATTGAGTACAGGGAATGGGACACCGATCAGGTTAAAATCGGGCAATTTCTCCTTCACGGCCTGCATATACGCACCGAGTCCGCTACCAGCCCAACCGGCTACCGCGCCGAGCTGGTTATCCAGCATTCGCCCATCTCGAATTTTGATATCGGAGGTCAAATAATTGCGATCAATTAGCCCCTCTGCATACCATTTGTTCATCAGGGTTAGAAATGTCTTGAAAGCAGGCTGAGCTGGACCGTACTTGACCACGCCGCCATCCTGATAGAAACCAGTTGTAATGCCGAATGCTCCAATGAAAGGATAGCTCGTTTCCATATCCGTCTGACGATAGAAAAAGGGAATTTCGTCTTTCCGACCGTTCCCGTTTGGATCCCCGTCACGAAAAGCCGTTAACACCTGCTCCCAATCATTGATCGTAACAGGGGTCTTCAAATGCAGTTTATCTAGCCAATCCTTGCGAAGCATTAGCCCATGGTATGCAAATACCTGAGGATCGTCTCCAATGGAGGGAAACATGTAAATATTCCCTTCGTCGCTCGTCAATTCTTTTCGAAGATAAGGCTTCTCGTCCAGAAGTCTGGATAAGTTCGGTGCATACTGTTCAATCAGCTCGTTTAATCGTAGAATCTTTCCGTCTTGAATCGCTTTATCCGGGCTATTCTTTGACCAATCCGTATAGATAACATCGGGCAGCTCACCGGATGCCATCATCAAATGGAACTGATCTTGCGCCTGCGGTGCCCCTGCCGGGGGATGCAGGAAGGTGACCTGAGTTCCCGTGATCTTCGTCAACTGCTTATATAGTCCCATTTCACTATAGTTTTTAAGTGTAACCGCTGCATCCGAATCCATCGGCACCCAGTAGGTAAGAGAAGATGGATATGGACTCGACTCTTTAAAGGGGGATTGCCCAGCCGGCGGCTCAGCGGTATCTTCACAGGCGACGGCAAGGCTGAGCATTGCGCAAGCCAACAAAACTGATTGCAGTAACGAAGCCAACCTCTTCCCTCGAAATCGGAACATACCCTCATCTCCTCTCTTCCTCGTTATCGACTCAGCATTTCGCGATACTTGCCTGGCGGCACACCTTCTACCTTCTTAAAAAATTTGACGAAGCCAACCGCGTTGGCATAGCCGACCTTGATTGCAATTTCCGCAATGGTGATATTCGGATCGGATAACATGTTTTTCGCCTGCCGAATCCGTACGGTGGCGATATAGTCAGTAATGTTCTCTCCGCTGTGCCGCTTGAAGAATGTCGACAAATATTGAAGGCTGATTTGGAAGTGATCGGCCATGGAAGCTAGGCTTAAGCCGTTTTCTGAATAATGCTCATCAATGTATTGGCATATACGACTATATAACCGGCTTCCATGATCCGTTTTTTCCTCTCGGGTAAACGCGCAAATCGTCTGATAAAGGTCTTTGGTTCGCTGAATGGCTTCCTCGGCGGTCGTACATTCAACTAAAACTTTCGCAGGATCGAATGAGCTCTCGAACTGCGACTTGTCGGTGAATTGCATGCCGTTCAACACCTTTACAACGGTGCTAAGCAGATCGATCAAAAGGAATTTCCCCATCTCCGGTGTCAAGACGTTGGATTGAAAATTTGCAATATAAATCTGATTGAGCAGACGTTCCGCGCTCGTGTAATCGCCACTCTTGGCAAAGTTCATCAGCTGAACTTCGTCCTCCATCTGATAATGGTAAAAGCGAGGCTCAAAGCCCACTATTTCTTCATGATAGATGACTGCATTAGAACCTTTAATCATTCGATAATCGAGTGCGATCAATGCCTCGCGATAGCATCGGCCAATTACCTCAATCCCCTTGTGGAACTGACTAATGGCGATTGATATTTTCAAATGAAACCGCTGGACCGAGGTTTTCTGCAGATGATCGATGAACGCCGCTACCTCCTGCTTCATCGGTCCAGTATTTGTGCTAACGTTGAGTAGGATGGCCATACGGCTTCGATCCATCTCAACGATGAAACCTCTGCTGCCCAAAAGCTCGTTGCTAATATTGGACAGTATAAATCGCACGTGAGCCCATTCCTGCTCTGTATTGTCCTTAATGTAGTCGCGGCAATCCTCGATATCGAGTACGATTACACCGAAATAGTCGTATTCAAATTGAACGTCCATGAAAGTAAGGGAGTCGTCGCTTAACGACGATTCGTCAATATGTCCCTTAATCAGTCGGGACAGGAAATTGGCCTGGATGACAGGCGCATGCCGCTTTAAGGTTTGGCCCAGCTCCTTGTTCTCGCTAAACGTGCGAACAAAGGAATGTTTAATATACTCGAGCTCATTCTCACCCGAATCCTGTCTACGAGCAGTATTCTCCTTCATAATGGTTTGGACGACATCACGAATCGGGGAATAATTACGGTAGGCCATGATATAAGACGCCATGATTCCAGCAACGACGATCAGTAGAAGCAGCAGCAGTGCAATTTCTTTTACCTTGTCAACCTGTTTCAATACTACATGCATCGGGACGACCGAGACGAACTTCCAACCGTTCTGCCCTGTCGTATAAGAAAGCATCATCGAATGATTGTTCTCTTGAAAGGTTTGGTACCCAGAGTCATTCCCCAGCTGCGCAAACAACCCGTTTTCCAATATGGGTTTCTTTGCAGTCGTCATAATGACCTGCCCATGTTCGTCTAGAATGTAGATCGAGCTTTGGTTTACCTTTTCAATCTGTTTAATCAGTCGATCGAACTCGGCTTCATTGATGAGAATGACCAGATTTCCCTTTACATTCACGGATTCTCCAATAGGGAGGGATTGGACGTACGTCAAGACGTTGGTGATCCGCTCGCCTTCCTTGATGGAAGTAACCGGTAAGTACGTTTTATAATGAGCGCCAGTTAAGAGGGTATTCCTTACCCAACCAGTGCCTTTTTCGTTAAAATTGAGGATTTTATCAAAATAGAAGGAGGAATCGGCTTTTCCGGATGAGGTGAGGATCATATCCGAATTTTTGAAGTAGACCATAAAATCATAGATGAAACTGCTGGCCTTATTAACATTGCGGAAATCTTTCATAATGTCGGCTAAATCGAACTCGTTCTTCGTATAATCGGTTTCTAGGTTGCTGAGGGACCACTGAAGCTTCGGATTAAAAGCGAGCTGCACGGCCATGCTATCGACCTCTTTAAAACGGTCCTCTGCGACGAGCGTGATCTGCTCGAGCAGGCCAAGATTCGTTCGATTCGCATTATCTACCATGATGCGCTCTACCCGATGATATAGATATACGCCGGCCGTAACGGGAAAGAGGAGGATAGCGATATACGAGATCAGTATCGTAATCAAGATACTTTTACTTCGATTCGACTTTCGCAGTCCATTCAACCGAAGTCACCTCCCTTTTCGTCATGTTTCGAGGGAACCTATTTTCTTTGACAAATGTAAAGATTATTCCGAATTGTCTGACTTTTAAACCCAAATTACACCCTCTCAGACTTCCTATTTCAATATAATAACCTGCCTTCTTCCCGGAGACAAGTCTATTTCTTCCAGTCTTGCCCAAATGAAAAAGCCGGAATGAACGCATTCCGGCGGATCCATGCTCGGTTTAAGGCACAAGCAGCACCTTAGCAGTTTTACCGGGTTTCGCGATGAGGCGGTCGAACCAAGCTGAGCCAGTCTCCAGGGGAGCTTCCTCTACCCACTCGTCGAGCACGAATGAACCATTGGCGAGGTATGCAAGCGCCTTCTCGAAAGTTATGGCCGAGTAAGCAAACGAACCGAGCAGCGAGATTTCGCTGCGGATCATCGCATTGACTTGCAGGGACGATTCTGGTTCGTGGAGTCCCGTTACGATAACCCGACCGCCTGGGGCGGTAAAATCGATGCATTGCCGGCGCGTAACGCTTGCTCCGACTGCATCTACGGAAAGGTCAGCTCCCCCGTTAGTGAGTCGTCGCACTTCAGCCGCCATATCGGCGGTGCCGCTTGGCATGATGGGAATCGCGCCTAGCGACTCAGCGATTTCTAGCCGCTCTGGGCTCAGATCGATCGCGTAGAGATCAGTGACGCCATACAGCTTCAGCGCCTGCAACGCAAATAATCCAATCGGTCCCATGCCAGCTACAACCGCTCGTTCGCCAGGCTTTGGTGCGGCCAACTCTGCCACCCGCACACCGCAAGCTACCGGTTCGACGAGCGCACCGCGCCTTAGCGGCATCCCGTTTGGCAAGGGGTACACGAAGCGTGCCGGGATTTTGACAAGCTCAGCGTTGCTTCCGGGAAGTGCAGCACTGAGTAACCGCCTTGTCGGACACAACTGTTGCCTACCACTCAAACAATAGCGGCACTCTCCGCAAGTTACGAGCGGGTTCGCTGTCACGTGGGCGCCGACATGCAGCCCGTTACGATCTACTCGCCTACCCATCGCTGCGATCGTACCCGAAAACTCGTGACCGAACACCATCGGTGGTTTGCGGAGCGCATTATGCCCTAAGAATCCGCTCAGCTCAGAGCCGCATATTCCAGAGTAAGCGACTCGGATCAACACCTCGTCCTCCAGGGGTTCAGGAGCTGCCAACTCCCGGAGGTGCATCTCTCGCGGCCCTTCATATACTAATGCTTTCATCGTTTCCCATCCCCTCTAATCAGCCTTGTGTCCGATACACGCTTTATAGCCGAGCATGACCTCCAGTAGGCGGTGCTCCGTAACAGGGAGCAGTGGCGACCTTGTCTCATTGCTAGAGAAGATGCCCAACTTGTGGAACAGCGCTTTCGTCGTTGGAATTTCATCTCCAGGCCCGAACATATGAATGAATGGTAGGATTACTTCCGAGAAGAGGCGATAGCTCTCTTCGCGTCTTCCAGCCTGGAACGCTTGCCAACAAGCGCGGAACTCTTCTGGATAAATGATCGGTGCAATGATCATACTGCCGTCCACCCCCGCTTCGAAGGAACGGAAGCAGATGATGTCGTCGCCGCCGAATACGGTTAAGCTCGAACGAGATTTAAGTTGACGAATTTTCTCAAAGTGGTGATCCGTCATTTTAATCGCTTTGATTTGGGGAATGTCGCTCGCCATTTGGAGCAGCTGATCTGCGGTAAAGTGCGTCTTCGTCGTAACGGGATTGTCGTAGAAGACGATGTCAAGCTGCGTGCCTTCTGCTAGTTGCCCTACATAATCGGTAACCATGGCAGGCGAATTTGGAAAATAATACGGACTGGGCACAAGCGCAGCGCGTACGCCGCTTTCTTTAGCTGCACAACCAATGCGAATCGCTTCCTGCAAATTCGTGTGACCAAGACCGATGACGAGCTCTTTGCCCGCTGGCATCTTCGGGGCCATATAGTTGACAATGTCGATCCGCTCGTGCATCGATAAAGCTGGTGCTTCACCTGTGCTGCCGCAGACAACGTAGCCTTCGAGCTGGTCAATTGTCCGTTCCATTAGTCGATCCAAGCCGGCGTATTCAATTTCACCATGTAGAAATGGCGTTGGGATTACAGGAATGTTGCCTGATAATGTCATTATAAGTCCCTCCAACTTTTTTTATTTACCAACCTTCATCAAACGGAGTAAGATTCTCGGGTCCATCGGCGCGAACAACGTACATATTTTCTATTCGCACCCCAGCTCCCTCTAGATAAATGCCTGGTTCTACACATACGACCATGCCTTCCTTAAGAATATCTTCACTCTCTCGCACCAAAAATGGCCCCTCTTGGTCACGCAGCCCAATGCCATGTCCAAGATGATGCGGAAGCGAGTATTCACCGCCGATTTTGGCGAGCTCCGCGTTTACTTCTGCAAACAGCTCCTTCACCCGAACACCAGGCTTCAGCCCACTTTCCGCGATTCGAAGTGCCCGATCTACACGGTCGAATAGTTTCTCCTGCAGCGGAGTCGGCCCGGCGGCTGATGAGGAGAAGGTGCGGCAGGTATCGGCATAATAGCCTCCAATCCTTGGAAATAAATCCACTAGAACAAGGTCGCCTGCACACAGTTTCCGGTTTACTGGCTTTCCTCCCATTAGCATGGTACGAGGCCCTGATAACAGGTCGTATTGTCCGTCTAGAGAGATCGGACGTCCCGCAAACCGCCAAGCTTCGAGACTCATGAGGTGAAAAAGTTCAAATTCATCCTTCATTTCGAAGATTTGCCGACGAACAGCGCGATACATCGCGTCGTGCAGCCTGCCGGCTTCCCGGATTCGTTCGATTTCATACGGTCGCTTAATCTGGCGCATCCGGTTTACAATCGGTCTCGCATCGTATAGTTTAAGACTCTCGCCGAGCAAGGAGATGAGGCTTCCACGGCCAGAGCTGACCGGCAACAAGTCTGTACCCATCTGTGTGGCACGAGATGACTGAATTGCTTCGAGTAGAAACTTCGCTGCATTGTTAGCGGGAAACGTCCATCGCTCGGCATCATAGACCGGATAGCGTCTGACAGTCACGTCTTCCCGCTGCCAGCTCGTTCCCCCGTCACCTTCACCGGCGATCAGTATATACTCGCCCGACAGGTCCAGCAGCAGATAGGTTGGATGACCAACCGGTTCAATCATATCGATAAGATAATCCCGATTTGCCCGGTCAGCGAGACAAATGATATCCCATCCGTACTCGGCCATCGCTTCGAGCAAGACCGCCTTCCTTAGCGCAAGTTCTTCTGTCGTTGCCTGCATGTTCATAGAGCCCGCTCAACTCCTTCGGCGATTGGCATGAGGATCGCCCGGCAAGGCGCGCCGCAGACACCAGGGATGGACAGCGGCAGCGCCACCAACGTCCACGGACCCGATGCCGCCTGCCGCAGGCCGACTAATGGCGCGAGCAGCAGCCTCTCTTGCTGGAAAAACTGTCGCCCCAACGACCCGTTGTCTGCCCGGGGATCCTGCATACAAGGAACATCCAGCCCTAATAGCCCGAAATCTTGTTCGATCACCCATTTCATCGTTTCCTCCATTAAGAAGGGGCAATGTGTGACGAACTCAGGCTCCTGCCATCGTTTATCCCAACCGGTCGCGATCAAGAGCGCATCCCCTGGTCGGTGGTCATACCCCTCACAAGCTGCGGCAAGCTCTGACACCGTAATTGGTTCCAGCTCCCTCTTATCTGAGAGTTGCGCAATCCAAGCACGGCGGACGAAATTCTCGACCGGCAACTCACCGATCGACTTCCTCCCTGGCAGTAAGTGATCAGCTGACTCGATGTAAGTTCCGGCCAAAGTGTGCAGCTGCAAACGATGACCATTCCAACCATTACCCTCGAGCGTGGCCACTTGTTCGATGTCCACGGAAGGAAGCGGATCGCCGTATGTCCACATCCCGCTCTGAATAGGTCCCGTAATGTCCAGTATCATGGAATCCCTCCACTGAAGTGAGTCACATCTTCGCTTTTTTTGTTATAACAAAAATATATTCGATATATCAATTAATAATTTTAAATTAACATCATCTATGTCATCGGTCAAGATATTTTTCGGATTTTTTCATAATACCGATTTTTATTTCAAAATAACAAAAAATGCTTCTTTCCCTTGAAAGAGGCATTGAATCATTAAGTAAGCTGTGACAATTTGGAGGTACTCGAATTCCCTCCTTTCGATGCGATCTGCTTACCTATTCGTATCTGTTTCAGTAATATTTCGTCTGAGCCGAAGAATAGCAAGCTCTCCCTTGAGTACAATTGGCTCCCGTCGGCTGAGTGGCCCCACTCGGATCCGCCCGTGACGCGTGAATGTCAAGCCATTAGGTGCGTCCAATACTTCATAATTACCAGGTTCAATCTCTACATTTCCCCAAGCAATACGTTGACCGTCAACGTCTCGCCATGCCTCCAGCACTATTTGGCCAATAACACCATCAATCTCTGTAGGCAGAATCACTGGCTGGAGCGCTCCCGGCATAGGGGAATTGTCCAATCTAAATGCACGATAGCCCTTTTCCAACTTCAGATGTAGTCGATCTGATGCCGCGGTCCAATGCACACCTTGGGTATTTAGACGTGTTATGATCTCCCCTCCTTCTAGAAGTTCGTTACCTGTACCCTCATCACGCAGGTGAATCAGATTGGATGCAAGGATGGTCAGGTCTGCGTCTCCTTCGACAGACACCGAAAGACGTCCATCTCCGCTTGCAATCGTAGAGGGCAAATTGCTCTGGACGATGATTATCCCTTCTCGTTCGGCCTTCGTGCCGTGTACGAGTAAGACCGAGTCACCCCGAACCGCCAGTGCCGCGCCAGCGAACCGGAATCCGAAAACCCCCGTATCAACCAGTCCCTCGGATGCCGTCCGTATGAATAGCATCACTCCATCTGTGAATGACAACCTGATAAAGTCCTTATATTCTTCTGAGGAAATCTCTTCAGGTGAATTGCCCAACCTATAGGGTGTAAGGGTCGCAACTAGGATAGCAGCGTTCGTCTTCGGCGTTGCGAACTTTGCATGCACCTGTGTCATACTTGAGAAGCCAGCTACAGGAGGTACCTCAACCCCATCCGGACTATGGAACTTTGTTTCAATCGAAGCTGTGTAATGGCTAGACTCCCGGCCGAGAAGGCGGACTTTCAACCCAGCATTCCCCTTTTCTATCGTTGCGCCACCGTCGGAATCGAGTGTCAGATGCTCATCCGCATGAAGATTCCATTCGAAGGAGGCTCCGGTTGGTTGGGATGTTGCTAGGTCGTCGATAACAACGAAGACGGAAGGCTTCACATAAATGATGTGCCTTAGCGCACGAGCGAGTACTCCACCATAGGCCTTGACGGCATCACCTGTTGTGGCGTCGAAGGCGGGATGGGATGCAAATCCGACGATTCGACCCTTCGCGTCGAAATCGTTCATCGGCTGCCCCTGCCCTCCATCCATGGTGATTGCATTCGCAGAAATCGTCCTTTTGGTAAAACCTTTGTGATGAACACTGTTGTAATAATCGTAGAACCCGCTTTTGATCGCAAGTGCCTCGCCATAGGCATGCAGGATGAAGCTATTTTGATCCGCTAGACTGTGGCTGTAGCTGCCGTACGGACTCGAACGGAAATAGAGGGAGATTCTCTCAGGATCAGTTAGGTCATCATGCATAGCAACAAGTCCAGTCGTCGGGAACCATTTGGATTTGGGCAGATCGCAGAGTGGCAATTGACCTAGTTGATTATCACTGTAGATATAGTCATGCAAGCTAAGTGAGGGCTCTGCTCCAATCGCCTCGGATGCCCACTTCAAACGTGGATCGCCATATATATGAGCCAAACGGATCAATAGACTGATGCTTGGCAAATCCGGTTTATAATGGCTATCATTGCCGAACACCCCGGACGGGCTTCCATGCGGGAACATGTAGAGAGGATACAGACCCTCGTTCCGTGAAAACGCTTTGTCATATAGATTTATAACGCCTGCACTAAGTATAACATCCATTAATTCCTTGTTGGATCCGGACGACCACTGCCAGTAACCGGTTCCCTGCGACCAGGAGCCATCTTCTCCTCCCCATGGTGGCAACAGATTAATGAACGCGGGAACGGAGTGGCGAAACCAGTCCTCAGCATCTGGGATATCATGTAACATAATCGTGCCGATCAATCCTATATAGCCCATTATGGTCCAACCATGTGAGTCGTACGGAAACTGATAGATCGGTTGACGAACTAAATAATAGTCGATTAACTTAGAGACACGTGTATGAACCATATCTTGAACAGCCTTCCGTTCTGCAGCTGACAGCAAATCGTAAACCCAATCGTAGGCAATGGCCGAACGGTAGGCGATGGCGCGGTGAACTTGATCATTAATTTCGAACTTTGTTGCCCCGTCACAGTCCCAAGAGCTGAATTTCATCATTAGCTCTTTCGCATACGCTCCAATATTGCGGTCGCCCGTATGGAGATAAACGAATGCGGCAGCCACTAGACGATCGAGCGCTGAATCGGTATATTTGCGAAGGTCTTGCAGCGCTTTGACGTAGGCAGGAGACCCAGTAGATACAGTCCCGTCCATATAAGGGAAGCTAGGGTCCTCAGGCAAGGGTTGATCAAGTGTTGCAAGTACCGAAGCATGCGTCTTTTCAAATATCAACTTTGCAATACCATGCTGACGACGTGCACGGAAGGCAGCAAGTTCGCTGGGCTTCGTCCACACGCGTGGATGACTGATTTCCATGCGCGCCAGCATCTCGTTTATCGGTGGCACAGGGAATGGAACACTTGACTCCGTGATCCGAAACTTTCTAACAGAGCTCCAAGTCGACCATCCCCCTGTTCGGTTATGGTACCTAACCCGCCAATACCAAGTCCCCGTTTTCAATGTGAAGGGAAAGTTAACGAAGTTATTCGTTGTCTCCACCGTCTCGCGCACACCATGTTCCAAGTTGGCCTCCTGCGAGAGTTCTAGCAAGTAAAAGTCAGCCTCAGGGACAAAAGGCCAACTAAAGTCGGGTGGATTCTGTGTCGTAACCAGCGCGTGTGTCGGACGAAATGGAAGATTAGCGTTCATCTCCAACTCGGGTGGCCATGCATGACCCACATTAAGGTGCTGATCCAGCATCTGCGACTTCTCTTCCGATGAAGATTCCAAATTCTCACTTACATTTTCCATGAGTCTTCCCTTCTGTTCTAGATTTCGGCAATGCCTCTATTTTCAAAATAGCACATCCCTTATTTCGAACTAGTGCAAATATTATACTTATGACTCCAAACCATGTGTATGATTTGAATTTTAATGATCTATCCTACTAAGGTTTGCTCTGCCCAATCTCTATTCCATTCTTGACATTAAAAAAAGCCCGCGATTTACACGGACTTGTGAATTTCAATAGAACAGATTAACGCTCATAACCGGGATCTTCATAATCGGTATTTTGCAGTTTATTAAGGATGTTCATATCATCAATATGAGCCTTCGTTTTCTCAGTTCCTAAATGATAGATGAGTTGATAGAGTTTAAGCAGATCATCGTTAAATTGATCGGTTGCTTTATCGTGATCGGCGGATTTATACGGAATTGGAGCTCTGAATTGGGTCAATTCATCATCTCGCTTTAATTGTTCAAGCATGTGACGTAGCATGTCAATCTCTTCTTCAGTCCCGCGGACTTCAAGCTGTTCGTTCATTGAGGCTTCCCTGCCAAGACTTTTGTTGGATACAGAGACGAATCGTGTATGTATACTGGTCATTCCCAACACTCCTTTTCTTATAACCTACTTCCTATTAAAGCTAAAAGGGTTGGTTTGAAACAGCGACTATCAACGAAATTGGATCGATCAATTTCTTTCATATTGGATGGTTACAGCACAATAAGGAACTGATACTATGGGACTGTCAAACGAAATGGGGGTGAACAATATGCCGTTGTACGTCTACTATGTAGTATTTACTGTGATATTAATATGCGGGGGAGTAGCAACTTTCGCGATTGGTCTCTCCAATAAAAATAAAGAAGGTAATCCGGGATATGATCGTCAAACTAAAAGCATATTTACCAATCTTTCTCTTTATTATGTCATTATCTTCCCTTTGGCCCTCTTAGCCTTGATTGTGTATATAGTTAAATTTGTTAACGAATAATGAAATAAAAAACAACCACTTTGGCGGTTCAATACCGCAAAGTGGTTGTTTTTTAACATTTCCATTTTATTTCAATATAAATTCGTTGATTAAGAAGTAAAAAAAACCTGAAAAAATGGACAAAAAGAATATAATAGTTAATGGAAGAAGTCCATCCAATTTTTGCTCGTATTCATTTCGATGTGAATTGTTCATGAAGATCTACTCCTTTTAATGTGTATTGGACTTTTTCATTTCAATGTCACGATCATCTTGACGGACGACAATACCGCCTCCTATAGCGATGAGCAATGGACTTGCTACTAACGCAGCACAAAGCATAATAAATGATATCAAAGCTGCCATGGGCCCATCTCCTTTCTAGCGTTATATCCCTTTAAGTAATTCATGTAACTATCATAAAATTGAACGCGATAGATGTAACCAACCAATTAGTCAGTTTTTGTGCCATCCAATTTCCACAGCAAACGAGTGGATTATATGAGAAAACTCGACTATTTATCGTGGTTAAGTGGTAATATATAATTATTTGGTTTGATCCGAATACGCAAGGGGATTTTGAGATGTGGAAACCTGATAGAAATAGCAAAATAGCTCTTTACCAGCAAATTTCTGACTATCTTGAGCAACGAATTTCTTACGGGGAATATCCGCCTGGGAGCTTGTTGCCCTCGGAACGGAAGCTTGCTGAGCAGTTTGATGTGAACCGAAGTACTGTCATATCTGCGTTCGCAGAACTTCGATCCACTGGGATTATTGAAAGCCGTACAGGAAGCGGAACTCGTGTAAGTACGTCCAAATGGGGCGCCACTCCGAAACATACGCCGAACTGGAGTCGGTTTGCTGAAGGCGGCAGCTTCCTTCCGAACCTGCCCTTTTTGCGGAGGATCCGCGAGGCATTAGCGCAACATCCAACATTAATCGATTTTGCAAGTGGAGAATTATCCGCTGATCTAGCTCCTACGGATGAGATTGCCGAACTGATGAGTACAAACGCATACACGTCCTATTTGGGCTACGATAACCCACAGGGTTCAATGCTTTTAAGAGAGGCTTTAGTAGATTATTTGCATCATTATCGAGGCATACAAGCTTCGGAATCATCCATTCTTATTACATCTGGCTCCCAGCAATCGTTATATCTAATCACACAATGTCTGCTATCTCCTGGTGATGCCGTAGCAATTGAAGATCCTTCCTACTGCTACTCGCTGCCCATGTTTCAATCAGCTGGGCTTCGTTTATTCCGCCTACCGGTCGACAATCATGGCATAGAGCCAGAAGATATTCGGGCATTATACAAAAAACATCGGATTAAGATGGTGTTCTTGAATCCAAATTACCAGAATCCTACTGGATCGGTACTAAGTAATGAAAGGCGCAAACGTCTTCTTGAAATTATCAGTGAATTAGGACTTCCGGTTGTGGAAGATGATCCTTACAGCTTAACTTCTTATGATGGCCTCCCTCTTACACCACTCAAATCCATGGATACGATGGGTTCGATTCTTTATATTGGCTCCTTCTCTAAGATCGCAGCTTCTGGCTTACGGATCGGATGGATGGTAGCGCCTCGTTCCATTGTGGAACGGCTTACCGATGCTAGACAACAGATGGATTTTGGTTTAAGTATCATTCCACAGCAGGTAGCGGGGCAATTTCTACAATCATCTTATTTCCGTCCACATTTGGAACGATTGCGCATCCAGCTTCAATTTAAAAGGGATTTGCTCATTGAGTCCTTAGAGAAGGAACTTTCGGGTCTAGTCGAGTATGTAGTGCCAGTCGGTGGCATACACTTTTGGTGCAAATTAATTCCGAACATTCCAGACTCTATCTTGTTGGAAGAATCCATTAAGAATGGCGTTGTTATGGTTCCTGGGAGTGTGTATGGATCCGATTCGGGATACGTGCGATTCACATTCTCACGGGCTAAGCCGCAAGAGATTGCATTGGGGATTGCTAGATTTGCTAAGGCAATACGAGCAATAATTGAATGAAGGCTAAGTTCATGCTACTGTGAGAGAGGATGCTACTATGTGGTCACACATCATCGCAACTACACCAATTACGATAAGGTAAAACATATATGAATGAACTTTTTATGGATTTCTTAACAATCTTACTCCCTTCGTTCTTCTTTTTTTACATGGCAATAACCCTCATTTATCGAAATATGAGAAGCATGATTAACCGAATCGCTGCTCTACTTATGTTTGCATTCCAGTTTTATTTCCTAGGGGAGTACATCAAGACGTCGTTGTTGCCCCAATATCAAATGCAGATCGTACTATATGGAAATAGCCCCATGCTTCTCTTGGTTATATGCTGCTTAGTCCATCTCAGTATACTCATGGGAAGCCCTACAACTTCATCGTTCAAGCGATTGTTGCCGTTCATATATGCGGCACCTTATGTATTATGGATGGTGTTTTTAGTTACCAAAGATCATCGGGTATTATACAATGCTGCAGTGACGGATGGAAGAAGTCCTCTGGATCCCCTATTTTTGCTTCTTACCGTTTGCTTTGTTGCAGGGTATATTCTGCTCTCGGTTGTCATTCTTGCCCTTTCTTGGTATCGGGCAAGTAAAACAAAACATCGACAGGTTCTACTGTCTCTGCTTCTCAGTCTATTCTCACTGTTTGCATGGTTTGTCTTCGTTACATTGCTTTTACAACTACAGTTTATAACGACACGAAATGCAATGATCCTATTTTTCATAGGCTATTTATTATGGGCTATCGTACTCCGTCATTTGATTGGTAAGTATGACATTATGCCCGACTACCGGAAGCTCTTTCACATTTTGTTCAAATCCGCCCCGACAGCCATCCTGCTGCTGGATTATCACGGAGCGATTATAGAAATGAATCCAAAAGCGAAACAATGGCTTGACGGTATCCCACCGCGTGACATTATGAATTATTTCCAGTTTGAAGATAATCTTCACATCGGTGAGAGGCTTGCTCTGATTCAGCATGAGAATAAATATCAATGGGAAGCTCGATTAAAGAATCCGAACAATGATGAGTTGGAATTGGATTTGATAATAGGCCTTGAACTCATTGAGGAAACCGATGAGAAACTATTGGTGATGCACCTTACTGATGTTACTTCTCTAAAGATTGCCGAACGTAAATTATTGAAATCTGAGCAGAATTATAAGTATTTAGCACACCATGATTCACTTACGGATTTATATAATCGTCCGGCTCTTCAAGAGCAATTGCAAGAAAAGATAGCGCGTCAAGAATGCTTTGCCCTCATCTTAATCGACCTGGATAATTTCAAACCGATTAACGATCGCTACGGACATTCGATTGGAGATCTTTATCTCAAGCATTTCGCACAAATTTTGAAGGACTGCTCCCAACCTGTTGACCGGATAGGACGGATCGGCGGAGATGAATTCGTTTGGATCATTTCCTCTATGGGTGATAATAGTGAACTAGAACGTATAGTAGACGCCCGCTTGTCCCTCCTACTCCAACGCCCTTTTGAGTATAAGGGGATTGAAATCCCAATTTCATTCAGTGCTGGATTCAGTTTATACCCTAGGGATGCTACGGATGTCGCTGTATTATTGAAAAACGCAGATGAGGCCATGTATAGAAAGAAACGAACTAGGAAACAAGATAGTTCACCTTGAAAGACTTGTGAATCTATTATTTGACAAACGTACGAAGTCGCAGCTCATAAAAATATTGCACGATGGGATGCTTCACCTTGATCGTCTCACTCATGTTTAAGATTCGTTTTTTACCAACTCGTTTATCAATTAAAGCTAGGATATTCAATAATATATCATTGCTCTCTATGCTTTCCTCTATGGAAGTGGAGAGAAATTTGGTAGCTGTAACGGTAAAGTTTGATTTACTCAAAGATGATTGTGCAAACATAAGCTCTTTGGCAATTTCCGATATTTTTCTATTTCGTACAATGATTTTCAAACGATCCTCAGGCACAGCTCCTTTAGTATCTTTTCTGACTGCTTCAATATCCTCATTATGGATAGGAATTTGAATATCTGAATCATTCTTAATTTCCAACTCAGTCTGATACCATCGGATGGCATTGTCACTCATATTAAGTACTTTCTTCTTATCTACTGCAAGATAACAAAGTCCTGCTTTATCTGGTAAATAGCGATAGCTAGTTGAAAGGTATTCGACCTTTCCATATAGTGCAGGACTGAGAAAATTCTCTAACTGTTGTTTCAATTTGCTCCAGGCCATTTCAACCTCCCATGGTTACGATCTGATTCATTGCTATCCTTCACTTAAAGGCTACGGAAAAAAATGCCCTTAAACTGTATTTCAGCAATAGTTAAATGGTATAATTATCCTGTAATTAAAAAATACGAATATGTGAGGCGGTAATTACAATGGAAACAGTTAATCAAACAATAACGGTAGAAACTACGGTACATGTACCAGCTGAACAAGTGTGGGAATTTTGGACAGCACCGCAACATATTACGAAATGGTCATTTGCTTCTGATGATTGGCATGCCCCAAACGCTGAAAATGACTTAAGGGTTGGCGGCAAATTTCATACACGTATGGAAGCCAAGGATGGTAGTTTCGGATTTGATTTTGGTGGCGTTTATGATGACGTAAGACCTCATGAATTTATCTCGTACACGTTGGGCGACGGAAGAAAAGTAGAGATTACCTTTATTCGTCAAGACAACGATACAAAAGTAGTAGAAACATTTGAACCAGAAACGAGCAATCCTGCTGAAATGCAAAAAGCTGGCTGGCAAGCGTTTCTCGACAATTTCAAAAAATATAGTGAAACAGAAACTTCCAAATAAGATTAGGCTATAGGCAATCCGACATGCAACCATCATTATACAAATTAAAACCTTCCATTAGGAAGGTTTTTTTAGTTATATCCTTTTCGACTCCAAAAATATCAAGCATACCTTACTATTTCCTAACAACCTCTTGTTATGCTTTCTCTCTTTCTACAATGCACGAATAAACTGTAACAATTTGACAAAAACTATGAGCAAAACGATTCTTGGATCGAGGTCATACATGAATAACTTCCGAAACACATATAAAAATCGGTATTATCTAGCTAATGTTACCTCGTTCGGTACTATTCAACTCCATCAACGAAATCCCTTAATTATCGCTTTATGGTCGGTTGCGTTCCCTGGATTCGGTCATATTTTACTTCACAAATTTATCACTGGTTTTGCCTTGTTTTTTTGGGAATTTTATATCAACCAATTGACTCAACTCAATACAGCCATGATGTATTCATTTAACGGTAATATTGACCAAGCCAAAGCGGTACTCAATGAAAAGTACATCTATCTCTATATTCCCGTTTATTTATTTTCAATATGGGACAGCTACCGGACGACGATTGATGAAAATAAGGTCCACCTGCTGGCGAAAAGGGAAAATGCCAGATACCCAAGTTTCTCGGTGAACGCTTTCGAGATGAACTTTTTGGACAAGAAAAAGCCGTGGATTGCCCTAATTTGGTCAATGACCATCCCGAGTCTCGGACAACTGTATATTCATCGTATTTTAGCAGCTTGTTTAACGCTCGTAATGACGATGTTTATTGTTTTTAACTCCAACATGATTGAAGGACTCCATTACTGTTTACTAGGAAATTTCCCGAGATCAAGAGAAATTTTGGGAGCACAGTGGTTCCTATACTTTCCATCGATTTATTTCTTTGGGATGTATGATTCGTACTCCAATGCGGTTGAGCTAACGAAACTATTTGACCATGAACAGTCTAACTTCTTGAAAAGAGAATATCAATCACAAGACTTTGTTGTACATAAAGGAGAAAAAATCTAAATTGGCAACGGGCATCCCATGTAGGAATACCCATTTATTCACAGGATAAAAACAGATTGAATCCTAATAATAATGTAGGCTTTTAAGCCAATACAGATCACTTAGGAGGAAATCAAACATGAACCAATTCGGACAACAAAACAACGCATCTCATTCATCCTATACCAACGGATACGCAAATTCCAATTTCTCGCAGGACAATTCGTTTGCGCAGAATTCTTCCCAACCGGTTATTGCTCATTATGGCGGTTATTCAGCCTCAAATGCTCAACACGGTATTCAGCATAATCCAACATCCCAACTGAATTCGTACGCACAATACGCTTCACAACCAGTTATTTCTCATTATGGCGGCTATTCCGCACAAAACTCCCAACAAAGCTTTCAACCTAACGCTGTCTCCCACATGAATGCCTTCTCCCAATCTTCCCAGCCGGTCATGTCTCATTATGGCGGCTACCAAGCACAGAATTCCCAATACAGCATTCGTAGTAATCCTGCATCCCAAACGAGCTCATACTCCCAAAACACATCACAACCCGTCATTTCCCATTACGGTGGCTATCAAGCACAGAATTCGCAACACACACAACCTTACCATACGTCTCAACTATCTCAAAATACGAACCAACCGGTTATTTCTCATTACGGTGGCTACCAAGAGCAGAATTCACAGTCTTATCCTACTTCCCAAATCAATTCGTACTCGCAAAACGCTTCCCAGCCAGTCATTTCTCATTATGGCGGCTATCAAGCACAGAACGCCCAACACAGCGGATATTCACAACAAGGAACCACTTACTCATCCCAACCGGTCATCGCTCACTACGGATATACAAGTAACTAATCTTGTCAAGGAACAGGATCCCTATCAATGGGGGTCCTGCTTCCTCTTTTAACCATGAAGGAATTAAAAAATTTAACGAATGATCATTTCATCAACATCGATATCATCATAGATTTTGATACTTAATACAAAGCCAATGGAAATCATGTTAATCAAGAGCGAGGTTCCTCCATAGCTGATAAAAGGAAGCGTGATCCCCGTAATCGGCATAATCCCAATTAGCATTCCGATGTTCTCGAAAACCTGGAACAAAAACATAGCCGAGATTCCACCGATGATATAGATGCCTGTTTGGCTGCGAATATGAAGTGCAATCGTGATCATGCGATAAATGAGAAGAAAATATAAGAAGAGCAACGCAGATGCTCCTATAAAGCCAAACTCCTCTCCAATTACAACGAATATGGAATCTGAGTAGGTATAGGGAACCTGGCCACTCTGGACGGACGTTCCTTGAAGATAACCATCTCCTTCTAACGAGCCTGATCCGATTGCTTTGATCGCTTGGTTCACGTGATAGGTTGCTTTTTCAGAAGCTTGCTCTGGCAAGAGGACCGCATCCACCCTATCCAACCAATACTCTTTATGTTTAGAAGCTAAGAATTGTTTTACTTCCGCATGGTATGTGATATAGCTGTAAAGAGAACCAACGCTTACGATTATCATAATAGCTAGACCTATCCAAGCATACTTGTAATGAATATGACCGAACCAACAGAGCACAATAAAAATAACCAAATACCCAATGGAATTGCCGAGATCTGGCTGCATGAGAACTAAGAGAAATGGAATGAATGTAATAACGCCCATTGGCAGTATTTCTTTGAACAGACCCAATGTCTCGGCTTCTCTTTTGGATAGAAAATAGGATAAAAACAAGATTAAAATAAGTTTGCAAAGCTCTGCAGGTTGAAAGCCAATCCCCCCAGGAAGAATGAACCAGCCTTGCGCATTGTTGATCGTATCCCCTTTAAAGAATAATAAAATCAGCAATCCTAACCCAATGAAATAGTACACCGGGGCGAAGCGCAATAAGAGTTTATAATTAATAAAAAGCATGACAAATAAGACCATAAAACCAATCCCGTAAAAATACATCATTTTAATATAGTTCTGGGAGAAATCTGGTACAGTCCGTGTTGCGCTATAGATGCAGAATATACTAATGGTCATTAAAATGAGTAACAGCAATAAAATAATGCCATCCAGCCCTTTTAGTATTCTTTTGAGCATGAAAGCAAATTGTGTTCCCCCGAGGATGTTCTCAAACATAAATCACCTATTTCTGGTTATGTTAGCGAAAGCTACATAGAGTAGACGCAACATATTTACAATTGGTTCCATTTTAGTGAATTTTTTATGAGTAAGACGTTACGTGATAACGTGTAAAAAGCCAGCAAACCCTGAGGTTTGCTGGCTCCAATTCGAAGGAAACAATCTTATAGGTTGAATTCACTTGGGTTTAAACCGAGCGAATTGCAAATATCACGAACTGCTGCTTTCTCTTTATCATCGAAATCACCATCAGCAGCACCGATTGCACTACATACACCAACGATAACTCGTCCAATTTCAGGCTTACCACTGAACTTGGCAATTGACTTCAGTGCTTCTTGCTTGCCAATCATGGCATCAAATTCAAGGTTTCCAACATAGTGATTGAATCGAGCAATAACATCACTCATATCAAACACTTTTAGTTCTTCGCTACGGCTTATGTATCCAGCCATCTTTTGCTTTTCATTGGCATCAATCGATCCGTCTGCAGCAGCTACAACTGCACATCCGGCAACGACAGCATCCATAAAGTCCTTATTTTTGAACTTTTTAACTTGTTCGGTTAAACCTTGTTTAGAATTTTGCAACCATGATTTGAATCCAATACTCATAAAGGAAACCTCCATTATTCATAATTTCAATGCTTCCTTTATTTTAGAGACATTTTTAACATATAGCAAATTATGTTGAAATCAATCGAGTGATGCTATTCGGGACGAGGTTGGAACTGTCGATATCAACGATTATGTGACGTAGAAAAAGCTGTGTAGAATAATACCTCTACACAGCTTCTCAATAATGCTTTTTATGCTTCCGCCATTTGTAAGAGCTCACTGACGGTAACAAGCTGATAACCTTGGTCTGTTAAATCTTTGACCAGTATTCGAACAGCCTCAATGGTTTGGGAGCGATCTCCAAAGCCATCATGGAAGAGAAAAATGCTCCCACACCCGATTTGTGCTCGGGTTACCTCAAGAATATGGTTAACGCCAGGCATCTCCCAATCTCTTGTCCCTCCGTTTACAGATCCAATGACCGGATAGCCAAATTTGGCAGTAACGGTATCAACCTCGTTGTTGTAATCCAAATATGGAGGACGCATAACAACAGGCGATGTACCTGTCACCTCTGTAATTAATCTGTCAGTTTCCCGAAGTTCATGTTCACACGCTTCCAAGCTGATTTGGGTCATAAAAGGATGGGAATACGTATGGTTACCAATCTCATGTTTCCTATTATGAACATCAAGCGTGGTGTCACGATACAGCTCAATCTGTTTACCCATCATGAAAAAAGTAGCACGGCCGCCAACCTCGTCGAAAATATCCAACAATTGAGGTGTATATTCGGGGTTAGGACCATCGTCAAACGTAAAAGCAATGGCTTTCTGTGAAGTTGAAACTTGTTGAATAATATTCATGCGCTTAGCCTCCCTTCATACTATGAATTTGGTGAAACGTATAGTTGTTCGATCTATCACCAGCAGTTACGGCAATACCAGCTTCAATTCTCCGAAGGCGGACGTGTTCGACCAATTATTGGATGTTCCAGCCCATACAGTCTGGCTATGACGACCGTTGCCATCATCCTCATCATTGTTCGCTACGTCAAAGCCGATCAACATCCCCGCGGTTGGCGTAATGCCAAGTGAACTCCATGGAATTGCCATTTCGACACTATATCCAGCCGGTGTTGAAGTCCACGCGTGCTGAACGCCGTTCGTGAGGCTTCGCGCCTCGTAGAGCGTAGGGTCGTTCCAACCTTTGATGAATTGTCGGTCATAGCTGTCATATGTCGCGCCCTGGTTATGATTGCCATCCAAATAAATCTCGATGGAATCATCGGAATAAGGCTCCGGCGAATTGTTGAATAGATCTCCATCTGTGACGATGACGCCGACATACAAATACGTATTATCCCATAATAACCCAAATTGTGTGCCATTGTTAGAGGTTCCGATTACATTTTTGTTGGCTTGCGCTGTGATCACCCATGCCGTTTCGTTCAGTGAGCCATCGACTTGGATGGCGGCGCTCGTTTTGGTGACGGGAAGCAGTGTATATGACGCATCCATCGTGACACTGACTGCGCTGCTCGCCGCTGATCTGTTATTTTCCGCGTCTTTTGCTTTTACCGTAAAGGAATAGGTAGCTCCTGGAGTTAGCCCATTGACGGTATACGTTGTCGAAGTTACGGTTGCAACCACACTACCGCCGGAATAGATTTCGTAGCCAGTCACGCCTACATTGTCTGTAGAAGCCGTCCAAACCAAATCTGCAGTTCGGTCCGTGTGCGTTGGCGATGTCAAATTCGTCGGGGCTGTCGGTGGCTGCAAATCCCCTGTAGTGATGGAGGAAAGTTGTAAGCTTCCAAAGGCAGACGTATTTGTCCAATTGTCATTCGTTCCGGCCCACATTAACTGACTTTCCCTGCTGGAACCGGTGTCGTTATCATTGTTCGCTACGTCAAAACCGATGGTCAACCCAGCGGATGGCGTAAGGCCAAGCGTGCTCCATGGAATGGCTAGTTCCACACTATACCCGCCTGGAATCGGAGCCCAACCATGTTGTACACCGTTAGGCATCACTCTCTGCAACCACATCGTGCTGTCATTCCAACCTTTGACATACTGCTGGTCATAGCTATCATACGTCGTTGCCTTATTGTTATTGCTGTCAATATAGATTTCAATCGAGTCATCATAATAAGGCTGCACGGAGGTATTGTACAGATGACCGTCGAGAACTTTGACACCTACATACAAATACGTATTGTCCCAAAGCGAGCTGAATTCTACTGAATTGTTCGGAGTCCCAATCAATGCTTTCTTCACAGGCTTGAATGATGACCAAACTTGTTCGTCAAGGGATCCGTTTGCGGTAATAGCGGTAATTGTTTTCTTAGCTTGAAACAAATATGGGTCTGTCGTGACGCTGAGTGAAGCGCTCGTTCCGGACACATTGCCTGCCGCATCTCTTGCTTTCACGCTGAACACATAATTCGTATTCGCTGTGAGATTACTCACGGCATACGTGTTGGACGTTACGGTTCCAATCAACGATGATCCTTGATACACTTCGTATTGTGTGACCCCGATATTGTCTGAGGAAGTATCCCATGACAGATCGGCTGTGGTCTCACTTTTGGACAATAAGCGGAAATTCCCTGGTACTGTCGGAGGCGCGAAATCGCGATCATGAATCACTTTGACATTGTCAAACTCTACACTCGTCTTGAAGGCATAGAGACCAACTTTACCTGTAGTTAGACTCGTATCCGTAACGGTTAATTCCTTAAACCCGTTTACATAGAAATCGAGTGTGCTGTTGTTTAAAAGCGCAGTAAATGTGTACACTTCATTCGTCGTCATCGTGTAATTTTTGGCAATGAGTATCGTGACCGCACCATTCACCGATTTGCCGATTTGCAGCTTGCCTGCTTTGATGCGGAAATAGTAAAAATTGTTCGGATCTGTATAGCGGGCTGTAATACCGGCTGCCAAATCGATATCATTCTGCGTAAGCTTGATATTAGTTTCCACACTATAGTTGCTATACGCGCTGGTATCGACTGTACTGAAAGCATTCGTCCCTAACCAAGAAGATTGCTTGTAAACTTTGGATCCGCCTGATGTTACGACAGACCAAGTACCGTTGGCAGGCGTCCAACCATCCGCTACCCCATCCTGAAAATCGTCACTGAAAGCGAGAGTTCCAGGGCCTGTGGACGTTATTGCAGGAAGTAGATTGCTTGCTGTTGATGTGCTGCCTGCACCGTCCACCGATCTAACGGTAACCGAGTACGTTTGGTTGGGCAGAAGCCCTGTAAGTGTATATGTCGTGCCTGAGGTCGTAGCCACCTGCTTGGAACCAACGTAAAGGTTATATCCGACGACACCAGCGAGATTGGCTGGAGGACTCCAACTCAGGGTCAGGCTCGTGATCGTCGAAGTGGTAGTTACTAGATTCGTCGGCGGTGCCGGCGGTGCTGCTGTCGTCACACTTATCGCATTGCTTGCAGTAGAAAGATTACCCGCACCATCCTTAGCTTTCACAGTAAACGAATAAGCGGTGCTTGGTGATAAGCCGTTTACGGTATACGTTGTACTCGAAAGTGTCGTGGTAGCACCCACATATACGCCTCCGCTGTAAATGTTGTACCCTGCTACACCCGTATTATCGGTTGAAGCCGTCCAGGTTAAGTTGACGCTCGTTGATGTATGCGATGGAGATGTGAGGTTCGAAGGCGTTGTCGGAGGTTCCGTATCGGTACCTTCGCTCATCAAGGTGTCGCCATAAAAAACACCGGTCCCATTCGTTCCGATATAGACGCGACCCCATGTCTGACGGTCACCCTCCATCGTATTCGCTTCTGCACCAATCGCAGGATTAGCTACATCAATCTTCACCCAGGTCGTGCCGAAATCATCGGAGCGGAAAATACCCACGCTATTGTCGACCTTGCCATATACGAAGACCGTAGGATCCGAAGATCCGAGCTTATTCTTGCCAAAAGCAAACAAGGTTGCCTGCTGCACATTCGGCACCTGAGTCCAGGAATCGCCGGAGTTGCTAGAGCGCCAGAGGCCGCTGCCATCCAAGCTAACCCATACTTCGCCCGCCTTACCTGGAGCTGCCTTGATACTGAAATAGGCCGGCGTCTTCGTTGGAATTGTCGGCATCGTGGACACAACATTCCAAGATGCACCGCCGTCCGTGCTTCGGAATACTTTCCACGTATTACGTTCTAACAAATAGAATGTATTGTTATTGACGCGGTCGGATGCTAGTGGCTGATACCAGACCCAGAAATCGTGTACAGTCCCGGATGGTGCACCTGTGCTAGAGTTCCACGTTTGTCCCCGATTCGTTGAATATAACGGACTGCCGAACTGAGGAACCCAGACCATAGTTTCACTTCCAGCGGACACGGCGATGCGGCCCGCCATACCAGGGGGATTAGGAAACGCTGTCCATGTTGCCCCATTATTGGTGCTATAGCCACCACCGCCGGTACCTGCATAACGTGTAGATCCTACACGAGCGATAAAGTTCGGATTACTCTCTTGGAAGTCAATGGAAACCGTATCGCCAAGCGATGGACTTCCGAATTTGCCGCTTGGATACGTCGTAAGCGAAGTATGGCGCATACCATCGACATCCGCATGTCCGCTAAGCAGCGGTGCACCGATCGGCGTACTGCGCAAAGCGAATGTCACGACTTCTTCGTGGCCTTCTTCATACGTATACCAGTGGGATGGACTTGCAGTTATATCATCGGTCCGCCATGTACCATAGAAGTCGGTTAGCCATACCCGCTTGGGATAATGAGGATCGATTGTTATTGTCGATGTATTAGCGGCAAACCAATTACTCGTCCACCATGGCACATTCTGATGTTTGACGAAGGTGATTTGCGTCCAGTGTGCACCGCCATCCAGTGAACGATAGATTGGCGCTGGCGTGTTCGCGCCGTCCTCGACGGCTGTCATTACGATGTTCGGGTTGGTAGGGTCAACCGTAATCCCGTTGTATCTACCTGACGCTGGAGGTGAAATGTCCGTCCATACGCCATTTGCAAACTTCGTGACACCTGATTCATAAGTGACGTATAGCGTGCCGTCATCTGCTAGAATAGCCCGACGAGGCGTAAGTGGACTTCCGGTCATCAGCGTCCATGTCGCGCCGCCATTAACAGTCTGATAAATGCCAGTTCCTTTGACCCCGACATAGATCGTTTGGGTAGTAACACCTGGAGATCCCGTAGTCTTATCAAATATTATGAAATTAAGTCCAGTCGGACTGGCGCCAATGGTTGGGAAGTTAGTTACTTGCTCCCATGAGCCTGCACTAGCGCTGGAAGTGCTCTTCCACAGTCCGTCATAACGAGTTCCCATATAAATAATTTGAGTGTTGTTCGGGTCTACCACAAGTCGCTCACCAAGATCTCGTCCTGGACCGTTGCCATAATGCCTAGGAGCAAATCCAGTTGACGCCCAAGTCGCTCCCCTATCCGTGGATTTAAGAATATCCGACGGCGCTCCTACATAGTCGAACTTGCCGGCTGCGACATATACCACATCCGGATTCGACGGATCCAGAGCGATGCTGTCGATGCCGTACTCATTATACTTTTCTCTTGGAAGCGCATTCATTAATTGAATCCACTCCTGCTTAACCGGGTCCCAGCGCAAGGCGCCTCCGACGTCCGTCCGAATATAGACGAGATCCGGCTCTGTCGGATGAATGGCGATACCAGTAACAAATCCCCCACCGCCGATTCGCACATTTTGCCAATTGTAAGGCTCTTGCTGTGCGGCATTAACGGATGAAGCAGCCCATAGAAGCATACCACTTAGCAATAAGAACATCACGCATACATGCCATTTCCACCTTTTTGCAAATGCCAAAGTCATCATCCCATTTCCCTCCTATTATGGAAAACTAACTTGCTTGACTTGCAGCCTTCATCCCCCCTTTCATTACTCATCCTTATAAAAAGGAAATAAAAAGGCGGCAGCCTGCGCAGACGAATCGTCATCGGCAGACTGCCGCATGGTGTTATTTACGAGTGGTTGCGTACCACGTGTTGATCTCGTCGTAACTCGTTTGGCCGCCGGCCTTCTTGAATTTATCTGTGAAAGCGTCGAAGCCTGTCAGCTGTTCGCCGCCGACGATGATTTTAACGGCATAATCGTTAACCATCTGATTGAGTTGTGCATTTTCCTTGGAGTAGTTAGGGAAATACGGAGCTAATCCAAGTGGATTCTGCTTGAACACTTCTGGCTTTTGCAGCTTGTTCAAGAATTCCCAACCCTTGTATAATCGTTCGTCTTTGCGGACACGAGCTTGCCAATAGATCGGATATTTCGTTTCATCGATGCCGGTCAAATAGTTGCTAGCCGTGCCTCGCTCGTCATTGAAAATCGGCAAAATCGGGTAATAATTGCCGTCTTTAACCGTATGGTGCGTGCCCTCTACACCGATCGCCATGTTTTTAAACGTATCCGGTACCAGCTTCGCGTCCATCCATTTAATCGCATCTTCGGGGTGTTTCGAAGCTTTCGGAATAAACGTCAACCTATCAAATCCGGATGATTGCGCCAAGCCTGCCTGACCATTTTTGCCGATCAATGCTGGCAAGTACGTATACGTGGCGCCTGGGACATTTTTCTTGAGCGCATCGTCAATCGTTGGAATGTCGGCCCAATGCAATGTGATGACACCTGCTTTGCCATTCGTAAACTTCTCTTTAACCGTAGCGTCCTTGTTAATCGCAAACTCCTGATCCAGCAGTCCTTGTTTGTAAAGATCCGTCATATAGGTCAGATATTCCTTAAACGCTGGATTCATCGCGCGCGGGATCAGTTTACCACTCACATCGTTCCAATCATTGACCATCCCGAAAGCACCGACAAGATTGTCGACCAATGGAACGTCGCCCTTGATCGACATCGGAATGTTCTTGGCTCCGTTACCGCCAGGATCCTTCTCCTTGAACGCTTTGAGGACGACCTGAAGCTCATCAAGTGTCGTCGGTACTTTTAGTCCCAACTTATCCAACCAATCCTGTCGGATCAGTAAGCTCGTGCCGACGGATTCAAGGGTTCGCGTCGGAATCGCATATATTTTACCGTCGACTTTGGCCATCTCTAGTGTCTCTTTGGACAGGGACGCTTTAATGTTTTTACCGTATTTCTCGATAAGCGGTGTCAGATCCACCAATGCGCCTTTCTTGGCATAATCAGCATAGATCGCTTTGGAGCTGCTGTCACCGGCTGTCGAGACAATGTCATAAGGCTCGGAAGAAGCGATAAGCAGATTAAGTTTGTCCTCCGGCTTATCGACCGGAAGCGCTTCGTAATTGACTTTATACCCAGTCTTCTCCTCTAACATAGCGGCGATTGGATCTTTGCTGAAGTTAGGACCGAGTCGCATAAGCGCTTTCAATTCGGGCTTGGGTCCAGCAGTCGCTGATTGCGCAGACGGAACGGGTGTACCGCTCTTCTCACCTTCATTACTTGAGCCGCATGCAGTAAGGAACATTAGGCTGGCCACTACGGGAAGCGCGACCCATTTCATCGTTTTTTTCATCTTTTATAACCCTCCTATATACATGTAGTGCGATTTATCATTAAGCAGCGGCATGCATTCCGCCGACGTTAATGCAACATTAACCTTTGACGGAACCGATGAGAACGCCCTTAATAAAATACTTTTGAAGGAACGGATATACAAGAAGAATAGGTACAGTAGATGCCACAACAGTAGCGGCTCTGATACTTTCTGGTGACATATTCATCAGATCGTCTGCTGATTTATTGAGCGCATTGACCGTATCGTTCTCCATCACGATATCGCGCAGATGCAATTGCAGCGTTTTGAGCAAGGGGTCACTGATGTAGAGCATCGGACTGAAGTAGTCATTCCAGAAGCCAACTGCATAGAACAACGCGATTGCTGCGAGAACTGGCATACTTAGTGGAAGAATAATTCGGAACAGAATGAGAAAGGTTTTCGCCCCGTCAATTCGAGCCGATTCTTCTAGCGCTTCGGGAAGCCCTTCGTAGTAACTTTTAATCACCAACATATTGAATACAGAGATCATGGCGGGCAAAATAAGAGACCATAAATTGTTCAGCAGGTGCAGCTCCCGAATCAACAAGTAACTCGGTATGAGACCTCCATTGAACATCATGGTAAAGACGAACAATACCATAATGAACGAGATGCCGGGTAAGTGGCGTTTAGACAGAGGATAAGCCGTAATTGCTGTCACCAAGATGCTCAGAAGTGTACCAACTACAGTTACGATAACGGAAATTAGGAATGCTCTGCCGAATGCGTGTGATGTCGCGACTTTTACTAGCGTGTCGAGTTGGAAGCCGACTGGCAGCAGGTTCACTCGTCCGGATACAAGTGCCCAATCCGAACTCACGGATTTGGAAAACACATGAATCATCGGCAGTAAGGTAATTAGTCCTAACACGATCATGAAACCGTAGACGAAGATATCTAATGCCCAGTCGCTGCGTGTTCTTTTACGAATATGCATGTTAGACCTCCTTACCAGATGCTGCGGTTCAGCAGTTTTTTGCTGAGCCCGTTGCCGGATATGATGAGAATGAAACCGACGACCGAATTGAATAGTCCAACCGCCGTGCTGAAACTGTAATCCATCTTGCCGAGACCCGTTCGATAAACGAATGTGCCGATGACGTCGCCTGATGCATAAACGGTTGGGTTATACATCGTCAGGATCTGTTCCGTGCCAGCATCAAGCACCATACCCAGTCGGAGAATTAACATCAGAATAATTGTCGGCACTATGCCAGGAAGCGAGATATGCCACATCTGCTGCAGCCGGTTCGCTCCATCGATTGAAGCTGCTTCATATTGCTCCTGCTCGACACTAGCGAGAGCGGCGATGAAGATAATGGCATTCCAGCCGATCTCTTTCCAGCCTGCCGTGAATACAATAACGCTTCGGAAGATGTGATTGTCCATAAAGAATCGGATGGATTCGCCGCCAAACCAGTGAATCACGGCATTCACAAGCCCATCGGAAGGTGACAAGATTGTCATGAACAAGCCAGAGATGATGACCCATGACAAGAAGTGTGGCATGTAGATAATGGTCTGAATGGTTCGTTTAAACGCTGAGAACCGAATCTCGTTCAGCAACAGAGCAATGAGAATCGGAATCGGGAAAAGCAACACGATCTTGTATACACTGATGAGCAGCGTATTCATGAACACTTGCATAAATTCGGACGATTGCATGAGCTTGCGAAACTGCTCGAGTCCGACCCATTCACTGCCCGTGATCCCATCGAAAATGTTGTAGTCTTGAAATGCGATTAACACGCCATACATCGGGGTGTATTTGAACAACAGAAGTAGAAGAAGTCCTGGCACCAACAGCAAGTACGTATCGATGTTCCGCCATGCCTGTTTCCATCTGCTTTCTCGTTTGTACGAAACCTTGGCTTCCCCTGCCTTTCCATTCCATTGCGAGATAAGCTCGTTCATATAGTAGTTGCACCTCCTGCACTTATGATTTCATTGTATCTGCAGGATGGTGCATCATGTAGAGGGTAATCCGACACTTTCTAGGTGTATCCTACTTACTTATTCTTTCATTGCTTTGAGACGAACGATCACACTCGTGCCCTCCCCTAGACGAGAATGGATCGACAGGCCATAGTCATAACCCGCCAATAACTTAATACGCTCGTTCACATTATAAAGCCCATACGAACTTCCGTTTCCTTCTGCATCTAGTGAAGGACGTGATGTGGATAACAGACTAGCGGTTAATTGTTCATCCATACCAATCCCATTATCTGTAATGGTAATCTGCAGCTCATCGCCACATTGCTCCGCACGAATAGTGATCATTCCAATTTTGTTTTTATTCTTACGGATGCCATGCAACAGCGCATTCTCAACGATGGGTTGCAGCGTCAGCTTCGGAATAACGCACTTGCTTGCCTCCGTATCCACTTCAACCATGAATTCGAATGTGGACGGAAATCGAGTCTGTTGAATCTCCAAATATACTTTCGCGAGCTCTAGTTCATCTACCACACAGACATGATCTTTCCCCTTGTTGAGGCTTAGCCGGAAATAGTCGGATAGACTTTCGATCATATGGCTGATATCGTCGGCATCCCTAGAGATCGCCAGCCAATTAATCGTATCCAGCGTATTATAGAGAAAATGCGGATTGATCTGTGCCTGTAGGGCACGAAGTTCAGCTTCTCGTTCCAGCATTTTCGAGCGGTAAGCTTCCTCCATTAAATCTTTGACCCGATTCACCAAGTGGTCGACGACGCGTTCCAAGAGATTAAAATCATTCCCTGTAGGCGTACGTGCCTCATCTAGACCATCGACACCTTCTGTTCGAATCGTCTTAAAGACTGATTGTATTCGACGATTCATGCCATTAATAATAAATGCCATTAATATAAATACGAGAATCAAGAACATAATCGTCATACCAGCAATGGTCGCGATTCCGGACCACTGACTCAATGTGGTCGCCCGTTGCGTTAGGCCTGCCTTAGGCACTTCTAGCACGAGTTGCCAATTCGCAGCTCGAATGGGGGCGCGCATTTCGAACAAGTCGATCCCATTTTCAGATCGTTCGCTGATTCCTCCATTGAATTCGCTCGCGAGTTTAGTTTTCGTACCAATTAATGATTGGTCAGTATTGTAAACAATAGTTCCGTTATGATCCACGATATAAACACGGCTTTGTGCTGGGAAATCTAACTCAGAAATAACTTCTGTGACCATCAACTCAGGCACATCCAGCATGAGCACACCAAGGATACGATCGAAATTCCGAGGGTGTCGCAGAATACGTGCACAGGAAAGAATACGCGCAGGTCCCGAATCCAGATAGTTTTCCTCATAGATGCCTGTCCACACGATGCTGCCGCCCGCGTTCAAGATCTCTTCATGCCAAGGGCGTTCTTTGAAATTGTCTAATGGGAATAGATTTAACAGATCGAAGCCATATAAATTGCCTGGATCGGTAAACACACGAGTCCTGACAATGTCAGCCGTTTGCACGGTCTCGAGCAAATTACGCAGCTCCTTGGATTGTGTGATGCGCTCAATAATTGGATTAGCAGGATCCAAATTCTCATACAGCTTATGATTCATGAATATCGTATTGGATGAATTCTGAACATAGTTGAGCCGCGAGTTTAAATTGATACCAGCCTGTTTCAGCGCTTGCTGCATCGTCTGGGTCACTTCTTCCTGCAAAATCCGGGAGGATTGCTCATAATAGACGAACAACATAATGCATGCCGGCAGGAATATCAGTAGTCCGTAGACGAGCATCCACCTCCTGGCCGCTACAACACCTTCCCATAAATTGGAGGCATAGCTTTTTCTTTTTTGAAAGACCCCTCTCACTGGATCAACTCCTTCGCATCACTACGTTACTTCTCTCTTATTGCTGGTCTCGGTAAGCGCTTGGAGTAAGTCCGGTCATCTTCTTAAATAGCTTGCTGAAATAGCTTGGGTCAGTATAGCCAACCAGCTCGCATACTTCGTAGAATTTAATGCGGGGATCCCGCAGCAGTTCCTTCGCTTTCGCGATACGTACTTTCATCAAATATTCATAAATCGTCTCACCAGTCTCTTGTTTAAACAGTAGGCTCACGTAGGTTTGGCTGAGGTAAACACTAGCTGCAATCTCTGCAATCGTGAGGTTTTTGGTGAAATTATCAGAAACATACATCTGAATGTGTTCGATGACATTACTTGAGCGACCGCTCCGCTTCTCTTGGATGCAGCAGCAAACGTCATACAGGTAATCGCTTACAATGCTTTTCAATTCTGCCATTGTTTCTATCTTCAGAAGTCGTTCCAGCATCCAAGCTTCCTGCTCTTCCTTCTCGCGAGTGAGTAGATTAAGGTCAAGCAGCAGCCTACCCGCGAGAGCGATCATTTGCAACGCTACCTGCCTGCCATACTTAAAGGCGTCCTTACGGATCTGTGCCAGCGGCTCGAGAATACTTTCCATTTCCATTTCCAAACGGTGCTTCTCACCTGATTTCAGTACCGACACCAGTCGCTCACTCTGGCCAGCATCGAACCGGATCGGGTTAGTCACACCGATTTCCAGGCTGTCCATCGTTATTACTTGGTTCTTGCCCATATACCACTTCTGGTCTGCTGCGTCACGAGCATGCCTAAAGGAAGCTGGGAGCATACGAATATTTGCAGCACGTTCGCCTACGCCAATCGTAACACTGACTTGAAGCCAGCGTCGAAGATTGTCACGAATCGCCTCAGCCAGGGAAAGTAACGTAGCCTCCGGTTCTATCATCTGATCGTCAAGCACCAGTAGTCCAACGTACTCAGCATCTCGATTCTCGAATGCATAACCGTGTACGTACTGGTCAATCAATTCTTGAACGATATTCAAGACGGAGTAAGAAAACAGCTGCTTGTCCCTCTCCGTACGACTACCGAGCACTTCATTTGAATCGTCGATGGTTATCGCTAGTACGTGATATGGCTTTTCCAACGGCAGTTCCAAATTGAGAAACGCTGCTCTTTCCCGCAGCACATCCAGCTTTGCATCCCCATCTTGGATCAATGCCATGAGAAACTTCTCCCTAAGAAGTGGCATACTCTGTGTCAATTTGACCTCCATGTCTTTCAGACGAATACGCTCCTTCTCTTCCGAACGCAGAACCTGCACGACACTCTCGATCACCTTCTGAATTTCTGTCCGTTTAACCGGTTTGAATATATAATCGGCAGCGTGAACCTGCAAGGCAGAGCGCAGCAGATTTGCCTCATTATGGCCGCTGATAAATACAATTTTGATCTCAGGGAATCGTTCTCGAATCTCCTTCGACATTTGGATACCGTCCATAACAGGCATCATGACATCCGTTAGCACGATATCTGGCTTTACTCGGTGAATTAGCTCAAGTCCCGTATCTCCATCGTCCGCTGTACCCGCAAGTACAATCCCATAGTCGCTCCATTGAACAAATTTGCTGAGCCCCCCTCTGACAGCAGGTTCATCGTCGACAATGACCAGTTTATACATAATCTCAGTCTCCTTATGCCTATAATTGCGCTGTAACTTGTAGTACCTTCTATTATATGAGTTTTTATGGTCTTACTGCATGGGGAATCCTACTTTTTCTAGTCTAATACCACTATTTATGTAGGTTCTAAAACTTGACTATGAAATTTATTTTTGATAAAACGAAGCTACAACTGAAAAGGCGGTGTAATCCTTGAGTAAACCAATCACATTTAGCATAATAGGCGGTGGAAGTTTTCGCGCGCAGTATTTTCTAAGAATTGCACAAGCACTCCCCAAACAGTTCTGTGTGAGCGGAATGGTCGTTCGTGACGAAATCAAAGGCAAGGAAATGGAAGAATTATGGAAAGTGCCCACTTATCGAACACTCGATCAGCTTTTGCAAAATGAACAACCGGACTTTATTGTCTTATCTATTCAAGTATCCGCTGCTGTTGATTACATGTTAGAGTTGGCAGAACGAGGCATACCTGTACTTACAGAGACACCTCCTGCACCTCATTTAGAAGGTTTACTTGGGATACACGAGAAACTTACGCGACAAGGTGCGCGAATTCAAGTGGCGGAACAATATCAATTCCATCCGATCCAAGAAGCCCGCCAACAGATTATTATGTCTGGACAATTAGGCCATGTTAATCAAGTGACGGTATCGATTTCTCAGTACTATCATGCCGTAAGTCTCATTCGGAAAATGTTAGGTGTGCACTTTGAAGATGTCAGCATTAAAGGAATGCGATTTGAATCCGATTGGGTAGCTGGACCTAACCGAAGCGGTCCCCCAACAGAAGATAAATTGATCAGATCTGAGCGAGATATAGCATGGTTGGACTATGGAGGTAAACTGGGCATTTATGATTTCACCAAGGACCAACATCGTTCATGGACCCGTTCCAACCATTTATGTATCAGGGGGGAACGTGGGGAAATATTTGATAATCGAATAAGTATTCAAGATCCTTCTTGTCAACAGATTCAAATGGAATTCAAACGCATGAATAAAGGGGAATATGAGAACGCAGAAGGCTATTTCCTCAAAGGAATTATGGCTGGCGAACGTTGGGTATACGAAAATCCTTATATGCCTGCCAGGCTATATGATGATGAAATTGCGATTGCCAGCTGTTTGAACAAAATGGCTGTTTATGCCGCAGGCGGACCAGGATTCTATGGGCTTCCAGAAGCTTCTCAGGACCACTATATCGGTATATTAATTGAACAGGCCATTCGAACTGGAGAGACAGTGGTGTCCACTCGTCAACCATGGGCTGATTACATTTAGCTGTTTCGATGTAGGGAGAACATGGGTATAGGTTCATGTACGGGTAACACTATGAATGTTGAACATGAAAGGAGCCCTTAAACATGACAACGACGACACAATCGAAATCTGTTATCCCTCCCCAACATCAGAAAAAGCAGCCTGGTATTGAATCGCAAATGGACCCGATACCCGAGTTTGACAGTACAGTTTACAAGGAAGCTGGTAAACTGAAAGACAAAGTCGCACTAATCACCGGTGGCGACAGTGGTATTGGCCGCGCCGTTGCGCTCGCTTATGCGAAAGAAGGCGCAGACGTTGTGCTGGTCTATCTCGATGAGCATGACGACGCAGTGAAAACCAAGCTTACTGTCGAGAATGCAGGTCGCAAGTGTCTACATATCGCAGGTGATATCGGCGACGAAAACTTCTGCCAGCAAATTATAAATCAAGTCATTCAAGAATTCGGTAAACTCGATATTCTTGTGAATAATGCCGCCGAACAGCATCCGCAAGATAGCATTGAGGATATTACGAGCGAGCAGCTAGAGCAGACATTTCGGACGAATATCTTTTCTTTCTTCTACTTAACGAAAGCTGCTATTCAACATTTGAAACCTGGCAGCGCCATTATTAACACAACTTCCGTCACGGCTTATCATGGGCATGAGAGGTTGCTTGATTATTCCTCTACCAAAGGAGCGATCGTAGCGTTCACTCGCTCGTTATCGCTGCAGCTTCATGACAAAGGCATTCGTGTCAACGCCGTTGCTCCCGGTCCCATCTGGACTCCACTCATTCCGTCCACATTCACAGAGGAAGAGGTTGCCGCCTTCGGTGCCTCCACGCCGATGAAACGCCCGGGTCAGCCAAGCGAGCTTGCAGCGAGCTATGTTTTCCTAGCTAGTGAAGATTCTTCCTATATGGCTGGACAAGTACTCCATGTGAATGGCGGAACAATTGTTAACGGCTAAGTGGTATAAAAAAGACCTGGCACATGCGTACTAGCTGCCAGGTCTTAAATTTTCTTTAATTTGTTTGATCGTTAATCCGTCAACTTCCTTCATGACACGAATTTCCTTAAGTCGCTTTAGTGCGGATTCCCGTGGATATCTTCTTGTTAGTCTTGTATCTTCTTGTTCAAATACAATCATTTCTTCTTCCGTGTAGTATTTGATCGTGCTGTATCGAACACCAGAAAGTTCAACTAACTCACTGATACTGACATGCGATGATGACGCAATGGCTTCTAAACTTCTTTTTCTCCCCATCGTTTTCTCCTTACATTGCTGCAATAGTTGAACTATAACCCAGAATCTATATTTTGGATAGCAATATCAATCGTTTTAATTATTTTATACAAGTCCTCTTTTCGCAGTGTTTCTAGTCGTTGTTTTAATGTTTTTTGTTCGTAATCAGAAAAATAATCGTTGAGCATATTTTTAATGTTTAGAAATAACACCAAGGCTACAGTTTGGTCTTCCACATTTCCCTTCTCTAATAACTCAGCTCGAATTTTCTCCACAATGTGGTTGCGAGCGTTTGCAACATCTGTATATTTTTTTACGGGAACAATGAATAAAACTTCTGTATCTTCTATCTCAAGAACACCTTTATCTACAAGGCTTTCTATAACCATCTTATAGATTTCTTTCTGTTTAAAATAGTAAAAATACGAGACCCATGCCTTTAGTTTCTTCGGTTTTTCAGTAGCAATAATAGTAAGCAATCTGTCTAGATAGGCTTCACCTGTGGATGTCGAGTTAGAAATCCTAACCGTATCGTCCTTATCAAATGTCACATGGCCACTAATAGAAAGTTCCACCATACAGGCCATCACCGCGTACAAGCCAACATGCATACGAAAGATCGCCTTCAGTTTATTCGTTTCACGATCTAATGCAAGTAAGACAAACTCTTGGGGAATTGATAAATTTTTCAACATGGATGCATCAACCTTTCTTAAATTCACGTACTACTTATTACTTACTACTTATCACTTACATTAATGTACAGTATTTGAAAAATCAAAGGATTTTTAGTCGGATTATGATAAAAAAAATCCCCGATCAACGGGGATTTTTCACACGATTTGGCTATCGTCGCAGATTAGCACCAACCTCTCTCAGGCCAATCAGAACCATAAATGGTTGGAAATAGCGCTAACATGATAACGCCACTATAAAATAATCTTAAACCTACAGCTACGACTTTTTTGCTAAAATTTGTTTCAACGTCCTTCATAGGTATCCCATCCTCTTGGTTATTATAGTGGTACTATACCATTCTAGTAAATTTTACCAAATGGATGAACGCATACAAATAGTGCTATAGATACAAATTCTGACTCACAAATGGATAGATTAGTATGACGACTAGGTCTGTGGACGGTATGGGATCGTAAAATCTGTCAGACCTTCGAGCATAGAAGCCCCGATGGCTTCGAGATGATCATGTAATGTAATCGGATTGTAATTGGCTAATGACAAATCCATATAACGAACTCGTCCTGCTTGAACGGCGGGAAGTGTTAACCATGCCTCTTCTTCCAGCAACTGGCGAACCCGCACAGCGTCAGGACCAAATGCTGGCACAGCCATGAAGATGCGATCACTGGCATACGCGTGGATGGATTCGAGTGAAATGCGCTTCCATTTCATTTGGGAATCATTTGCAATCAGCTCACGAACACGTTCTGGCGGTTCGAAACCTAAACCGTTGTATAGGGTATGGCCAAAATGGTGCCCTGTATACACAAAGAGCCCATGATGATAGACGAATGCTACCGCGGTCTCCTTATGTCCTATTTGATCTTTAAGTGTTCGCTGCCAATATTCGGATCGGTTGGCATAACTGGCAATCCACTCATTCGCTGCCTGCTCTTTTCCGAATAAAGCCCCTAACTTGCGCATGCGAACATTAACATTATCCTTCCAGTTGATGTCAAGCGATGTGGCTATCCGTCGAAACTCCCTTACAAGCGCTGTAGGTATATAGCTCGGATAGATGATGAGATCAGGCTTAAGAGCAGTCAGCTCCTTGATATCAATAGGTTCTTGCAAGGAAAGAACGCCCTCGGTATGCTTCTCTAGCAATTGATGGATGCTGCTATTCGCAGCAATAGGACGTAGGCCCAGGGATAGCAATTCACCAAGATACTGAATACAAACGATACGTGGCGGTTTGGCTCCCTGCTCTTTGAATTGATTTGGTGAAATTCCCGTCAATTTCTTGAAACGTCGACTGTAGTAAAACTCATCATGAAACCCGACTTTCCCCGCGATATCACGAAGACGAGCTCCTGGATTAACGGCTAGCAGTTGTTTGGAAAGGACGATGCGGAGCGCGGTCAAATAGTCCATGGGCGTCTGTCCTGTAAGTGATTTAAATACTTGACCGTAGTGCCATCGCGTCATATGTGCATCAAGAGCCAAAGTACCAATTAGCATATGTTCATTATAATGTGCATGCATGTAGGAAATGGTCTGTTCAACGGCTGCCTCATCTTCATACCGTTCTTCATGCTCCCAATGCGTCTGAATATCCTCAATTTTCCAAAGCTCTTCGGTTTCCATTGAAGCATGTTCTTTCCATATTTGCAGCATCAATTGTTGGAATAGAATATGGTTTTGCAGCGCGAGTATCCCCCCCTCTACGTTGCGCTCTAGTAACATTTTAAGTTTTCTGTGCAAAGAATCTCGTTCATCGAAGCTGAACTCTATTGTTTCTTGGGGAGATCCCCACAAATCATTGGTTGACTGATAATGCAGGAGAAACAGTTCATAACCAGGAGACCCTTGCATGTCTATGTCTACTTGAGCACCCGGTGGCAATCTCAAACAAGTTCCCTCAAAACCTTCATAGATTCTTCCCCTGATTTTGAAGGTGGCCTTGCCTTGCGTTATTACTAGTAGCCCACTGTATGTCAAATGAAATGATAGGGCACCCTGGTGAACGCTCAGCCTGTCATGCCCTTCATCTAGTGTCCATCTACGGATTTCCTTTAATTCATACACCGGCGGTGAAGCATAGGTCTGGGTTTGATCAGTTTGCAAGTTCAACGCCTCCTCAATTGAGAATGAGTATCATTTATATGCTAGTATAAAAGATTTAGTCGAAAAAAAGAAGCCATCTTCACGTCAATCACGTCAAAGATAGCTTCTTTTTTATCATTTTTGTAGTAATACTTTAGGCATCTCATCCAATAACCAATCCAAAGTTAAAGGATCATTTAGTCCCCACCGCGTGCCAACGACATGGGCTTTTCCGTTTTTAACTGCGGGAACGTTCTTCCAGATCGGACTGCTCAGAAGGTCATCCATTTCTGGGACAGTCTTACCATCCATCTTTGAAGACACGATGAAAATGTGATCAGCTGTATATTCCGGAAGTACTTCCAGTGATATTTCCTTCCATAAGGCATTCGGTTCATTCGCAAATAATTGCTTAACTTTGTCCGACTGCTTAAATCCTAAAGCATCGTACATCGTTGGACCTAAACGCTGAGTTCCATACACATAGAGTTTCTTGTCAGAGTGAAGGACGAAAGCAGTCGCAGTCGTACCCTCTTTGACAATGGAGCTAACTTCTTCTCTCCTCTTCTTCACCTTAGCATCGTACGCACTTAACCATTTGTCCGATGCACCTTGAACCCCTGCTACATCCCCAAGTTTCTTCAAACGAGTGAATGTATCTTCGCTATAGTTCATGACTACGGTTGGTGCAATTTTGGAAACGGCTTCGACTACTTTCTGATCAAGGAAATTCGGCAAAATAATGAGATCCGGATCCAAAGCTACAAGCTTTTCTGCATTCGGATTGACGCCATCCCCGCCGATATCAGCAATTCCCATCAGTTGCTCAGGTGTTAAGGAAAGCTTAGCATTTAAGAAGTTTGTGCCAATGAGGGGTCCGTTAAGAGCTTTCATCTCAGCTGCAAAATAGTGAGCAGCAATCCGAGTAGGATGAACTGGTATCTCAACTTCTCTTGAAATCGCATCTTTATACACTCTCTTTGATGCTTTCTCTGTAGGAGCTGCAGATGATGTTGACGCGGGTGATGGCGAAGCTGTTTCATTTGCTTGCTTTGTCTCCGTTCCTGTACTCCCACACGCTGATAGAATGGACAACATAAGGACCAGCAATAATGAAGTACATGCAGGTTTGGATAAGATTCGTTTTAACATAAAGACCTCCGTTTGATAATCATTCTCAATCACGTTCTCATTCTAATCCCTCCTCAAAAGTAAATCCATGGACATTTGTTGTTATTTTTCAGACAAATTTTGCATAACTAAATCACTGGTGTCTTTTTAACATATCTTCAACTTTTGCTTGCATGGATTGCACCGTAGTTTTCCTATATTGAATTCCAAGCCGAATTACCTTCAATTGCTGTCTGCGGGACAACATGCGAAATCGTGGCTCTTGTTTTAAAAATTTCCGAATAATGGTCCAACTATTGATTTCAAACCGGTTTGGTTTAAGGTAAGAAAGTTCATAAGGCAGCTGTCGTTTGCGAAAACGATTCACAAGATTTCCTAAGTTAGACGAAATCCTACTTTCATCAATGAGGCATATGGCCTTACTTTTATTGGTGTGCTTTTTGATGAAAGCAAAATGCTGATGCCCATCCTGAATGAGATAGCCACCATCTTTCTTGCTTTTTTGCACAATAAGTAATTGCATAAGATCTTGAGCCACTTTTCTCAATTCCTTCTTACGTGGTGAGATCTTCGTGTGGTTACTTTCCTGCTTAATTTTACTTAGAGGTATATATTGCACTGTATATCTCAACGTTACCCCTCCTCAATACCCGTGTTGTAAGGTAATGTATTCCAAGTTCATACAGTGTATGTATCTCAGTGTATAGGAGGAACTCACATAACCGACAGCTATAAGAATTGCCATACCATTGATTATTGGATATCAACTAATTACGAAAGTAACGAGTTAGAATTGGTAGAGTTCGGGTCTTTTAACACACGCTCATTTTAGCCCACTGTATGAATCCGTGACATTGATAAAACACAAAACCGACTGCTTTAAGGTTCAGCAGTCGGTTTACATGATTATTTCCTTTATCTTGTGCTGCGTTGGAGTAACACAATCCCGTTAACCGGCAGATCAATGACACCCTCTACCGATTCATTTGACTCCAGATACGTGTAGTTTCTGCCATCAAGTGTAATCTGTTCGCTTTGACCACTGAAGTTCATCACAAATACATAATCTGTCTCTCCATCCGTTCGAACTTGAACGGTTACACCCTGAGGGAGATGTGTATTCATAGCTTTGGCAACACCTGTCTGCTCAATCACTTTGGCGTAAAAAGCTCCAAGAAAATCTGCCTTTAGCCGCGTAGCCATGTGATAAGCTTTCCCTTTACCAAATGAATTTACAGTAAGTGCGGGTTGGCCTGCATAGAAGCTATCCGTATAGACACCTAGCACCTCTGCACCCTCGGCATGGATCAATTCACAGATTTCGTGCGACTCGAAAGTGCCAGTTAAACCTAATAGGTTATCTGGAGACATCGATAAGCCATTGCGATCGTGGTCATACAAGCCTTCAATTTCTTCCGCCCAAATACCAAGCGTTGTCCGCAATGGTCCCGGAAATCCACCTAGATGACAGAGATCATGCTCATTTACAATACCAGACCAGTACGTTGTTACTAGCGTTCCACCTTGCTCAACGAACCTTTCGAGTTTACGTCCTGTTTCTTCCCGACATAGATACAACATAGGCGCTACAACTAGCTTGTATGAAGATAAGTCATCTTCTGAGCCTAGAATATCGACAGGAACACCTTGTTCCCAGAACGCTTGGTGATGCGCGTAAATAGTTTGATCATAATGGATGCCCATGTTGCGTGGCCCTTGAGCATCTTTAACCGCCCAGCGGTTATCCCAATCGAACAATATAGCTGTTTCCGCTGGTGTCGTCGTGCCTACAACTTCGGAAATACTCGATAACGTCTGGCCCAATGCGGCTACATCTTTAAACACGCGTGTATGTTCATGTCCGCAATGATCGACGACCGCACCGTGGAATTTCTCGCTGGATCCCCTGCTTTTACGCCATTGGAAGTATTGTACTGAATCCGATCCATGTGCGATAGCTTGCAGAGAGGACAATTGGTGCATACCAGGTTGCTTCAGCTTGCTGACCGACTGCCAGTTCGTTTGACTAGGTGTGCTTTCCATCAGCAGGAACGGCTTCTTCTTCAACGAGCGGAACAGATCATGATTGAAGGCAATATATGCACCTAATTGGCTGTCATTCTTCCCTTCATGCCATGTCGGATACGCATCCCACGAAATGACATCCAACAGATCAGCAAACTTGCGATAGTCCAAGCTTTCAATCAAATGCATATTGGTTGTAACTGGAAGAGCAGGATTCGCTCCCCGAACGGCATCAATCTCATGTTTGCAGAATGCAACGGTTTGGTCGGTAACGAAGCGGCTCCAATCCAGGTTATGCCCATGTACCATCTTCTCTCCATGAGGTGCTGGAGATTCAACTTGTTGCCAATCCGTGTACGTATGCGCCCAGAAGGAAGTCCACCAGGCGGCATTTAACGCTTCCAGTGAGCCATATTTCTCTTGCAACCACGATCGGAAGGCATCCTGACAATACCCACAATGGCAATCTCCGCCAAACTCGTTGGAAATGTGCCAGCCAACGACCGCTGGATGTTGACCATAGCGTTCAGCAAGTTTCCTATTCATAATCCCTGTCTTCTCCCGATAAATCGGGCTAGTGAAGCAATGATTATGTCTGAGGCCATGGAGATTGCGTACACGATTTGCCTCTACCCGTCTAACTTCAGGATACTTCTCCGACATCCACGCAGGACGTGCCCCACTTGGCGTTGAAAGCCAAGCATAGATGCCATTCTCAGCAAATGTATGCAATATCCGATCGAGCCACTCAAAGGTAAAGGTTCCCTCAGCAGGCTCTAGAGCCGCCCAAGCAAATATCCCAATGGCCATCACGTTACAGCCTGCCAGTTTCATCAGGCGTATATCTTCTTCTAGCACCTGTGGGTCGTGAAGCCATTGGTCTGGATTATAATCAGCGCCATGCATCATAACAGGCAGCTTATTGCTAATTGGTTGAAATTTGATGGTCATCGTCAAATCATCTCTCCTCATAGGGAATCGTCGTATTCACTTATTCATTTTGATTATAGGAGAAAAAGTTGGTAAACTAATAGAAATTACGAGATTAAAAATCGTACAAAATGAACATTGATGGAGACGGGTACCATGATGCCTTTTCTTTTAGCTGAATTTGCTTTACTAGAGAACAAGTTGCCTCTCTATGTGTATTGTGTTGGCAGTCATGAGCAGAAGAATCTTCTGCGTCCTGATGGTTATCCAACCCATCAACTTTTCTTAAGCCGCAGCGGGAAAGGCATATTTCGCATTGCGGATAATCGCGATATGGTGATGACGCCTGGCACTATGCTCATCCTCCCTGCTGGCGTACCTCATGAATATTTTCCTAATCAAAGTGAAGATGCCTGGGAGCTAGGTTTTGTTGCTTTTGGAGGACCCACAGCAAGTTCCATTCTTGCACATTTGGGCAACCAAAAACCTACCCTACTCAAAAAAGCACAATTCCAATTGTACTGGCATAAGCTAGAATCCTTATGGCAACTCATTAACTTGAATGGTGAAAGCGGTTATTGGGAAGCATCTAGAAAAATGTATGATTTCTTATTGAGTGTCTTAGAAGATCAGACCACGGAAGAAGCCAAGCAGCGAATTAAACCCGTAGGGCAATCCAATCCTGCGCTTCAAGAAGCGATCAAATTCATACATGATCATTATAATGAACGCTTACATTTGTCCAACTTGGCAAGAGCAGTCGGTTACTCTGTTCAACATTTTCATCGTCTGTTCGTAGCCATATACGGCATATCACCCATGATGTACATTCAACAAATTCGCATGCGTCGTTCTGTCCAATTATTTGAAGAAAATCCTACGATCACAGTTGAGAAGGTTGCTCAGCAGATGGGTATGGAAACCAGCTATTTTATCCGAATGTTCAAGCGTACGTATGGCCAGACGCCAAAACAATATTTTAAATAGGAAAAAGGAAAATAATCCCGTGCGCTCTCCAAGCGACACGGGATTTTTACTACCTTATATTTTCTTAGCAAGCTGTAAGAAACGCTCTAACATAGTCGCTGCTTGCGCGCGCGTAGCCGGTACCGATGGTGACAATGTGTCGTCACCAAGGCCGTTTACAAGCCCGCTTTGCAGAGCCGCGGCCATCTCCGGACGCGCCCATACGATGCTGCTGCTGTCTTTGAACTTCGCCAGCGCAGACTTTTCCGCCTCGGCGCTGAGCGCTGTGCTTACACCAGCCCCCTGCAGGGCGCGGATGAGCATCGCCGACAGCTCTTCGCGTGTAATCGGCGAATCAGGCTTGAAGCCGTGATCCTCGTAGCCGGAGATCAGCTTCGCTTTCACAGCAGCGCTTACTGGTGCTGCATACCAGGCACTATCAGCGACATCGTGGAAGCCGCTTGCCACGATGGAAGCTGGCAGTTGCAGCCCGCGTACCAGCAAAGCAGCGAACTCGGCGCGCGTGATGTTCCGGTTCGGTGCGAATGACAGATCATTCACTCCACTGACGATGGACGCACTCGTAAGCTGCTCGATGTCTTTTTGTGCCCAGTGGCCAATAATATCGCCGAAACTCGGTGCATAGGTACCCGGTGCCTCCAAATACATCGACTTCAATTCGTCACGGTCTTTTGCCGTTACGTCTAATACTTGCTCGAAGAAGGCATCGTAGCTGCCATATTGCTTTTTGATCTCATCGAGGGAGGCTTGCAGCCACTCGGGCTCAACGCCGAGAATGGAGTTAGCGATTTTCTTCGAGTCTTCCGTAGTCATCATTGGCGCCATATACTTGATCGTCATCTGATTGCTCGCATAACGGTAGTCGTTACTCAGTAAATAGTCCTGCATAATGGTTTTCTCATCAACCCCAAGCGCTAGTAAAATAAGAGCCGATCCTAGTCCCGTGCGGTCCTTACCTGCCGTACAGTGGTAAACGATAGCGCCATTTGCCGGATCTTTCAGCAGATTGAACAGTGTTTTGTATGCCTCTACTTGTGGATCGCTAACCATATTGCGCTGGCCATCTTCCATCATCGCCATCATGCTGGCATAATTCATTTGGAATAGCTGCGTAATATCAGTCGAGTTGCCCAAGTCTTTCATAACAGGGTCCCACACATAGGTAACACCTGGAATTTCTGGATCAGGTTTCTGCGCAACTTCGCCTTGAGAGCGAAAATCGATGTTCGTGTGGATGCCTAGATCTTGAACAACTTGCTTATCGCTCGCAGTTAACGCGGACAGCTCATTTGCACGGAACAGCTTGCCCCATTTTACAGTGCGACCATCCGACGTTGGGTAACCACCTAGATCACGGAAATTATCAAGTCCTTTGACATTGACTTTGCGCTCAGCAGTAATTACGGATGTACCGGCACCTTCAAGTAGGAAATAGGTACGACCGGCTGGGTTCGGATCCTTCACAGTAATCGAACCGTCTTTGACACCTTGTGCGAGTACATGATCTTTATCAAAGTTATATGGCGAACGGCTCCAGGTAATACGAACGTCCCCATTTTGACCTGCACCTAACTGCCAGCTCAGCTTGATCGATCCATCCGATTGCCGCTCTACCCCTGCGGTTATGTTGCTGATCTGCTGTGTTGGCTGAACAGCTTCTGCTGCGTAAGCCTGGTTCCCTCCTCCTACTGTCTGTATGATAGTCATCCCCAACATAACTGTCGCTGCTTGTACTGCTAACCATTTTTTCATAGAAATTCTCCTGTCTCCTGTTAAATAATTGTCGCGAACCTTCAGGTATTAGATTAGGATCGGATTGTTAGTGGAAGATAGGATTTATGTAAGCGGAATGTTAATCTTTCGTGCTCCATCTTGATACATGAGCACCAAATAAGGCGTAATATCTGATTAAAACCTAGCAAAATGGCGTTTCGACAGGTAAGTTAACTCATATTATTTTCTTCAACTTAATATTCAGCTTACATACAACATGCATAATAAATGTTATTAACTATTAGATAAAGGCGGCATAACATGACTCCAATTCTACCCGATGCACGGAATGCAACGAACCTCTTGGGCACAGCTAAACTGTCTCTTGAGAAAGTAGCCTATCAACAAATTCGTGAGAATATTATTAATGGGCATTTCCTGCCAGGCATGCTGCTTTCAGAGAATGAGCTGGCCGAGCAACTCGGCATGAGCCGAACGCCAATTCGAGCAGGAATTTCGCTCCTAGAGACGGAGGGATTTGTGGAATCGATCCGGGGGCGAGGCGTATTCGTCAAAGAGATCTCATTTCGCGAATTTCATGACATGTTTGAGTTATTGGCTTCCATGCAGTTATATTGCCTAGAAATTGCGGCGATACGGAAGCTTAGCTTTAATCTGCCTGAGTTGGAATATCATCTCATGAGGCAGTTGCACGCTTCAGAAGAGGATGACTACCGCACCTATTATGAAAGCGGACTTCTATTTATTGAAACCATGCTTCGGCTCGTAAATAATGCAAGCATGCTGCATGTTCTCGAGCAAATTAAAGGGAAATTTATGTTCAAAATCATTTCATATCGCAAGCTGCACGTTCACACGTTACCGAAACCACAGCAATCAGGCCAATCCAATAAACGGATTTTCGATTCACTTACAGCAGGCGATTTGGATGAGGCAAAACGATACATGCTTGAACTCATTGAGCAGACACACAAGCAATTCCAATCCGTTGAAATGTAAATCATGGGCCCGGCAACGCACAGCTTCTAGCATTCAAATAAAAAAAGAGAAGGATCCCCTTATTGGGCCTTCTCTTTCGAATTAATCAGTGAACCTATACAGTTGTTCCCGTGTAAATGTCCATTCCGGGGAATGCAATTTACCTTCAAACGCAGTGGAATACCAAGGATTCCCCTCTCCGTTGCCCATATTCACTAGAATATGAATGTCTTGCGCAGGCGTGTAACCTTGGGCAAGGATAAAAAGCTTCTCGCCCGTCTTCGGATTCTGTGCCATATCCAATACGACGATGGCATGTCCCGGCGAGCCTCCTTCCAGGAATACATCGCCAACTTGCATGTCAGATATCGGCACTTGCTTCATTTCCTTCGATAAGGATAACGTTCCTGCGTACGCAAATACCATGTTCAAATAACTTCGAAATACCTCATAGCTGTTAGAGGCCGCTCCCCGTTTTACCCATGAAACTTTGTTACCGGATACGTCGATCCGATTCCCTTTCCTCCATGTAGCATAGTCAGCTTTGAAGCCATTTGTGAAATTGAAGTGGATTTTATCATAATTGCCAGTACCATACAGGTATTCTGCTCGCAGTCTCATAACCGCATCTGCGCACTGCTGCAGATCCCGTTCACCAACATCCACATCAAGGACAGCTTCGTACACCTCTTTAGCTTTAAGTTCGCCATTAAACAAGTGTACTTTGGAACCAGGAGGTTTCAGAGGCAGTTTACGCAAGTATTCTGCATAGGACCCTTTCTCAATAGGAACCCTCTCATAACCCTTGGGAACGGTTATTCGTTCCATCACGTTGGTACCTTCAGCAAGAACTAATTGTTGTCTGCTAGATTTGCTTCCTGTCACGGCATTCGCTGCTTTGGACAGTTCCTCTTTCGGTGATGAGCAAGAACTAAGTAAGAGTGCAGTAAGAACAGTAACTGGTATCCATTTATTCATCAATTGCAACAGCTCCATTCCTGGGACTTGATCTATACGGTCTTCACAAACCTCACTTCGGTACGCTGACGGAGCAACTCCCGAATGCCATCACCTATGGCTCGGATCCCAGGTTCGATGAGTCTCTCATCCACTTGAGAGACACTCAGTCGAAGAACGCCCTCCTGTCTAAATTCCGGAAGGTACATACGCTGGACGGGGTCAACTCCTACACCACACTCCAGTAGGTAATCAGCTGTTGCCTGCGCTCGAAGTGGTGCTGGCAACCCTATCGTCGTATAGAATCCCGAGTAAGATTTGGAGTAAGTGGTACCCCGTGGCAGATACTTGCGGTACGCTTCTTGGAGCAGTCCCGCCTTGCGGCGGTAAATCTCGCGCATTCTGCCGATATGAGCGGCAAACATTCCACTCTCGAGGAATACCTCTAGCGCCCCTTGTGTCAGAAGTGGCGAATGCACGTCGGCAGCAACCTTCGCGCGTAAGAACTCTTCCCGCAAGCCATCTGGCACAACGGCCAGCCCAAGGCGCAAGCCAGGGAGCATGACCTTGGAGAAACTCTTGACATAAATAACCCGCCCAGATGGATCATAAGCAAACATGGGGTCGTACTTTGAATCTCCGTCTAAGTCCCCCATGTAATCATCCTCTATGATGTACACGTCATATCGCTGAGCCAACTCCACCATGCGCTTGCGTGCTTCGTTCGTGTGGCTGTACCCAGTTGGATTGTGTAACCTTGACACGGTATAGAAGAACTTGATATCCCCTTCTCGAAACAGTATCTCTAATCGAGCTAGGTCCATCCCACCTTCTTCATACGCTATGCCATACACACTACCTCTATATCCCCGCAGAGATTCAATCATGCCCGCATGCACCGGCTGTTCCACGACGATGTTGCTCTTACCATTGGGAAAAGGCAACCCAACCAATAAATTCAGCGCTTGCTGGGATCCAGTCACTACATAAATTCGTTCAGGCACCGTGAACACCTGCAAATCCCGAAGATGCTTGGCCAACTGTTGTTGCAAGGAAGGCAGTCCCTGCCCATCCGAGTATGTGAACATGTCCTCGCGGTACCGCTCGATAGCTTCGTTCATGCAGTGTTGAAAGTCACGGTACGGCATAGCGCTCCGGTCAGGTCCCGCCCACACGAAATCGATGACTTCCTCTGAGCCGCTTGCCTCGTCTATACTTTCGCGCCTATGTGCCACATAATAGCCGCTCTGAGGCACAGCATAGATCCTGTGCTTTTGTTCGAGTTCCCCATACGCCCGAATAACCGTATTTCGGCTGCAGTTGAAGGTTTCCGCTCCTTCCCGGATAGAAGGCAGCTTGTCCCCCGGTCTCCTCTTGCCGTCCATCATCTCTTGCAAGAGCTGTTCCACAATCCTTTCAAATAGCATGTTCCAATTCACTCCTTCATGCCAACTGTATGGGTACACTTCCCGCAAACAGCCCAGTAGCCCCTCCGTTAATTCCTCTATACTCAGTGTTGTCGACACGAGATTTTCTGTTACTCCATTATGAATAAGCCTGAGGAGGAATGCAATTTGTTTACTTGGAAAAGGAAATACCGAATCGTCCTGGCGTCCGCCACCCTACTCTTCGTATGTACATCAGGAAGTGCTGCACTTTCTGTTAATGCCGCATCGAAAGATACGAAACTCCCTTGCGCTGAGATGTTCCAAGGCAATCAGGGTACGCTGATTGTCAAAAATCTAAAGACTGACCGCGTGTACGTCTGCAATCCCGAACGGAGCAAGCAGCGGTTTACGCCAGAGTCTTCGTTCAAGGTGCCGAATGCGCTCATCGGTCTTGAGGAAGGAGCCGTGATTGACGAATATGACGTGAAGAGATGGGATGGTGTCGTCCGTCCGTTCGAAACATGGAACCGTGATCATTCATTAGCTTCTGCATTGCGAGCTTCTGCAATCTGGTATTATCAAGCCATGGCCAGGGATATTGGGAACGATCGGATGAAGAGTAATATAGAACGAATTCATTATGGGAATATGGATATTAGCGGGGGCATCGATACATTTTGGTTGAATAGTTCCCTCAAGATCTCAGCGGAGGAACAGGTGAATTTCATGGAAGATCTGGTGGAAGAAACGCTGCCGTTCCAAGAGCAGACGATGAAAACGGTGAAACGAATCATGATTGATAACGACCAAGATACGTACACCGTCCATGAGAAGACGGGCACGCGGTTATCCGATATGGGTCTTGGATGGTATGTTGGCTATGTGGAGCGTGGTAAAACAGACTGGGTGTTCGCTGCAAATGTAGACAGCAGTGGGACAACTGCCAAAACGATTACCTTGAAAGCTTTGAAGTCCCTAGGCATTATGTGAGTTCATGTATAATTCCTAGCAATCTGCTCTCCTTGTATTCTAATTTTCTCGGCCACAAACGCAGGTTCAAGAACACGAACCTCCGAACCATAGCTAAGGAGCATGCCATACAGCCAGTGATTATCAGGATAGCTAGTACTGACGAGCAAGGAACCATCTTCTTGCCTTTTGATATTGTCCAGACCGAAGGCTTCCTCCACTCGTACTCGTAATCTTGGCTGAAATAACAGCAGGAGTGGAATTGATGGACCCTTTTCCTGAGTTCCCCATCGTGCATCAAGCTCGCTCATTCGAACACCTTTGTTCGTGAAATGCTCCAAATGGATGTGTAATCCGTTTATTCTCGAGAGACGGAAGGTCCGATAGTCGCTACGCAGCCTGCAGTAAGCATACAAGTACCAGGCATATCCTTTCCAGGCTATCCCAATGGGTTCGACCTCTCTCTGTTCTTCAATACCTTCTGTATTCGTATATAAAAAGGAGACAACCTTTCTGATCTTAGAAGCTTGACGCAGCGAGACAAGCATGGATTTGTCCTTTAATCCTCCGCCATGCCAAAGATTCGTATCAAACAGAAGTGTTTCACCCGACTCTTCCATTTGATTGTGCTCAGATCTCACGACGAGCGCTTTGATTTTAGTTAATAAATCATCCATCTCTTTATCGTCAAGAGAAGCTTGTACCCCTTTTAACGCGATCAGAATGGATTGCAAATCATCTAACGTCACAATTTGCCGATCAATTCGGAACTGCTCCATGATTTCATATCCCCCATCGTTTCCTGTGAAGGAAACGATGGGAATGCCTGCGGTATTAATCGTCTCTACATCGCGATAAATCGTCCGAAGTGAGACTTCAAATTTATCCGCAAGTGTTGGAGCGTTAATCCGCCGCTGACTTAATAGCAGCATTGTTATGCCAAGTAAACGCTGAATCTTCAAATCAATCTCTCCCTATACAGCATTGCAAATTAGAGCCATTGGATTAGGTCCGTATCACAGCGATACCCGGTGGGAAGCTTTCACGCCACTCCCCATTCTCGTATTGGAGACGAATCGTGCCCGTTGGCACATTCAACTGCAGCGTAAAGGATGTCCAAGATGCAGGAAGCTTCGGAGAAAATGAGATTTCCTGCCATCCCGGCTTTAATGGTTTTAAACCAATAATATCCTCAATTAGAATTGGAACCGGCCCACTTGCCCACGGATGGCATAAGCTTGTGTTCCATTTCTGGTCTTTCCCCCACGCCTCGAAGCAGGTGGTTGCTCCTTCTTTGAGCATATTCCCCCAAGAGTGTTCATCATCCGCTGAGAGTAAGTCATAGATGAACTCATATTCTCCGACCTCTGCAAGAGCCTTCATAACAAAGTAAGAGAAATACACCCCACATGCAAACCTCTTCGTCCGAATCATATTGACAATGGAACCGACAGATTCCTTCGGTGCGATATGGAACAACAGAGGAAGTACATTGGCATGCAGAGCATGATGCGTACTTTGCTCGGCATCTCTGAATAACCCTTCCTTCTCATCGTAGAATGCATGTAAGAAGCTACTCGTTAATTTCGGCAGTCGATTCTCAAACTCAATTCCGAGCAATTCCCGAATCTCGTATACCGTTTGTACACACCCGATATATAATGCATTGATGACATTGTGGCAGCCAGGGCCAACTGGCCTAGTCAGTTCGAAATCATAGTTGTCGCGTAAATTTTGCGGCCAATCAACCAGATTCCATTTGTCCGTGAAATTCGCAATCAATCCATCTTCACGCTCGAATTTCTCAAAATGTTTAAGTAATCCCTCCGCATACGGGTACATCTCCTGAAGAAATGCTTTATCCCCGCTGTACCGATAGTACGTCATGACTTGCATCGGCCACTGCAGGGAGAAATCAGCTATTTCCTGCATGAAATGTCCGGGCACGACGGCCATAATCCCATCACAGACGAACGAACTTCGCCCGAATTGTTCAATCGCTTTACGAACCAGTCGCAAGTCCCCGCTAAGCAGCATATGGGAATGACCTATGATCGTATTGTCGCCCAGATACTGACCTTTCTCCCGACTTGGACAATCAACGAAGTTTTCCTGAGATCCATAGCGGACGCCATTCTTACAAATTTCGAAAATTTGATTCATTCTTTCATCGGAACTATGAAGTACGCAACTTTGATCATCTAATGGATAATGTCTGACGACCGCGTGGAAAGATTCAGGTCTGAGTGATGCCTCAGGCCCTTGTACTTCCACATAGCGGAATGCCTTGTAATCATATGTCTCATAATCATCGAGATCACCAGATAATGTCCATTGGTCATGATACAGGCAATTGCAGCGCATTTCATAGCGAACGGATTGATCCCCTGGCATCAATTCTTCCCCTGACCAAATATGTACATTTTCGCCTGCCTGTCCATGGGCATTCATGGCGAATTGACCTGTCAACTCGGTCCCGAAGTCGATCAGATAATGGCCAGGTGCAAGCCTTTCGACCCGTGCAGGCTGCTTCTTATAGACGTCAAGCAATGGTGTTGGCTGCTGAACAAATGTATAATCGGTATGCTCCGCGGCTTCCGCATGTGGCCAATCTGAATCGTCGAAGTTGACATCCATCCAACCGCGCTCGGATTGCCTGGCATCTAGATGTTCTGTGAATTGCGTATCATACCCAAATGTCACACCCGGCCGATTATCATGAACACGTTTCGCTTTCCAAGTACGATCTGTCTTGAGCAATAGATTTTCGTTGGACCACAGTTCTGCGATAAGGCCTTGTCGATTGTCAGCGCTATTATAGGCGCGGTTCAACAACCCTTGATAGTAAACATGAACGGCTATCGCATTTTTACCCGGTTTTAGAAACGAACTTACATCTATACGATTGTAATAATAATGGTTAGCATCACTTTGTGCCGGCCCTTGACCAACGAATTCACCATTGATATACAGTTTGTAGTAATCATCCGCTGTCAAATGAAGCCAAAACTTGGCGTCATCGATCACCGAATCCTCTATCGTAAATACGTTTCTTACATACCAATGATGATGTTGTAAGTCTGTTAGGTACGGTTCGTTTGCTACCGTTTCATGCTCTTTATGGTACAGATATAATTTGTCCAGCTCCATAAAAGGGCGATCTGTCAGCCATTTTGCCTGCCACTCTTGTGTCAACCTATCCCTCTCCTCTTCATGTGTGTATGACTATCAGCAACTATTCGTGAGCGCATAGGAATATTCCTTTTCTTAATATAATTTTACAGGCTACTTTGATAAAAATACCTTTCTGCGAGTTCTCTTATATAACACTGCTATCGCAACTCCTATAAGGATAATTCCCATTATCGCGGGTGCAGCATGGTCTAGTGATACATAGAGTTGGCCGCCAACAATGGGCCCAATCATTCTTGCTAAAGCCTGAATGGCTTGGCTGCCTCCCTGAATCCTTCCTTGTTCACTTGAATCGACTGACTTGGAGAGCATCCCATTGAATGAAGGTCCGAAAATCGAATCACCAAAACCAAAGATAAACGTGCCTACGATCAATAAAGGATACCATGAGCAAATAGCAGCTAGGGCAATTAGTGCGTAGCCGATCATTTCTGAGGCCATCCCTAATATGGCGATTTGTTGATCAGTGCGTTTCATCAAAAGCTTAGGCATAATCAAACTTTGAGAAATGATGTCTTGGACGCCTATAATTGAGAACATCAGTCCGATCAGCGCTGGTTTCCAACTAAACGTATCTACTGCAAATTGTGAAAAAACTGCCTGTAATGATCCATTGGGGATCCAAAGTAAAAATGCGGAGATAAACAATCGTTGTAAGTGTTTCATCGAAAGTAGGTTTGCAAGCTGCCTAAATGGATTAAGCTTTCCAATACTAATCACTAGCCGTTTATTTTTCTCTTTAAGGCTCTCAGGCATATAAAAGTAGCCATAGATAACATTTAATAAAGTGATTAGTGCTCCAACATACATCGGTGTAGCGTAACTAAACTTGGCAAGCAAGCCGCCTACCGTTGGGCCAATGACTGTACCTATCCCTACAACAGCACCAACCCATCCAAAGTATTTGGTTCTCTGTTCCGAAGGAATGATGTCTGCAAAATATGCGAAGATCGTGCTTATGCTACCCCCCGTTACTCCTTCTATGATCCGTCCCACAAATAGGACCCATAGGGCTCCTCCAAGCCCGAAGACGAAATACCCGATTGCAGAACCGAATAAGCAGAGTAAGAGTAAGGGACGACGCCCATATTTGTCACTAAGAATGCCAAGTACAGGGGCTGCAAAAAACACACAGACGGCATACACAGAGGTTAGTAACGTGACAACGATTGCTTGTTCGCTTGGATCGTTGATATAAGGTTGCACGATGAATGGAACGACAGGCGTTATAATGCTGAACCCTATTCCACAAAGAAATACAGAAATAAGGCCGAAAAGTAAAGCGTGTTTATTGATGTTGTGATCTTTGTTTTGTTTATTGTGTGTGCGAAATATAGTCATGGATCTTCTCCCTGCAAGTTGTTATTTTGATTCCTTGGAAACAAATATATCGTATCGAAACTTTGTTTCCTTGTCAACAAAATAAAAAAAAACAGCCGTTCTCGAGTGAGAGCGACTGCCTGTTACAGGTTGCCTATTAATGATTCGAATTTATTCCGAGGTTAAACCTATGCTCAATTTCTTTAACTCTGCATCCAGATGTTGATTATATTTCTCTACGAATTTAAGCACACTATCAAATTGTTCATCGGTCACCTGTTCAAATACGGCTTTATCCCGCTCTTGAAACTCTTTGTGCAGCTCATCATGGATGTTATATATGTGTTTCCCTTGTGGAGTAAGCTTGAAATAGATTTCTTTCTTATTATCCGACTTCTGGTAACTTTCGATAAGACCTTTTTTTATAAGCTTCTGCGTTAATTTACTGATGGCACCGCGTGTCATATAAAAGGTCTCGGCGAGTTTGGTCACATTGGAATCTTTATTATTCTCAATGTATTCGATGCAATGGACTTCAGATGACTTATATCCTTTTAGACTATCTTCCATTTTATCTTTATTAAGCCAAACCATCTTGTTATATATGTCCCTGAAACCCTTAATAACTTGATCTTCTTTGTTCATAGTCACTCCTCCCTTTGAGACCGAAACGGCAACGGCCACTACACTTACCTATCTCTTATATTAGCTCAATATACCCTTCCGTGCCATGCACGCGAATCCGTTGCCCATCTTTAATCAGTTTGGTCGCATTTTCTACCCCAACAACAGCAGGTAAGCCATATTCTCGTGCGATAACGGCACCATGGGTCATCAATCCACCCACTTCGGTGACGAGTCCTTTAATGGATACGAACAATGGTGTCCATCCCGGGTCCGTAAAAGACGTGATTAGGATGTCTCCCTCTTCTAAATTCGCATCCTCCATCTTTAAAATGACACGAGCACGTCCTTCTATGACGCCAGAAGAAACGGAGAGACCCACAAGCGCATCATCAGGGATATTGTCTCGGTTATATGTACCCGAAATAATTTCACCATCCGATGTGATTACGCGCGGAGGCGTTAGTTTCTCATATAACTTGTAATCGTCTTTCCTTTTACGGATCATCTGGTAATCCAATTGATTCGTACGTACCACATCGCGAAGCTCTTCAAAAGAGAGATAGAAGATATCTTCTTTTTCAAGAATGATACCCGCTTGCACGAGAACTTCAGCTTCTTTCAGTAAAGCCTGCTTATAAACGAAATAGCGGTTAATCCAACCGTATTTGGGATATTCACGGTATCCGATGAAATTGCGAATTCGGCGAATCATTCGTTGGGTCTCTTCTGCTTTGTGTTCACCATCCGGCAATTGGCGTAATCGAGCGACTAGTTCCTGTTCTTTATCCAAAGCTTCTTGGCGCCCTTGTTCAAATTTCTGTTGACCCGCGTTTGGTTCAAAGGATTTGATGTTACCTAGAATCAGTGGAATCAACGCACTCGGATTTTCACTCCAACGGGTTCTCGAAATGTCGATTTCACCCGCGCAGCGCATTCCGTATTTATGAAGATAAGCCTGGATGGCCTCTTGTGCTTCCAGTCCACCTTCGAGCTTAACCAGTTCGTCTATGAAGTGATCATCTTTTACACGCTGCAAATATTCAATGACTTGCGGATAAGGCCGGATCTGATCTGCAACCCCCATTAAGGCTAGACCCATTTCCGAAGTAATATTGTAAGGTACCGATTGGGAAAGCGTATCTACTGCGTTTTTTTCGCCTAACCACTCGTTCATTTTGTCATTGATCCATAAGGAAGCTTGAATGGCAGTCATAAACACAGCCGTACTTCGTGGGTCAAATAATATCTTCTTCAATTGCTGGACATCTTCCAAAATACAATCCATTACATCCGAGCCTGATTTCGTCTGAATGCGTTGTTTTAACTCTTCTACCGATGCCTCATTGCTCTGAATCAATTCAGTAACGATATTCGGATTATTTTCAATTTCTTCAAGGAAATCAGGCGTATGTCTTACTGGAATCGGTACTGTTGGATCATCTGGCGATAACTTGATATAGTCTCGCTCAATGATGGTCATGAGTGCGCCTTTGATGAGCGGATCGGTTCCGATAGTATTTAGTAAAGTTTCCCTGTCGGAAGTTTTAGCCAGCCTAGGAGCAACATCAATAAACAACCGTCCACCTGCTTTACGCATGGGTGCAGGCGTAATTAACAGGTAGAAAGATAATCCCATTGGTTTAATGGGGTCCGTCATCATCTGTTGGTGGCCAACGGATAAATAAACGTGTTTCGCTTCATCACTCGCTTCAGGAATCGGGAATAAAGTTGTGATTGGACGGCTCTGGACAATATAAAATGTATCTTCTGCCAAACACCATTCGATATCTTGTGGGTTGCCAAAATAAGCTTCTATCCCTCTGCCAATACGAGCTAGTTCTAGAATTTGTTGATCCGTCAATGTTTGAGAATTCTGCTCCTCATGGCTGAGAGGCTTAGTCTCTGTGCTGCCTTCTTCTCGACGATAGATCGCTATTTTTTTGGATGCAATCCGTTTATTGACGATATTCTCATCTTGTACGGTATAACAATCCGCAGATACTAATCCAGACACTAACGCTTCACCGAGTCCATAACTGGCATCGATGGAAAGTATCTTTCGGTTGGAAGTCATCGGATCCGCGGTAAATAATATCCCCGAAGCTTGCGGGAAAACCATCTTCTGCACAACAACAGCCAGATATACTTGACTGTGATCGAAACCATTTTGCAACCGATAAATGACCGCACGATCTGTAAATAAAGAAGCCCAACATTGGCTAATATGCTGTAAGATACTTTCTTTGCCGATGATATTTAAATACGTGTCATGTTGTCCTGCGAAAGAAGCATGTGGCAAATCTTCTGCGGTCGCGCTAGAGCGCACGGCATAGGCATGTGCATCACCGATCTGTGAGAGATAGTGCGTAACCGCATTGACAACTTCGGATGGCATTTCTGCGTCCATGATGACTTGTCGAATCTGTTTACTAATTTCACCAATGTGATCTCGATCATCTGCGTTTAGCAGGGAGAGTCGGTTCAATAAAGCCTGGTAAGACACATTATGATCCATAGCTTGGTGAAACCCTTCCGTTGTAACCACGAATCCATCTGGCACTTTGATGCCTTCAATTGTTGATAAGATCCCTAGATTCAACCCTTTTCCACCAACAAGCGAGAGTTGAGTGACATCCATTTCCTCCAAACTAAGAACCCAAGAACGCATGCAAGATCTCTCCTATCCATACAAGTAATAAAAACCATTTGACAAGTGTTTCGGCCTCGTGCTACAATAATAATATAAGATACAATTTTTATGTCTACATGAAAAAAAATAAAGTCGCAAACCGATTATACCATCGCGTTTATCTATATGCAAGACGAAAGAACCTGATTAATTATCAGGTTCTTTTTTTGATTCTCTGCTATATCACTTCCGTAACTAGGCATGAATAGACTATTGCTTAGGAGGCGAAATGAATGCCAAACTATCGAATTATCGTCGATTTATCCGACCGTAATTTGTATTTGCTTGATGGGAATACGGTTACTCGGCAATTTCCAGTTGGAATAGGCAAAATGGTTACGAAGACCCCTAAAGGCGAATTTACAATCATTAATAAACAAGCTAACCCTGGAGGTCCATTCGGTGCCTTCTGGCTCGGCTTATCTAAACCACATTATGGCATCCACGGAACAAATGATCCTTCCTCCATCGGAAGGGAAGTTAGTCACGGTTGTATTCGAATGTACAACGAGGATGTCCTGCAGCTCGCGCAACTCGTTCCTATTCATACTCGGGTTACGATTCGGCCATAAGTTACTGTATGTACTTATGGTTCAACCACGGACCCTACGAAAAGCCATATGCCAGTCTGACGGTCTTCTATTGCGAAGAAAAACGGCCGATTTATCGTCATTTGGAACGGTTCGTCGATCGGTGCGGAAGCACCTGCCACTTGTACGGAAGTGACCCCAGCTGCCTCTGTTCCTTTTTCATTGACCTCGATGAATGTTTTATGTGTTACCGCACTGATGAAAAGGTTGGGTGGAACAGATGCTATTCCGGAAAAATCTGCATGGTCTGCATCAAAGGGCAATGTCATGCCCATCGTCTTAAGCGATACGTTTAACTTGTCGCTGTATTCAATCTTAAAACGGGGAAGTTGGATTTCACCCCTGTTCAAATGAAATGGCTTGTGCCAGCGTTCGGGATTCGACCAAAGCCTGTCGTGAAGAGCACCAAGTGAAGACGATTCATCTGGAACAATGATTAGCATATCCATCTGCCCTTCGCCGTACGGCAAACGAATGGCTTGAAATTCCCCTTCTTGCAAATATTCGTAGGAACCTGACTGCGCCATCATCTGCACTTGCTTGGTGGAACCATCTTGCAGTTTGAAGCTTTGTTCATTCGTTCTAGAAAGTTGGAATTCCTTTTTCCACCCGCCATTGAAGTAGATCGCATTCATCAGGATCAAAACTTCATTGGGATTGATGGATTCGATTAACTTAGGAATTTTCCCGTTGGTATTCTTGTCTACCCACTCGTTGATTGAGTCAGGAGCTTTGGGACTGTTGAAGTCAAGCTCAGTTACTTTGGCGTCGTAAAACGCCTCATTAGTTTTCATGAACTCTCTGAGAATTGAAGTTCCTTTTCGTGACCAAAGCGAGTTGGCAATCTGTACTTTAACGCCGCTGCCAGGCTGCTGCAGCAGATAGCTAAGCGTCTTATTGCCTCGATTAATTTCATCCAGGGACAAGCCCTGCCATCCTAACGTTTTAGCCATGGAGGCTTGCGTTTCCCCCTTACTTCCGTTGTAAGTCATGGCGAACGCCAAAGAAACACTTGTAGGTGAAATAACTATGTTTTTCTTCTTATCCTGCTCCGCCTGAACGAGTTGCCGATGAAGCTGCATGCCGAAATCATTGCTTGCTCGGATGATACGTTCATCAATTTTGGCAGCTTCGTCTTGACGTTTTTCTAATGAAACCGAATTCCCGCTTGGCTTTGAACATGCAGTTGCAATTAGTACGATAACCAGACTAATCGAAAGAAGTTTACTTTTCCTAAAAATCATCATTCTTCTTGGCCTCCTGTCATTCTCATGCTTATTAGACGAGGAAACTTTACATAATGTTCCAATTACCAAATCTTTTTTACTTCCTTTTTAAAATGAATTTTATTCCAATAATTCTATAGATTATTCTAGGAATTTTTAAGGTTTGACCCTCACATATTCTTATAATGAAAAGTATAGTTCATCAAGTCCAATAGGAGGAAGCTACGATGCAGAACCAGCAAGGAAATTTCGATGTGGCGCTTGTCCGCAAATATGCCCCACAGCTGTTATTTGATCGTTTGGAACCATTCTTACCTGTTCGTGTTGGGGTAACGATCTTCGATCACGACGGCCCGTCCCCTTCCTTTCGTCGTACGATCAGCTTCGACTCGGATACTCGTCTTGAGAAAGTCATTGAATATGCCATCTACTGGGATTATGATATCGAACATTTATATGAGCTAGAACATGTTTGGATCTATGTTGGACGTGATGGCAGTGTTTTGAATTGTGAGTGCAGCTTTCATGGCAAATATTTCAAAGGGCTCCTTAAGGATCGTAGCAATGTATCTGAGCGTATTCCTACCCAAGTAACACTATATTCACAGCCAGGCAAGCATGCCTTCTCTCCCCTTCTCGAAATGCTTGAACTCGTTCCGAATTTACATACGTGTACGTATGAGACAGCGGGCAGCGGAGGTCTGCTAGTCCCCGATATGCTCAAGGATCAGATGTCGACAGATCTCGAAACGAATCAATTGGTAGAACGATACTTGCAGACGCTGCGGTTTCGCCCCACGATGGAATTCATTCCATTCAATTGGGATACCTCCATTTTCATACCATGGACTGAGCTGCTAGAGGAAATTCCACTGCGTGTTCAACATGAATTACAAGTAATGAGACAGTACTTCGGTATCCAGGCGTAGTTTAAGTGCATGAACAACGAGTTGGAGGCCAGGGAAGAATTAATTCCCTGGCCTCCTTCATTTAGACGTCAAACGAATCACTTATCGTATTTGTACAAGTTGGTTTCATATTTGACATAATAGAGATCGCCATTCGCATCCGCTGTCAGCAGTGACACTCCAGTTGAGACCAACATAACAGCATCCTTCGTAGTCGAACTCGCGTCAACCGCATATAATTTGCCTCCGATAGTAACGTAAACATTGCCGTCTTTGCCGACAACCATCTTCCCGCCCTGCCAGGATACATTCCCGGATGACGTGAATTTGTTAGCATATATCGTTGTATGAACCGCATCAGGATTATTCGGATCAAAAATAAATAGGTCCGCGGTCAGATTCCGAGATGGATCCGTGGAAGAGTTCCCTTCAGCGAGTCCCCAAATGTTGCCGTCTGGACCAACGATAAGATCAGATATTACCTTCCTTCCTGCAACTGGCACATACTGAGGAACGGGAAGTGTATTTGAGCTAGTCGTTTGCCATGTGAATACTTTTCCCTCGGTTACACTAGGATTTGCTGTACTTCCAATCCCTCCATATACCGATGAACCACCATATACCTTATTATTTTTGTAGGCTAACGCAATAATACTTTGATCATCAACGATGTCCGGCACAGTCGTAACTCTCGTTGACGTCGTTAAGTCATACACAGTGAAGGAGCCGCTTAGTTTACCAGAGCTCGCGACAGAACCGACATACAGTCGATTTAATGCAGGGTCTGCCAACATCCCAAAGGGCCGGTCCTGGTAACTAGGCGATCCCGCAATATCTTGAAAAAGAAGTGACGGATTCGTCGTATCGTTCCACGCTGAGTTCGTGTCGTACTTTTTGATCCACGCACCAGGGTAGATGCCTAGATACAAGTTGTTGCCAATCGGCGTCATGTTCTCCGCCTGACCCGCACCTCTATTTCGTGTTAACTTACCAGTGTCTGGTTCGTAGTCGCTTAACCCACCGCGCAGATAGCCGCTAGTATAAATTCGATCGCCAGGACCTTTCACGAGTGAGCGGATCTTTGTCGGAGAATTCGGGATTGTGAATGAAGTCGATGTGTCAATTGTTGGCGTTGCTGCAAGTTTGTATTTCAGAATTTTACCCGAGGATAGTGCTGCGTACAGATACGTAGTACCAGCGTCATTGACAAAGGTATAACCAGCTGCTTTGCCCCCTACGTCACCAAGGTCCTGTTGATTTTTCGCAGATATATCGTAGGCGTACAAATGCGTTCCTTTGGTATAGTACACTTTATCATCCGTCGGATTCTTGCTTGACACGCCAATCGAATCCACATTGCCTAGAGAAGCATCGACTCCACCTGTTGTCGGATTGATGACGATCAGAGGTTCACTCGACAATTTGGCAAATAGTTTCGAATCTGGCCCATTCGGAATGTAATCAAGCCCTAGGACATACGTACTGCCATAACCGCTGGGAGAAATCGTCGATTGTGTACCCGTTGTTGGATTAAATCGAATAATCGTGGCATTCGTAGTGGGTCCCATCCCCATAAATACTTCGGTATCACTCGCATACGCAATCGATCTAACATGAGCCAGACCGCTGACAATTGCTTGATTACCGTTTAAAACAGTAGCACCACTCGTTGGATTGTAAAGGAATGCTTTCCCTTCCGTGGCTGTGCCGCCGTACACATTCCCGCTGCTCCCCGCTGTCACATCCCAAATGACGTTCAAGCCTGCGTCCAAGGTCGTTTTCTGCAAGGAACTTCCCGCGATGCTTTTGACACCTCCAGTAACGCTAACTGTTCCTGGTACATAGCGATAGAGAGCCCTCTTGTTAGCCGTTCCGAAATAAACGGTTTGATCTGACGCGACAGTCATGCCCCAGACGGCTTCAATTTGATCAAGATTTTGATCATCCAGAAGTTCACCTGTTCGCGCATCGTAAACCACAACCTTAGATGGATAGCCACTGGATCCGACATACATAAGATCATAGCTGCTGCTTGCATCTTTGCCGAAAACGACTCCGTCAAGCGGATTGTTCACAATCTGCGTGCCCAAGTTGTATTCGATCGGCGTGTCAAGCGTCACGTCGTCAACGTAAGCAACCGTTACTGCAGTCGTCTTCGTCGTGAAGTAGACGGATACCGTTTTGGCTCCTGTTACATTCGGAGTCGTCGCTGAAATCGAAAGCGGGGTCCATTGCAATGTAGTACCACTGAATACGTTTTCAACTTCCTTGATCACCGTGCCAGATTCATTCTTGAAACGAAGATGCATACTAACACTCGTATCTCCGCTCGCAATATATACTTTCGCTGCTGCGGATACCCGTGCATTGGATGTGACAGGAACATCACTGCTCTCCGCATAGCTTGCTGCCAACGAACTGGTATCATCCAATTTGAGACTATTTGCTCCACTGTTTTTCACCGTGGTCGAAGACGCTGCGCCTGATACTGTCCAATTTCCAGTTAAGTCAAGCGTTTCAAAGCCAGGATTCTTCACGGTCTTCCCGATGGATATATCGTCGATGTAGGCCGTTGTAATACTGGCCAATCCACTATAGATCATCACCGCCACTTCTGTTGCACCAGCCGGTGCCTCAGCTGTTATCGTGCGTTTGTTCCACTGACCTACCGTTGGTGTAACGCTTTCGGGAGGTACGCGAGTTTCTGTCGTACCGTTATAGAAAACTAAGTAAACTTCAACGGATCCTTGATCGATATACGCATAAGCCGATGCGGTATATGCAACTTGCTCTGTTGGCGAGATGCTGATTTTATCGCTCACACGTGCAAGCGAGCTTGAAGAGCTGACATCAACCATCTTCATACTTTTAGATCCCGTGTAAGCCCTTACATCCGAAACCGTTGCTGTTGCCGTTCCAAAAGTTGGATGGGTGGTCCAATTCGGAATACCTGTTCCTTCCTCCTCGAATGAAGCATTCGGTAACGACATAGCAATACCAGCAGCATGTGCTTCTCGGTTGCCGAACATACTTACAATCATGACAACGCTCCAAACCGTTAAGATGAATCGAATCCACCATCGGTGATGCTTCCCTAGACTCATTCTTACCACTCCTCACATGAAGTTTAGTTGCGGTTGTTCGTGAGACTCAATCGGGATTTCATCAATCTCACCTCCTTTCCCCGAGAATACAAAAAAATCGTTCTACTGATTGGCATGTCATGATCAGTAGGACGATTCATAGATACATATTGGTGTGGGATATACTCGGATTAATTATAGGTGATTCACAATGACATAACTAGCACACGCATTCAAGAAATAGTGTCTCTTTTCAAGAACTTACAGCTAAAAATTGGCACTTTTTTCATATTTAAGGAGCTATTTTTTTCGTGTTGACAGCTGATTTTGATTGGCATAACATGAGCATTATGAACCAGATATATACCAATACAAGCACTCGGTCAGGAAAGGAAAGGAGTTGATCAGCGCGTACTAATCTTTACAATTGCCTACGATGTAAGCGTTAACGACAAGACTGGCATCAACCTGTCTATGGGCAGAAAATGGAAAGAAGGTGATGTTGATGAATACGTACACAGGCATAACATTCAGATGGCAGCATGGGGTGATTGGGCTCATCGCTATACTCTTCTTAGCTATTCTACTTCCTTCTCATTCACGGGCAGCCGAACCGATTGAGATAATTCCAGTACCAAACGGCGGATTCGAGCAAAATTTGATCGCAGGTAAAATTCCTAGTTGGAGCGCGTTCGGATTAGCATCCAGTCTATCCTTATCGGAGTCAACTTTCTTTGCAGGTACAAGAAGTCTTAAGATGAGCAAACCCACCACTGGTGGACTCGGTGCCGAAAGCGCGAAGCTGGCGGTCACGGCTGGGCAAGCTTATGAAGCAAAAATTAAATTGTATCTAGAAAATTATAGCGGCGGTACACCAGGTCTGTGGATACGCTGGTATAATGCATCAGGTCAATTTATGAACAAGCAGGCAACATTTTACCTTACCAATCCTGCTATAAACACTTGGCTTGACGTACGTGTATCCGGCACCGCACCGGAAGGAGCCGCTTTTGCAACAATCTTTCCCTATGCAGCTTCCAGTGTCCTAATGACAGCTTATGTGGATGAAGTGCAATTCTATCGAATCGATCCGAATGAAGTCAGCGTGTATAATCCAGGTTTCGAAGAACCAGCTTCAGGTGCTCTCATTCCTGGTTGGGAATTATATCCAGGAACTCCGACTAGCGCTGTCTCCATCACAAGTGCACAGAAGAAAAGCGATACATCAAGTTTACGTCTGGAAGACACTTTCGTAGATAAGCCAGTCGGACTTAGTACCCAAGCCATTGGGATTCATTCGAATGGCAGATATGAAGCCAAAGCGAATGTGTACTTAGTGTCTGGGGGTGGCGTCAACCTGTACATTAAATTTTACGATGGAGCGGACAAAGAAGTCGGCACTACCTCACGCTCCTTTACCGCAGCTATTAACACTTGGAGCGATGTGCTCAAAGTTGAAGGAATTGCCCCTGAATCAGCAGTCAAAGCAAAGGTGTTACTGTATTCAGGCGTTAGCACGTTAAGCGATGTGTATTGGGACGATATCTCTTTTACCTACAAAGGTGAAGCACTCGTAATGCCATATGCGTTCGAGAATGCAATCAATTTAGGTAAAGCGACGCTGACAACCACAACGCTTGGAGGGGCGATTGGGAATGGCGAGTTGTATTTCGTTACCAACGGCAATCCGGGAACGTTCTATGCTATTGATGCAGCGACTGGGAATATCAACTCCCAAATCTCAGTCCCTGGGACGACTGAAACGTGGGCTGTGACGGTCGGAGCCGACAACAATGTTTATTTCGCTGCAACAGCTAACCGTAATTTTTGGAAATTTGACACTCGGCCGGGTTATCGGAACATCACCTTGATCGGCAGCAACCCTGTTGACAACTTCGTGTGGGACTTGGATGCAAGCACAGACGGTATCATCTATGGCTCAACCAGTCCGAATGCCAAAGTGTTCGCATACGATACGCTTACGCAGAAGTTTGCCGATCTAGGCCGCATGCACGACAAAGAGCAATATGCTCGTGGTGCCGGTGTGACGGACCAATATTTATATGTCGGCATCGGCTCCAAGAAACACTTAATTCGCATGGATCGAAGCACGAGCATTAAAACAGAAATCACGATGCCGTTCACGGGTTTGGACGATTTTGTTCATAACATTACCCCTTATAATGGGCTGCTTTATGTCACACACGGTACTTCATTAGTTATTGTTAACGAGCAAACACTCAGCGTCTTAAAAAGTGTACCTTATGACTCACCTGAAGCGTTCGACGGCAAAATTTCACCTCCGTCCCCTTATAACGCAAATCTGATCTATTACCGTAACAAAGTTTCAAATAACTTATGGTCCTATAACGTATTGACGAATACCGTTCAACAAGTAACACTGCCTAATACACTGCCTGAGAAGGGAACAAAAGCTTACGGTTGGGTGACACTCTCGAGTGGTGAGCAGGCTTTAGCAACCCTTTACGAGGACGGCAAGTATACCCTGTATAAGCCTAACGACAACTCGATTCAATTGATCCAAGTTCCCTTAGCCAGGGAAGGTGTCAATATTCAAAGTTTGGCAGCAGGTCCTGACAAGAAGCTCTATCTTGGCGGCTTTATTGACGGTTTGAGCGTGTTGAATCAAGAAACGCAATCCTATGACTTGCAGGTATCTTCCCCTTATTCACCGCATCAAGTGGAAGAAATCGGCTTTTTGAATGGCAAAACCTATTTCGGGGCTTACGGTGGAGCAAGAATATATGCCTTTGATGCCACCCAACCCTATCAATACGGAGACACACCTACGTCTAATCCTAAACTTGTTTACACGGTTCCGAACCTTCAAGATCGGCCATACGCCTTCGCTTCTGGCGACAACCGTCTATTCATCGGAACCATTCCTGGTTATGGCAACTTAGGCGGCAGTCTAACAATCTTCAATGAAACAACAGGTTCATGGCAATCCACACGCAATGTGGTTACTGATCAATCGATTATCTCACTTGCTTATAAGAATGGAGTCCTCTTTGGTGGAACGTCCATTGATGGCGGTCTCGGCTCCATAGCATCCGCCACACATGCCAAATTATTTAAGTGGGATGTCAACACGAACGCCAAACTGAATGAATTTGAACCTTCCATACCAGGTTTGTCTTCCCCTCGCTTGTTTGGAGGCTTATCTTTCGGACCAGACGGGCTATTATGGGGTATTGCTTGGGGAACTGGCGTAGACGGCACTAACATATATGCCATTTATGCGTTGAACCCGAGCACCCTTGAAGTTGTCAAAAGCCAGCTGATGTTCTCAAACGCAAGTGGTGGCAGCACCTGGAGAGCCTTCTATTTACGCTGGGGGCAAGACGGCTTACTCTATACAACCATCGCACGCTATATAACCGTAATTGATCCTAACACGCTCAATTATCGCACTCTCTCGGATACCCCAACGAATTTAATGGATATAGGCATAGATGGCAGCATCTATTATACCTCGGGACCCAATCTATACCGAATACCTGTCCGATTAGCTCAAGCCTCTATTTCGATGGCGAATGTTTCTCTGACGCAAGGAGCAAGTGAGCCGATACTTCCTATCGGTCAGCTTGAGAACGGAATGCCAGCGATTTTGGCAGGAAGTACCATTACTTATACCAGCAGCGACCCAACCGTTCTATCCATCGTAGACGGTCAGGCGAAGGCGATCAAAGAAGGAACGGTTAGTGTGTATGCGGACATCACATTAAACGGTAGGACCAAACGATCGAATACGATTAGTGTCACGGTCCACCCTCTTCCTCCTTCTGCAGATTTGAACGATATTCTTTTGAGCAGTGGAGCGCTGAATGAGCCATTCTCACGGGAAGCGACTAGTTATACACACAACGTAGCTGCAGGCGTATCGGCACTAACGGTGACTGCATCCGTGTATGACACCGCACACGCTACGGTAACCGCTAGCGTATACAATAGCAGCAACACACTTGTGCTAGGTCCGATCAACTTAACGAGCGGGTTGGCTAGTTCCTCACTCCCTTTGAGCACAGGAGTCAATACGATCAAGCTCATCGTCACCGCAATCGACGGATCGACGAACGTGTATTCGGTCACTGTAACACGCGCTACGTCGGGAAATGAAACCCCTTCTGAGAATGCTGTTCAGGTAACATTGAAAGACAGTGCAGGGAATCCGCTCAGCGGTGGCTCCGTGAGTTATTATGACGGAGGCTGGAAAACATTTGGGGTCACCGACGCATCTGGTTCTGTCAGCAAACCGATAGCCAACAAAAGCTATACCTTTGCAATCACTTACGAAGGTACCCGCAACGAATTAACGCAAAACACAGGAACAAACCCTATTGTTGCGTTTCAGACCGTTAACGTCGGTGTTCAGTTTACGAACAGCCAAGGTCTCCCACACGGAGAAGGAACTGTCTCCTATTATGGCGGAGGTTGGCGGACTTTCGGTTCAATTAGCGCTGGTGCTGCCAACAAAGAATTGTTGGCTGGCTCATACACGTTTGCAATTACCTATGATGGAGCAAGGAATGAGAAAGTTCAAAACATCGGAACAGATCCCTTGCTTGTATTCCACACGGTACCGGTAAATGTAAACCTTACGAATAGCTTGGGTACCCCACTAAGTGGCGGAAGTATCAGTTATTACGCAGGAAGCTGGAAACCCTTAGGCGTGACGGACAGCCAGGGCGAGGCTAGTAAAGAATTGTTGGCGAATGCGTATACGTTTGCAATGAATTATGAAGGTACATTGAACCAGAAAGTGCAGCAAGTAGGAACAGATCCCAGTGTTTCCTTCCAAACGATCCTTGTTAACGTTCAATTAAAGGACGCACTTGGAACTCCAAAGGAAGGTACCCTCTCCTATTACGGGGGAAGCTGGCGGCCATTCGGCGTAACAACGAATGGCCAGTCAAATAAGGAATTGTTAGCCGGGACATATACCCTGAGTGCTATTTCCGGAGGAATTCGAAAAGAAATTATCGCTAACACGGTTACAGACCCGAACGTCCTTATTCAATACTAAAACAAAAAAAAGGTAGCGGATCTCATGATCCCTACCCTTTCCCCTTTTTAACCTGGTTCATTTACCTGCATAGCTTCTTTCAATCTTCGAAATGTGGTTTCAAAATCATCGAGTCGCGCCCAATACAGCTTGAACACTCGTCTCATCGTTTCCAACTCACGGAAAGTAACATTCATGTCGGAATAGAGGCGGAATGTTGGAATGATATCCCGATACATCATAAACCTACTCGGCCGGGAAATTTCCTCCTCTCCCTTCCATTCCGCCAATGCTTGAACACTCGGAAGCGCAAGCGTATGCCGGCGAATATGAAGCTGCGCTTGGTCCGATTGAAGAAAATCAATTAGCGCCTGTGCCGCTTCTTTCTGTTTACTGTGCTTATTGAGAGCAAGTCCAATCATGACTAGTTGCGTTCTTGCTTCTTCGGAATAAGGCAACGGTGCGATATCGTAATCAAATCCGGCATTACGCAGATGATTAAGACTATAATAACTCGTGACAATCATGGAAGCTTTCTGCTGCATGAAATACATTTCGCAATCGGAGTCCTGTTCAGACAAATAGGAGCTCTCTGGATTCAACCCCTCGAACAATTGCAGACTTAAGCGCATCGACTCCCGAAAAGGTTCATTGTCAAGGATGAGCTTGCCCCTGACATCTCGTTCAAATACGACCTTATTTTGCAACAAGAAGAGCGGCCATCGATTGATAGACTGCAAATGGAAAAACAGTCCGAACCTCTCATTTTTTTGCGACAGTACTCGTGCCGTGCGTTGTACATCATCCCAATTCCAGCTGCTGTCCGGTTCAGGGAGATTGGCTTCCTTGAAATGAGCTTTATTGTAACACAAGATAATCGGAGAAAATGTGAATGGTTGCACATACAAATTACCATCACTTATAAACGGCCTCTGTAGGAAAGGATAAACACCTTCTCGCGGTTGAAGCGGTTCCAACATATTCGCAATGTCTCCGCTATCCGTAAAAGCTTCGTAATTCTGTAAGTTAAGCGTCAGCACATCCAGTGCATCTCGCTCCATGACCTCTTGCATATTCTGTGAAAAAAATGAGCTCGAAAGTGGAATCATATGAAGTTCAATATGAGAATTCTGACTTCTAAAGAGATCGACCAGTTGTAAAAGATTAGCTTCCGTCGTAAGCGTTGGGTAGTAGCCAAACTTCAAAGTGAGCTTCTCGCATAACCCTGCTCCTACGACACGCGTGCCGACTCGAGGCACTTTTTCAATCATTTCTTGCGCGAGTAAGGCATTCAAACCTTTGCGGACCGAGTTTTTACTCAAGTTATACTGCTCCACAAGCGTTAATTCGGATGGCAAATAGTCTCCCGGCTGCAGTTTACCGGTTACAATATTATGGCGCAGAGATGCAATCATTTCTTCCAATCGTGTTCGAAAAGTAGATCGACTAGGTTTCTCCATCATGAAACTATGAACCTCCGGGTCCTTCTAAACTGGTATGTAACTGGTTTATATTATAACGTAATTTGGCTTCCATTGTCATTTCAATTTCCCTCTTCACACACCTTGAAATCTACACTTTCCTAAGTTTGGTTATGGCATAAATCAGTACGTAACTAATGAATAAAACCATAAACATGAACTTACAAAAAGAAACAATATGATAAAGCTTACTCCTATCCGTAAACATAACAATTAATTCCTGCAAAATATGACCTGGCCGCATGATAATATCCCAACTATTCCATCGAATGAATCTGCCAATGTAGATTCCGAAACTGCTTAAACCGAGAACAAGAATTGCAAAGATCCAACTAGCCATAACGCCAAATGAGATTCTCATCAAATGCTGCACGGAGAAAAGTGAATAAGCCCCCAGTAAAAGGCCTAACATCGCAATCGTAAAAATAGTAAATAGATGCTGCCAAAACGCGATATCTGACCAGAAACGTTTAGTTGGGTCTAAGCTGTACCGCGCGAATACATGAAGCAAATCGGTCACTAGATATGGCGCATTGGGATAGAAAAACAACCAAGCTGCGCCGACGATTATGAGGAGTAACGCACGAATCCGCTTACGGGTATATCTAAACAGTACATCTAGTATTACGGCAATTCCCACAGGAACCCAAGCCAGAAACGTATCCCAAAAGATAAATAAATACGGTCTATTTCCTGCCGGAGTTTGAATGGTATAGACACTTATTAAAGCAATTAAAGTAGCAACACACAGGACAATAATAAGATATATTTTTCCTGGATAATGTAATGCGTTTAGTTTTTCCAAGATTAGTCTCCTTCTCAACATATTCCATAATTGAATTTTATCATGTTATCATGAATGAATCCAAAAAGGGCTGCCATTTGGCAGCCCCAATCAAATTATCTCAATTGATAGACCAGTTGCACAACACCGGAAGCGAAAGTTCTTGTCTTCACTAATTCTAAATTCAATCTCTGTTTAATATCAGCAAACAACGGTTTACCTTCGCCCAAAATTACGGGGTGAACTGATAATCTAAATTCATCAATAAGCCCCAATTGGATAAAAGTTGTAATGAGACTCCCTCCGCCATAGAGCCAAATGTCTTTTCCTGATGTATTCTTTAATTTCGTTACTTCTTCAGTAATATGATCATGGATGTAAATTGCTTTATCATCAGGGGCTCGTTGCGTTCTTGAAAAGACATACTTTTCTTTACTATGAACTAAGTTCCACATTTCGTTATCGGCATCAGTTTGTTCCATCCCAGGTGTGAATTGTCCCCATAAATCATAGCTCTTTCTACCGTACAAGATGGTATCAATTTGATGCAAGAAATCAATAAACCCCATGTCAGGGTCCATGATGCACCAATCAACTTCTCCATTTTTCCCTTCAATAAATCCATCTAACGTTACAGCTAAATCTAATATTATTTTTCGTTTCAAGAGTTGTTGCTCCCTTCGTTGATCTACCACTTAGTATAGACCTCGAATATGTCATCTAATGTCATAATAAAAAGCCGCGTTGCACGCGGCTTTGTTTGAGTTATTGTTCTTTCCGTTTTTTGTTAAGATTTCTTAATGGTAAAGAATCCAAACCGTTCAATTTCTTCAAGAGCCTTACGTCCAAAGGATTCTACAAGCTCGTCGGCGAGGATTTTAGTCCCCCCTAATGTTAGCCCGTCCCAGCGTACAATTCGTCCGTCTTTAACCAAAAAATAATCATCCATATTATTACCTCCCGAATTAATGGTTTGGATATCACAGAGAGCTTGGAAAGGCAGAGCACAAAGTTGCCCTATCCATATATTAGCACATTCTCTCATTGGAAACATCTTCATCCTACATAGAACACTTTTTCTCAGAAGCCATTTGTTATTTGCGTTCCCCTAGAAAAAGCCGACTCACTCGTTTCGAAAAGTCTTCAATCCGAAAATTTGCAGTATCGATACGGTTATACCAATTCGTTATCGTTTCCAAGATCCACAATGGCACTTGGACATCGTTAAGAAGATGATAAAAATGCGTGTATGCCCACACTAAGTGCTCCCATCGATTGTCGCTGCCTTCTTTGACATACTCCGAGACATCAAGAACTTTGCCTCTACCTTCGTGCAAGAGAACGTTTTTCAAATGAATGTCCCTTGGGTTCAGTCCCTGACCTCGAACGAACTCGCGAGCTTCCTCTATATCTTTAATGGCTTGCGTTGGAACTGAAATTCCGTGCAGAAGACAATCGAATAAAGTAACACCCCTTTCATAACTTAATACCAAATAATTAGGTCCGGTTCCGTAACAACGGGGGAAATACTGTGATCCCGTTAAACGTTCGTATATACCTGCTTCCACATCCTTTTTCTCCAAAGCTTTATCCGAGTAAACTTTATATGCATAATCAGGTGTGTATGCGCAATAAAATACCGCTGCATCTGTCCCAATGCCTAGACAACGCAAATCTTCGGAATGCCGAATGACGGAAACAGGTTTATTGTTCTCATAACCAACAATCTCAACATCCTTCAAAGCTTCCTCAGCTTGTTTCCAATCTAGAATCATGTACATCTTCTCCTAGTTGTTGATTCGATTCGAGATTCACGGCTCAACGTTAGACTACGTTTGAAATTTTTTACAACTTAATACGTTTTTAAAATGTGAAAGTTTCATTCTCGAGTATTGATCATTTGCCAGAATAATGAAAAAGGACTGCCGAATGTGCCGGCAGCCCGTTGCATGATTATCATTGTTGTTTTCTTAAAGAATAACATCATTAACCATTGGTTTCGCAATCAATCATGACATGAATCGTGTTCCCTTTATGCTCGTTGCGCAGCTTAAACGCTTCGGCAATGTTGCTCAAATGAACGACATGGGTAATCATTTCTTCCGTATTAACTAACCCATCCAGAACAAGCTGGAGCCCTCTATCAAAATAATGGCGATTATCAATATCTCGCTTCGGTTCGGTGGATAAGATATCGAGTCTCTTCTTATGAACTTTGAAGAAATCGACCGGCTTATGGCATGTCCCAATACACCCGTACATGACAATACGGCCATTCTGGGAAGCCGCATCGATCGCATCAACCATCCCATCCCCTTCAAGCAAGCATGGAATGACGACATCGAAGCCATCCGGGAAGTCTTTGCCTACAATATCCATCGTATTCGTGTCCGACGAGGGTAGCTTGTATGTGTGCGTTGCACCGTACTTACGGGCTAGTTCCAACTTCTCATCGAACAGATCCGTTACGACAAGGTTACGTGGACTATACAAGCTTACGATCTGCGTCATCACTAGTCCACTAACGCCTTGTCCCGTAATTAAGACATTTTTGTGGGGTGAAATATCGCCAAGCTCTGCCGCATGAATAATGCCAGGAAGCACTTCAATGAGCGAACCTTCAATGAGCGGCAGCGACTGTGGCAAGACTTTGACGGAAAAAGGCGTACAGCATACATATTCCGCAAAGGCCCCCCATATATAGCGCAAGGCAACCGGGTCTCCCACCTTTAATCCGATCACGTTGGGTCCTACTTTATCGATAACCCCAGCAACTTCATGACCAAGCCGTGTTGGATAGGAGACAAATTCCGGCTCTCGAGCGCCACGGAAAACTTCCACATCGCTCCCGCATATGCCAACCCATTTGACTTTTACGCGTACTTCCCCTTCAGCAGGCTCGGGAATTAGAGCTCGCTTTAACACAATATTCCCAATCTCTTCCACCACCGCACATAACTGCGTACCCTCGCCATCATACTCAACAAGTTGCATGGGTGGAACCGACATTTTTCTAACCATACGTATGACTCCTATCACTTAATGTATTGAGCATCCGCTCCGACATAATTTTGTAGCCTTCCGCGCTCGGATGAAGGTTGTCTGGGAGATGGTTTATATACGATTCACCCATAATGTCCAACCCGTTCACATACGTAAGATTCGTATCCCCATTAGACGTCAGGATGTTCACCGCTTCTTGAATCTCTTGCCTCATGATGACCAGATTCATTCCTACTACGTTCGTATCCTTTTCCCTGTGAGGGCAATAGATAGGAGATATTACAAAGATTGGCGTATCCTCATGCTTTTCTCGAATAATCGAAACCATGCCAATGATGGCAGAACGAAATGTTCGGAGATTTAACGAATTGCCACCCATAACATTGATGCCGAGGCACAAGGAAATGATGTCGGCTGGCAAGTCCCGAATAACGCGTGCAACCAGGGGTTCCACATGACACTGTCCAGCAAACCCCAAGCAGGTGAGGTCCCACCCTTTGTGACGCGCAACGAGTGCCGGCCATGTTTGAGCGGGACTCTCCGCTGTGCTGCATTGTGTGATGGAGCTGCCGTATGTAATCCACCGTGGTTGATTGTTAGGTGCAGGCACAGCTGATGCCCCAACTTCAACCTTTAAGGTTTTCACGTTGACGGCAGCATTTTGCGTAAAATAGATCTCAACCCGTTTCAACCTGTCAGGTAAGTTCGTAAAATAACATTTCTCATCCCCTGCAAGAAGGATCACGGTTTCGTTTAACGCACCTTCGACAACAAGATCGAATTGTCTATCTTGATCTGATCTAGCTACATGCAGCTCCAAACAAGTAGTGTCAGTTAGAAATGCTAATCTAACCCCTGCTGTATCCTCTGCTCTTTGCACGACTTGAGACGCAAATAAGTTAAGTTGTTCGTGTGGTAAACGCCATGGTCGGATGCCGATTTCATTCATTTCTAAGGAAACGGCACCTCGAAACCAAGCGCTGTTGAGTTCAATGGTTTGCATGATGTCATTCACCTTCCATCCCCACGCTAACAGGAATTACGAGCTTATCTTGTAAAATATCCCCGCTTGCCTGCATCCATGCAGTAAGTTCCGATGCAAGTCGCTCGATATTCTCAATCTGCGAAGGATCCCCTGACAAATCATTCATTTCCCATGGGTCATTCAGCAGATCAAATAACTGGATACGCTCCGTCCCTGTGTTCGTGATAGGTGAACAAAAATAGCGAATCAACTTCCACCGACCATCGGTTACCATCCGCTGCAAATCTCGATACACAGTGGCAACCGTACCACGGACGCCATCGCTCTCTCCGCGTATGTTCGTATGCAACGAGATACCTTCGGTTTCCTCTGGCAACTCGACATCGCATAGCCCGGCAACCGTCGGGAAAATATCGATATTGCTGGCCAGTGCTTGCAGTTGCTTGCCTGTTGGAACACCCGGACCTCGGAAAATAAGCGGGATTCGCACGCTATGTTCGTAAAGGTTTTGTTTGCCCATCAACCCATGTTGTCCAACAGCCAAGCCATGATCCGCAGTATACACGATCAGTGTGTTGTCATAGATCCCCTTGGCCTTCAGCGCTTCGATGACTCTGCCAATTTGGGCGTCCAAGTGGGTTATCATGCCGTAATAATCGGCCATATGCTGCCGAATTTCGTCCTTTTCCCTCGGCCATCCTGCAAGCTTCTCGTCGCGTACAACCATATCCCCTGTATCGAAGGGATGCTCCGGCGCAAAGTTCGGAGGCAGCGTAATGTCTGACTTCTTGTACATACTCGCATATGGCTCAGGCGCGATACGTGGATCATGAGGGGCTGTATAAGCGACATAGAGGAAAAATGGCTTGTTCGTTTGATAATCCTCAATGAAGTTGAGTGCTGCATTGGAAAATAACTCCGTCGAGAACGTATGTTCCATATACTCGTTTTCCTTCGGATACACACCGGTTGCGTCATAATCAAACACAGGAACCTGGTTATGATCGCTCATCCCGTGAAAATGCAGCTTAGCTCCCCCTTCGAAACTCCGGGTGAGACTTGCCTTATCGTTATGCCATTTGCCGACCGCATGTGTGTGATATCCGGCATTGCGCATCGTCTCTGCCATAAGACGAACATCCGAGCGAATTACGCTCGAATGTTCTCGGTTCGTCATATCCTTGCCGATCGTCGCTCGGAAGAGCGGAATGCCGGTATGGACGCATGCTCTGCTCGGCGCACAAACCGCTCCCGTGAGGGCACCGAATATGTGCGTATTCCGACATGCTGTCCCACTGTTAACCAGCGAATCCAATACGGGTGTCTGAACAGCTTCATTGCCGAAAGCTCCGATAGCTTCACCGCGATGATCGTCTGCAATGAGGAATACGACATGGGGTCGTTTCGGTAAATCCGTTAGATCTATCTCTTCTTTCATGTTAAACACTCACTCCTATGCGACATCATTCAGTATGATGAGGATGTCTTCTATTTCTTGGCTTTGAATTGGTCATACGCCTGCTGATAAATTTCCAAATAGCGCTTAATGTTCATTTTATCCAACGTGCTCAAGTAGTTGTTCCATTCCTTCTCAACATCCAATGAGCCTGTAACCGTTTTGGCGAAAAACTCAGTTCTGTAATCGGTCAAGGTCTTTTCTAGCGTAGAAAGCTCCTCAGCTTGTTCGTTGGTGAAGAACAGTGGCGGTACAATTTTGCTCGGATTCGTTCCGAATGGTTCATACTTTTTCGTTTCATTATAAAGAACGAGTTCAAGTGAGTTTTTCGGATCTGCCGCCACGCTTAAACGTAATTCGTTCGTTCTAAGGGATGGACCTGCCTGTGCCCAGTGGATATTTTGCAGTTTACCGAATGTGGCAATCGGTTTCCATACTGCTTGTTTCCCGTTAACAGCAAGCTCGCCTTGAGCTGGACGTACCCATTCCTGATCTGGGCGACCTTGTGTACTACGAAGCGTCGCTTCTTCTGAAAGCAGCAAATCAGCCATACGGAATGCGGCAGCCGGATTTTTCGCTTTATTCGTTACTACGTATTGACCAGCAGAAACGGCATAAGGATTGTAGGCTGTGGAACGAATGCCCGTAGGCCCTTTGAGCGGAGGAACGGAAACGTAATCTTTGAACCTTGCGTTATCCACATCGACAAATACCGTTTGATTTTGGGAAGCAATGGCACCAAGGATTGGAATTTCTGGATTCATCCCCATTTGTTTCAGCTGGTTTCTATCTTGCGTAAACGTTTGTGGAGAGATTAGGCCTTCCGTAAACAGTTTATTCAAGTACTTCAGGGATTCTTTCCACTCCGGCTGATTAAACGCAAGTTGAACCTTCCCGTCTTTTACAAAGCGCAGATTGAAATCCTTCTCAATAAAAGCACTAGGCAGGAATAAGTCTAAGGTCGAAGATGGTCCATTCGTTGCACCAACCAGCGGGATCTCATCTGCTTTCCCGTTTCCGTTAGGATCTTTTTCTTTGAAAGCTTTCAGTACTTGATAAAACTCTTCCGTCGTTTCCGGCATTTTTAATCCGAGCTTATCCAGCCATGGTTTATAAATCCACATTTTCTGACCAAGTGAACAATGATAGCAATCATTTACCTGTGGTACGGAATAGATTTTACCATCAGGCATCGTAATCATATCTTTGACATAGGTCACCTGTTCAAACATCTTTTTCATCTCAACACCGTATTTATCGATATAAGGATTGAGCGGAATGAATACGCCATCTTTTCCATAGATCGACTGCTGAACAGGTGTCACATTCATATTTAACAAAACGTCAGGATAATCACCACTTGCAAGTGAAACGTTGAGCTTCTCTGCAAATGTTTTTTCCGGAGCGACTTCCCAATCAATATGAATGTTCGTTTTCTCTTCCAGCCACTTCGTAAATTCGTTCGTTGCAAAATTTTCGACAATGCTGGACCCTTTAACCATCACTTTAAGTGTCGTCTTTTCTTTCGTGATTGGGAATTGGCCTGCTGGTGTTACTAGATCATCGACAATTGCCTCAGTCTGCTGAGCCGTCTCCTTCGAACCACTGTCTGAACATGCGCTTAGAAGTACTAAGGATGTCGCCGTGATGGCTACTAAAACTTTTAACCCTCTCTTCATGTAAAAACCTCCCTTTAGCCTTTTAATGAACCAATCATCATGCCTTTGACAAAATGCCTTTGTATGAATGGATAAATGATGAGCACGGGCAGCGTAGACACGACAATAAGGGAGAACTTCAACAACTCTCGCAAACCATCCCTTGCCGATTGATCAGCTATGTCGGTTATCATCGACGCGTCGACCTCGTTTTGCACCAAAATATCCCTTAACACCAATTGAATCGGATACAACTCCTGATGTTTCAAATAGAGCAATGCGTTAAAGTATTGGTTCCAATGCCCTACAGCGTAGAACAAGGAAATCACAGCTATGATTGGACCTGATAAAGGGAGTACAATCTTTCGTACAAACGTAAAATCACTACAGCCATCCATCTGAGCTGCTTCAAGCAATTCTTCTGGAATGGTCGTTTGGAAATAGGTACGGGCAATAATCATATTCATGACACTTAACGCGCCAGGAATAATTAATGACCACCTGGTGTCGATCATCCCGAGCTCTTTTACAACCAAATAAGAAGGAATTAATCCGCCTGAAAACATCATCGTGAATACGAACAACGCCATGACGGCATTGCGTGGCATAAAGTCTTTCCGCGAAAGTGGATACGCCGCAATAAGTGTAAACAGGACATTAATCGTCGTTCCTACAACGGTATAAAAGACGGAATTCAAGAAGCTCGACATAATCAAACGATGTTTAAATACGGCTTCATATCCTGCAAGCGTCGGCTCCACAGGATACAACCAGACTTTACCAGAAATAACCGCAGTGGATGAACTGAAAGAAGCACTAACAATGTAAATCAGCGGATACAAAATTGTAATTGTAAAAATAAATAGAATCATGTAATTCAGTATTGTAAAAAGTCTGTCATCTGCACTCTCTCTAATACTTCCTCTCATTGACGTGCCTCCTTTACCACAGACTGGTTTGTCCTAATTGTCTAGCGATCCGATTGACGAGAACCAACAGGACTAAATTAATAACTGATTTAAACAATCCAATCGCAGATGAATAAGAATAATTAATTGCGGTCGAAGCCAATCCGACTTTATAGACAAACGTATCAATAACCTCGGATGAGCTCATATTCAGCGGATTCTGCAGGAGCAACACCTTTTCGAAACCGATATCCAGTACGTGCCCTGTGTTCATGATGAGCAGAATGACCGCTACCGGCATAATTCCCGGCAAGTCAACGTGCCACATACGCCGGATTTTATTGGCGCCATCGACTACTGCTGCTTCATGCAGTGAAGGATCGACGGCTGCAAGCGCTGCCAAGTAAATGATGCAGGAAAATCCGACATTTTGCCATATACCCGACCAAACAAAAACATGTGAAAACCATTCTGGAATGCCCATGAAATTAACGGTGGGTAGTCCGATAAATCTCATAATTTTCTGAACAAGGCCAACCCGAGGATCCATCATTTGTAGAATAATACCTACCATGACGACGACGGAAATAAAATGCGGTGCATAAGTAATCATTTGGACAGATTTCTTAAAGAAACGAGAATTAACGTAATTCAATGAAAGCGCTAGTATAATCGGGAAAGGAAACCCTGCAAACAAACTATAAATACTGAGCAAGACCGTATTTTTCATAATCCGTACGAATTCATAGGAGTGAAAAAAGCGATCGAAATGCTTCATGCCTACCCAATCACTGCCCCATACGCCTTTTGTCGGCAAATAATTTTTGAATGCAATCAGAGCGCCATACATCGGCACGTACTTGAAAATGATCAAATAAATAATCGGCAGTAGCATAAGCAGATATAGTTGCCAATGGTTAGATGCATTTTTCTTTAATCTAAATAAGTAATTTTCTTTTTTTACGACGCTTGTAGACAGTGTGTTACGCTTGCTAGCCGAAATGTCCATAAATCCCTCCCTATTTCGATGACCATGACTTCGTGTGTGTATTGTACTTCTGTCATAATCATACAAAAAGCAAGGTAGGGCGAGCATTGTGTTCATTTATACCGCTATGACTTTTTTTGCACTGGAAGTTGGCATGTGAATCGTAACTTTCGTGCCGACCCCCTGCTCACTTTGTACAGAAAGTCCATACTGCTGTCCAAATACCATTTGAATGCGATTGTGTACATTTACGAGACCGATGCTGCCTTCGAATGTAGGTTGTGTACCCACTAACTTCTCTTGCCTGCTGTTCATGAGCCGTGTATTTAATTGCAGTAGAGATTCCTCTCCGATACCGCAGCCATTATCTTGCACGACAACATAGAAATCCGAACCCTCCTTCCATGCGTCAATAATGATTGTGTGCTTATCCTCAATACCATAAGGAAACGCGTGCTTAAACACGTTCTCAACCAAGGGCTGCAGTGTCAAGCGAACCATACTGTCCAGCAAATAGTCCGTAGAGATTCGGACATCAATCTCGAATTCGCGTTGGTTGCGATACTTCATAATCGACATGAAATACAGAATGTGCTTAAGCTCATTGGCCACCGTAATCTCTTCCAAATCCGTGCGGATAGAATAGCGCAGCATATAGGAGAGCGAACGTACAATGTCTTTGATCTCGCTTGATTTCTGAATCACCGCATAGCAAATAATAATCTCTAATGTGTTGTACAAGAAATGCGGATTAATCTGTAATTGCAGCGATTGGAATTCGGCCTGCTGTCGTTTCATTAGATTATCCTGATTGCGCAGTTCAGTCTCATAAACCCTTTCAACAAGCTCCTCCAACCGAGAGACCATTGTATTGTAACTGATGATAAGTTGATCCATTTCATCCAAGCTCCCCGAGAGCGGAACTCGTGTCCACTGACCTTTGGCTGTCTGCCGCATCCCATTCTCCAGCAATCGAACTGGACGTATGATAGATCGACCGAATCCATATGCTAGGAATATCGCAAGAATTAACGTGACGACCCCTACGATTAGTGTAGTTTGCCGTAAATCGGAGATAGGCTGTCGCTGCTCGGAAGTGGACATACTGGCCACTAACGTCCAACCCGAGTAATCCGACTTGCGACTAAAGAACACTCTCCCCGGTTCTCCAGGCAATTTAAATACTTGATCCGTTTTCGCCTCAACCGTATTATAATGCTTACCATTAAGCTGCTTCCCAATTCGACTCGAATCCGGGTGATACAGTATTTTCCCACGATCGTTCACGATAAAAAAATAACCCGTATTCCCGAGTTTGATCCCCTTCCAAAGCGTGTTTAACTCTTCAATTTTGAGCTCAAAACCCATGATGCCTTTAAATTGAGAGGATGAGGTTCGATCCGCCAATTTACGAATGAGTGTAAGATGGCCGTCCAGAAATCCAGAATCTCGGATCGTCAGCTTCGCGTTAATCGTATCGTCCTCTTTCATCTGTTCCACATATTCCTCAAACCCTTTGTAGTTAAATGGAACAATATGGACGTTAAAATCCGTTGCTTTGAACCCGTTATAACCGACGATATAGGTCATGGATATTTCTGGATTATTAATGAGAACTGGTTGAAATACCCCTTTCATTGCGATCTCTGCTGAATAGAACCCCGCAGTTGAACGATTAGGAAGATCCAACGCTTCTTTCACAACAGGTGAAATCAGAATAGACAGCGTTGCTCGCTCGTAACTTTTCAGAAATAAATCGGTTTCATGCAGCACATTATCAACGATTTGTGTTAATAAACCATCATACTGATTCTCTAACTCGTTGGATGACCGCCAATAGACCGTGACCCCCACTGTCACTAAGGCCATTGTGATAATCACAACGAAGTACGTATAGACCTTGCGAACGAGTCTGCTTTTCATTACTTGATCCCGAGTAAACCGCGATATTCTGTGGGGGAAAGACCTGTTGCCTTTTTAAATACGCGCGTAAAATGTGGATAGCTTTCATAGCCGACCTCTGCTACGATGTCAATAATTTTGTAATGCGGCACGGCAAGCAGCTGTTTGGCACGATCGATTCGTTTGCGCATCCGGTGTTGCACGAAGGTCTCGTTCGTATGTTTCTTAAAATAATGACTGAAATAGGTCGGCGTTAATCCTAGCTTCCCTGCAACCTTATCGAGTGAAAGCTCCTCATCGAACAGATGCTCATCAATGAATTGAATTGCTGCTTCCAATACATCGATTCTCTCGTGGTTGCGATACTCGCTCAGACGCTGTATCCAGCACCGGATTTCAGCTTGAAACTTTTCATACGTAATCGAGTTAGCCATAATTTCCTCTGCAAATGGCTTCGCCTCCATTCTGTACGTCCCTCTCGCATTCAGTTTCTTATGAAGCAGTCTTACAGCATCAGATACACGCTGGTGTTGTTGGAGCTCCGTATCCATATCGAACAAAGCCAGCTTGCCCTCTTCGAGCAGTTCATCGACCCGAACCTTGTCCATGATCCAAATGGCTTCCTCTATATGATCAATCCACGCTTCAAAATGAGTAAAGGAAACAAGCGCAGCTTCCCGCATGGCAAGCATTTTATCCAAGACGGGGTACAACTCAATTTCTGTAATTGGCTTCAATAAATATTCCTGTACACCATACGACATACATTTCTGTGCATAGGCAAAATCGCCATATCCGGAAAGCACGACAACTTTGGATGGGAGCTTTAACCCCTGAATTTGTCGGCATAGCTCTAGACCATCCATTCGCGGCATTCGAATATCCGTCATCACAACGTCAGGAGGGTTAGCGATAATATGCGACAAGGCGGATTCACCATCCGTAAACGTCTTGATCTCACTAAACCTTCTGTATTCGTCAATCAGCATCTTAAGGCCAACTCCGATGATCGGTTCATCGTCAACAATACAGATTCTAGCCATTCCATCGCCCCCTCGTGTTTCAAAAAATGAAAACCTTCGATCGCCTCGACAAGAGGGCTATGCCTTTATTATGTTCTGATTCCCCTGCGTCTGGATACCCATCAAAACTGGAACAACATCATTAAAATCGAAACTGCCAACCTCTAATAAGGTGAATGGGTATGCAAAATAAAGACAGACCACCCGGCAAGATACCGAGTAGTCCATTCAAGTCCGATTTATAAAGCTGCACCTGGCATTTACTGAATGGGAAGCCCGTACAAGCGCCAAGGCTTGTTTCCGCCGAAATAACCACATAAGTGACTCTCTGCAGGCACAGGTGAGATTTCCCATACATGTCCATCAGCAACAGGTTGATCTGCGCTGTAAAGAACGGCTTCCTCACCTTTCTGCAAATCCAACTCGTATACGCCTTCGCCTAGAGATCGAAGTTGTACCGAAGAACTTGCAGACATCCGAACATTTCCCAGCAAATCGGTTCTCATGCGGCAAGGTTGTCCAGCCAAACTTTTTACTCGGATCCACAGAGTTGCCCCTTCGGATCGAGTCGCACTGATTTCAAATACGCCTTCGGTTCGCAAATTATGAAAGGCAACATCTTTCCATGCGGATGGAACGGCTGGGAAAACTCGAATCTCTTCACCCCAGCTTTGCAATAGCATGTCGTGGATAGCCTCAGCCCCTGCAAGCGGTGATTCAATGACTGGACCTGCTTCCCTGTACATCGTGTTCGGTTTTAGAAGATGGATCAACGTCTTCAAGTATTTGAGGGATTCGTCGCCTTCACCCATCGCTGCAGCAATGGATGCCGCCCCAGTAAACGTGAAGCCGCGCAAATCACCTTCGCGTGCAAACCAATGCCGAAGTGAGCGCATAATTAGCTCTCGCTCCTCGGGCGTATCTCCACTTATTAGATGAAGTGGGAAGATCGCCATTAAATGACTGAAATGCCGATGACCGAATTCCAGAGGCTGGCCGGCACCAATCATAAAGCCAGTCTCATCAACCGGCAGCGGTGTTAATTGCGCCAATGTTTCCTCCCAACGTGCAGATCCGGAGTCCTCTATATCAAGAATATTGCAAATCTGGAGTAATGTTTGGCAGCCCCAACGCAGCAAGGCAAGATCATAATGGGTATCAGACACGGTTAACTGCAAGAATGACCCATATTCAGGCGAGATCATTGGGGGTAGATGCAATTTGCCGTCTTCGCCGATTTCCAGCAGATGCAAATAGTATTGTACACTGCGTTTCAACAACGGAAACAACAGATCCTTTAGCATGGAAGTGTCCATCGTATGGCGGTAATGCCTCCATAAGTTATGGCATACCCACGTTAAGTTGCCTACCTCAGTGCCGACAGTTCCCGCTAAATCATAGCTCATACTTCGGCCCAATCCGGCTGAATCTTCGCGATATTGCTCAGGAACATTACGAATTAACTGCGCCATATTGTCTTGAAAAGCGCGAACGAGCGATTCGCCAAGTTCCAACCGACCGGATGTATAGACCGGTGAATAACTCATCTGTACATTCATGTTGAACCAAACGCCTGCCCATGGCGTAGTCGTGAGCCACGGCCCTTGGTTGTCCATGATCATCCCGTCAGATCGGGTTGCCGAGGCCAACTTGTACATTTGTATCCAATAGAAACTTTCTAGAATTGTATCCGGAATGGAAATAAAGCTTTGGCGATAGTAATCATGCCACCAGCGTCGGTGAACGTCCACCCATGCTTCCCAAGGCTGACTAGATGCAAGCCGAACATTTGATTCAATTCTTTGTTTCACCTGAGCATCGAAACCATTCCCTATGGAGAGCCAAAGCCGGCGCAGGTTTTGGCCCTCTTCGACCTGAGTCTCCATCCAGGCAGTCGTACAACCGCCGTCATAGTGAAACTGTTGTACGCCAACTGTCAACCCACCCTCATGCGCGTGCCGTTCGACTTCAGCTTTTGGAACGTATTGATTAAGATTGAAACCGTCGGCATTTTTCAATACATGGTCAACTTCGCTGAAAGCATGCCAGGTCATACGTGCGTCTTTCTCGCCTTCACTTGTTTCCAGTTCAACAGCTAGCACTTTATCTAGGCTGTGAACAAAAGCGCGGAGCTTTACTGTACCTAAAGTTGTCGTAATCTCTGCCCGCATCTCCGCATTCCACAAGTCAATCCGTATACTTGACGGTTGATAATACCATCCAGCAAGCTCCAGGTGCAATTCCCCAACTGGGACACGCGGTGGAAATCCTCCACCAGGTTTCTGCGCTGTGACATTTGTGCATCCCAGCACAAATCGCAGCACGTTGCGTTTCTCCCGATGCTCCTCACTATATATCATGGCTCCGATGAACCCGTTGCCTAGAAAAGCTCCCTCGTTCCACGAATTTGGCTTAACGGACCAAGTTAGATCATGTCTCGCCATAAATGATGGCCAGTCCACTAATGTCTTCAACATCAAAGCCACAACCTTTCACGCATGCTTCACATTCTATGTAAATATACAATTGTGCAGGTGGGCTTACATTGTGTTTATTTAATGAGATATGATTTTTTTTGCTTTTTAACTACTTGTTATATCCACGAGGGATGCCTCTGTTGCCATAAGTAAATCCTCACCGCTTAGAAAGATTTGTAGTCCGCGCTGTCCAGCGCTAATACTAACAAGATCCATGAGTTTAACAGAAATATCTATATAGATTGGGTATTTTTTCTTCATGCCAAGAGGTGATACCCCACCTCTGATATAACCAGTGAGTTGTAGAATTTCCTTGAGTGGAACCATTTCAACCTTTTTATTTCCGCTAACTGTAGCTAATCGTTTGAGATTAAGCTCACAATCACCAGGAATAGAAGCTGCCATCACACCTGTTTTATCGCCTTGAACAATTAACGTTTTAAAAATCTGATTCGTTCGAATACCCACCTTCTCTGCTACAGTGTGAGCATCTAATTCATTCTCATCCCATTCATATTGATGTAAAGTATAAGGAATTTTAAGTACATCTAATTTTCGACACGCATTTGTTTTCATCATGGTCGCACCTTCCGTCTGTTGCTAACTCGCTAAAAATAGGATATATCACATGACAATTTGATCAGTTTTCACGCAAATAGTGCGTCTTCTTTTCGGGAAGTCTAAAGTTAGATAATTATACCACAATCGTAATCGTCCACTCCGCACAAAACTCCCAACATGCAATGCCTGCCAAACGGTGTTTGTCAAACCTGTGAGCTGAAAGTTTTCAATCTCGAATAATATGCTTACTTTTGTTGAGTTACATTAAAATTTATAGTATACTAGATATATCTTGAAAGGAGCGATTCATTATGTCCAATCATACAACTTCTACTTTTGAAATAGGAATAAGTACATTTCTTGAAGCAGCTCCCAGAGCTAATGGGATCACACATGCGGAAAGGCTCCGACAAGCTGTAGAAGAAATTAATTTGGCCGATCAAGTTGGCCTGGATGTCTACGCAATTGGCGAACATCATCGAGCAGATTATGCGAGCTCTGCACCAGCTGTAATTCTGGCAGCAGCTGCTTCCACGACGAAGCGAATCCGACTTTCTAGCGCCGTGACGGTGTTATCATCCGATGATCCTGTCCGCGTGTATCAGGCATTTTCGACTTTGGACGGACTATCTAACGGACGGGCAGAAATTATGGCGGGTCGTGGTTCTTTCATCGAATCCTTTCCCCTCTTTGGATATGACTTGAACCATTATGACACCCTATTTGAGGAAAAATTAGAGCTGCTGCTCGCAATCCGCGAATCGGAGAAAGTAAGTTGGAAAGGCGGTCATCGTCCTGCCATCAAGAACTTAGGTGTCTATCCGCGAGCAGTACAAGAGCCATTACCTGTATGGATCGGTACTGGTGGAAATCCAGACTCCGCGATTCGCGCAGGGATACTAGGGTTGCCTGTTGTATTTGCCATTATTGGCGGCATGCCGGAGAGGTTCGCTTCGCTAGTCAACCTTTATAAAGAAGCCGCGGCTAAGGCGGGTCACGACGTGAGCAAACTGCAAATTGCGACGCATTCCCATGGCTTCATATCCGATACAAGTGAGAAAGCTGCCGACTTGTTCTACCCTGCAACTGAAGCAATGATGAACACCATCGGCCGTGAGCGCGGATGGGCGCCTTATACACGCGACACGTTCGATGCTGCACGCAGCCTTCGCGGCGCGCTCTACGTCGGCGATCCTGAATATGTTGCAGAGAAGATCATATTACTGCAAAAGAATCTCGGCATAACGCGCTTCCTGCTTCATGCAGATGTCAGCACCTTGCCGCATCATGAATTGCTGCGTACGATTGAGCTGCTCGGCACGAAAGTCGCACCGATCGTTCGCAAAGAGCTGGATCGTCAGGCAGCTCAAGGGTGAAGATATTAGGCATTGGCAGCACGAAATTGCTGGCAAGTGCAAAAGGGTCCCTTACACCATTTTATGGTGAGGGACCCTTTTTGGGGATTGTTGCGCCGCAGGAGGCGCCGGTTTCACCCGAGATAGTCGATTATTTCGACTATCTCCCCCCTCGTGGCGCTTCTGCTCTGAGCATAGTCGATACTCTCGACTATCTCCCCGCACCTTCTACTTGAATCCGACAACTGGTAATTCAATCATCAACATACATCCATGCATTCCCGGCTCCTCGTCGCCGGATATTCGAAGACTGCCCCCTAATTGTGTGATCCGCTCCATCATCGATTGCAGTCCGAAGCCCAGCGCAGTCGCTTCATAGCGCTCTCCGTCGTTCCACAGTGAGAAGATCAGCTTGTCATCCTCCTCATTTAGCTTAAACTCAAACCGCGTGCAACGACCATGGCGAATACCATTCGTGAGCCCTTCCTTGAGCGCGTGGTAGATCGCTTTTTTGTGCATAGAGCTAAGTGGCGGAAGCGGTGAAATGGCATGATCAACTTTCATGCCTGTAACTTCCTCTGTTTGCGCAAGCAGCTGCTTCAGTGCAGGTTCCAATTGAAAATCTGCGCCTTGTTGTTTCAAAGTACGGACGGATTCTCGAATATCGTCTAACCCCTTGCGGACTAGCTGCTGCGAAAGCGCTAGCTTCTCATTGCCGCGAGGATCACCTCGCTCGAGCAGCATTTTGGCAGCCTCCATTTGAACGATTGAAGTAGTTAGTGTGTGGCCAACATGGTCATGAATTTCTTGTGCAAGCAAATTCCGCTCTTCCATGAGCGTCAATTCGTTAAGTGTCTCCGCTGTTTCACGAACAGACTCACGAAGACGATTGGTCGTAAATTCTAATTCGGAAGTGCGCTCCTTGACCATGCGTTCCAGCTCCAAGGTGAAGCGTGACAGCTTCAATTGAATTCCAACGCGGGCCAGCAGCTCATGCCGGGTGAACGGCTTCACGATATAATCATTTGCGCCAGCATCGAAGCCTTCCAGCAAATCAACCAAGCGTCCTTTGGCGGTAAGTAGAATAATCGGCAATGTGCTTTCGTCATAGCGCTCTCGAAGGAGACGACAAATTTCATAGCCATTCCGATCCGGCAACAGCACATCTAGCAGCAAGAGATCAGGCACATTCTGCTCGATAAGTGCCAGTGCCTCTTGCCCATTCGCAGCCTTCAATAATCGTAGCGAGGATCCGCTCAAATAATTGTCCAGCACCTGGAGATTAACAGGTTCGTCATCCACAAGCAGCACCGTGGCTGAAGGCAACGCGTTTCGCATCCCTGGTGCAGCGAACTTCCCTGCCTCATTCGGCGTCCACTCCGCAGTAGCTGCTGCAGCAGCCTCCCAGGCGGGTTGCGAATCAAGTACCGGTAACAAGTAGCTATCCTCAGACACCGAAACTTCCGCCTCTTCGTGCCAAATTGGAATCGTAAAGCTGGCTGTTGTTCCGCTCCCCTCCGCAGCATCTAACTGAAACTGCCCGCCGTGCATCGTGATCAATTTATGAGAAATCGTTAAACCGAGTCCAGTCCCACCTCTTCTAGCGCCAGATTCTGCCTGTTCAAATGGTGAAAGAACGGTTTGCAGTTTGGACTTAGGGATCCCAATGCCTGTATCCCTGATGGTAACCTCGACAAACTCCCCTACTCGTTTCGCGGTTACACGTACCTCACCAGAATCCGTGAATTTCACAGCGTTTCCGATCAAATTGTACAGTATTTGCTGCAACCGATTAACGTCCGCACGTACGAGCGGCAGATCATCTGGAAAACTTTTTACAAGCTGAATACCTTTCGTGGCCGCTTGCGGCTCAAAAGCAGCTAAGACAAGCGAAACTGTGTCCGGCAATGGCAGGGAAACCAAGTCTAACGCGAGATCCTGATGGTTAAGTTTCGATAAATCGAGCAAATCATGAATGAGTCTAGACAAGCGTTTACCGCTGTTCACAACGAGTTCTAAGTTGGCCTGAACTTTAGGATGCAGCGCGCCAGCAACACCATCGAGCAATGATTCCGTTAGTCCGATAATTCCCTGTAGCGGCGTACGCAGTTCATGTGACGTATTGGCTAGGAAGTCATCCTTCAGACGATCGAGCTCATGAAGTCGGCTATTCTGAGCCTGTAAGCGCTCGGAAATAACTTGATTTTGCACAAAAACGCTGCGCAATCTTGTAATAAAAACCATACCAAGGGATAAGACAAAAATGAAAACGCCGAAAATGCCAATATTTTCAATCCAGTAAATATAATAATAGGGCGCATGCTCATTGGCGAATTTGCCGAAGAGCGGGAAGAAATAGGTAGCGTAATTCAAACATAATCCTAACGTAATCGCACCTATCCCCATGACAAGCCAGGCCGCTTCGCCATCCCGCTGTTTATGGTAAATACGCATTAAAGGAATGGCAAGAAATGGAATAATAATCGCGAGTACAACAAGGTAAATATGGATAAAACGCGAAACCCAAGGTTCATATAGATAAGCAACTACTATACAAGCCAGAGCAAAAAGTATTAACAAATAACGGCTTTTCCTGAATCGATTATGAAGTCTGGCATCTGTTAACCTTTCAAAAATACCGACAACGGCAACCATGCCCACCGGAATACAGACGCTATAATAATAGGTGATATGCGACCAATCGCCATAGATCTGCAACGTATAGGTAAGTGCTACGCAAGCAAATGCACAAGTAAAATTTAACAGTGAGAAATACGCATACAGTACATCTCGGTGCATGATGAAGACACCAAAGGAAACCACACTCAGAAATAAAAAACACGCGATAAGTGCCCATTTTATCGTATCTATCCGAATTAACTCGATTAGATTGTCCTCAGCTTCTACAATTCGCATAGGCAGATACATGCCCATAGCCGAAGCTCCGTAGGAAGTTCCGTCAGGAATAATCCGCACCTGCAGCCATTTGCCGGTAACATCATCTGGCAGTGGTACTTGCTTCCAGATGAAGATGGATTTCGTCCTAGTCTCTTGGTGATCTGCATTCACAGAGGCAATTTTGTGATCATCCACGAAGACTTCAAAAGACTTCGTATCTTGAATATTCAGCTGGGCATCACGCAGTGACGCAACACTGCTTGGAAGGCGAACACGAACCCAGAATTCGGCCTTGTTAGCTTGCCCTTGTGGGGTCGAGGCTAGCTGCAAATAGGAATTCCAATCGGATTCCGTATCTTGCAGCTGGTCATTCACAATCGGCAGCTTGCCTAAGTGCGCCTCCCATTTGCTCATGCCAGGCAGTACTTTCGGTGGTAGCACTTGCAGCTTGGAGAATCCGTCATTCACAAAGTAAGTAGCGCCAACTGAGCAAAGTATAATCAATGCCAAGAATAACACGACGCCAGTAAAACGGTTCGGTGAACGCCTACTCAAGTATCTCCACCGCCTAATAATTGGCGTAACGTAAGTATGGCCACAGTCCGGTCATTCGTACCGATTTTGGCATAAATAGCGCTCACATAGTTCTTAATCGTACCTTCACTCATGAACATCCCTGCTGCAATTTCCCGATTTGTTTTACCCTCTAGCATCCAACGCGCGACTTCAAGTTCCTTGTCGGATAAGGTGATGCCATCTGCAATCGCACGTACTGTATGCTTCATCCCTTGGATCGAAGCCGATGCGGAAGATAACCGTGCTGCTAATTTGCCCGCAATGACGGAAGGCAGCAGGAAATGGCCCAATACGGCATCGCGTATGGATTGCGCAAGCTTTTCACCAGGAATGTCCTTGAGTAGAAAGCCTGTAGCTCCTCCAGCAAGTGCCTCAATAATATAATCGTCATCGGCAAAAGTAGTAAGAATCATAACCACCGTTTCTGGATGCTCGGCTCGGATCTGCCGCGTGCACGCAATGCCATTCATTACAGGCATCTGAATATCCATCAGCACGACGTCCGGGGATAAAGTCTTAACAAGTTGAAGTGCCTCTGCACCGTCTTTTGCCATACCAACAACTTGGATATCTTCTTGCAGGCTGAGAATGGTTTGCAACCCATCCCGCATTAATGTTTGATCATCGGCAATTACTACTGATATCACTGGATCTTCTCCCCGCCCTGTTGAAATCTAGCTTCTTATCGAGTGAACCATACAACGCCATTTTTTTCAATGAAAAGGTTGTATACCTGATCTTTGAGAAAAAACCGTCAAGGCGAGCAGCCCTAACGGTTTCTTCCATCACCATTTATATTGCAAGCATTGCTTCACTTTCGCTGCGGCTTCCAGCTTAACCGATGGTTTGAACAGATCTTTCACATTTTTGCGTAAATCATCAAATTTGCCTTTGACTGCAGATTTGGAAAGATCGTTGAAATCTAACTGAACAGGCCCAGCACCCAGCTTGGCAATGAGAGATCCTTCCCCTTCTTTGCACGGATCCCATGCTTTGAAATATTTGGCCCCTAATTCACCCTTGAGAGGTCCGTATTGGACTTTAGCTGCTGCTTCGAAAGAAGAACCGCCTTTGGATAGATCCTCGAATGGATCAACTTCCAAACCGCCGCCTGCGCCAACACCAGCTTCTGCACAGGCAGATACGCCATCCTCCGTCGCGCACACCTTCCCGCCAATCCCAACACCGGCATACGCAGATACTCCGATGCAGAACAAACCACATGGATCACGCAGTACAATCGGATTGTTACCAACATAGGCATAGACATTCGTTTCTCCGCTGTCCAGTAGAATCGGGTCACGCGCTGTCCATCGCGCAGATATGGGATCATAGTCTCTTGCACCGAAGCGCACAAGCCCAACAGCTCGATCCTCTAGACCTCCTGCAAAGCCAATCATCAGCTCGAAGCCGGGATTGGAGTCACTAAGCAGTTTGCCGAAGGAGCTATAGTGAAGCTTTTTGACCGTATCGCCTTCCGCATTCAGAACTTCTTTCGGTGTTCCTACATTGTCAGTAATGACATAATAGCGTTGACTTTCACGCTCCATACCGATGAGTAAACCTTCTTCATTATAGAAATAATTCGTTAGAACGCCATTCTTATCAATGGAAGCCGTCAGCATATGAATGAACTCTGGATGGCCATATAAGTATTTCTCCATATTGCCCCCTCCTTCTCTTGCTGTCCGTCGTCCGATTGCATCATAAGCATACCGGTATGTGGTGCCTGTGACAGTCGCTTCCAAGAGTTCCCCCCGTATACCATAACGATAGGTGTTCTCACCTCGAGCCGTCAGGAATCCATCGGTATCAAACGAATAATCGACTGATCCTACTGCTAGTAATTCACCGTGTGTGTCATAGCTGCTCATTTCCAAAGGAGAGCCATTCACCTGCTTACTGACACGGTTCTTCCTAATGTCGTATTGGTAAACCTCATTATAGGTACCTTCGGTACCAGATTTGAGCGAGGCTAACAACTGGCCATCATCGTCATAATTATAATGGGTTTGGCTCGCAGCACCGCTAGTAGAAGTTTCCTTTTCATGGGATAAAAGCCCGCGAGAATCATACGTAAACTCACTGCTGGAGAGGAGTTGGCCCCTCCATAAGTAATTGCGCTGCTCGAGCTTCCCTAGGTCATCGTAGGTATTCATAATCTGGAACGAACCATCTGAGATCTCGTTCACAAGGCCATTAGCCTCATGTGAGATTTGGAAAGGACCAAACTTCGTCATCTGTTCATCGCGATCCCAGCCTATCGGTGTATTCTGAATAACCGTCTTCGGTTGCCCGTAGACTTGTTCCGTAACCGTAGTGCGAATATTCGTAATGTTCGTCACATTCGCACCTGTGTCAAAACTATAATCGAAGGTAGCATTCGCTGCGCCTTGCAGCACCATCTGCAGCACCTCACTACCGCCATAGGTGTAACCGACAGATTGCCGCAGATCGGGATCCCCCGTTTGCTCACTGACCATCTGTGCTACGCGGTCTGTTGCGTCTCCATACGTAAACGTTCGATTCAGATCAGGATCATTCATGGTTTGGATTCGCTTGCTGCCACTAGACTCAAACCCATACTGTAAAGCGCGTCCGCTTGCTAGAATGGCCTTGTCAATGAAGCCTGTGACATCATGTGTTAGTGTTAACCATGGCTGCCCACCTAACGGGGTAAATGTGTTAAGCTGGTTCAAGTCATTATATTGTTGCTTATAAATGGTTCCGTCAGGCAGCGACGTTTGTACCAAATTCCCCTTCCCATCATAATCTTTGTAAAAAGTCTTACCACTGGGCTGTTTGATCATCTTCAGTAATCCAGTCTCATTATAGCCATATTCCTTTCGGTTGCCCTCTTCATCGGTCTCCGAAATCAGCTCTCCGCTCGTGTTATAGGCATAAGTCATGGAATGACTACCCTGTGAAATCGTACGAAAACGTCCGCGCTCATCATACGTGTATAGGATGGGTTGCAGTGGCTGATTCGGATAGTCAACACGCACAATTGTACCTTTGTCGTCCAGATGGGACACCTTAATTAAACCTTCCGCAGATGTCTCCACATACGTTTTTGCAGCTGCATCATATTTCACTGAAGACGTTGCACCATTGACCACATAGGTTTGTGTTAAGGAAATGAAGCGACCTTGACTGTCTCTTTCCACAGCACGTGACTCCGAATACGTCACAACGCGACCGTCTGGTGTTGTAATCTTCATAAGATTAAGAATAGGTGCGTCCATGCCATAGCGAGGATCATTTTCAAGCTTTTGAATGACCTTCGTACCGTCTGTGTACGTCATTTCTTTGGAACCGTCCGATTGATAAACGACCGTGGACTTGGCACCACCAGGCTCCGTTATCGTACGCTTCGTATAACTGCCAATTGTACGAGTCTCATACACGGTTGAACGGTTAGCGGCATCGGTGAATGTGATGGATAAGCCGTCACTTAGTTCTGTCCGTGTTAAGGTTTTAATCCCACCAGTGGGCGTCTTCGCCTGAATCAGATACCCTTTCTCATCGTAGAGATACTCAGAAGTATGCCGATTCGGGTCAGTAAATGAAGTCAGCAGTCCTTTTGTGATATAGGTCATGTCATACTGATATCCGAGCTTTCCAGTTACCGTTATTAGTTGTCCTTGCTCGTTGACCGTCAATTCTGTACGTTGACCACCAGGCGCTACAATAGCCGTAGGCTTGCCAGCAGCATCCCGCATGATCGTCGTGCGATTGCCATAGCTATCATCTAATTGAATCAATCGGCCCTCCGCATCATAACCGAAGCTAGCCATCACTTTACCCGTTAGTGCATGGGTAGTCTGCATATGACGCCCGCTTAACGTATCAATTTGTGTCAATGTGATTCCGTCATCGTTCGGAATGCTGGTTTTACTTACCTCGGCGCCAATTCGGAAGAAATTAGGCGTCATGCCACCTTGGTCATACGTTATATACATCGGATTACCCTTTTGATCAACGCCGATAAGCTTCACGTAGTTAAGTTTAAAATCATTTCTTTGCACATAGGCCATCGCATCTGATTGTTCAACAAGATGAACAATGCCATCTGGGGTTATTTTATAAATAGGTCCTAATGTCGTGTTGACGGCATCTACTTGCATGTAGATGTTTTCTTGTCCGTCCACAAATATCTCTCGGACATTGAATCGTGAACCGGTTGCCGGCATGCCATCTGCTATAACAGGATCCTTCTTACCCATGCTTACGTCACCTGCGACCAGTTCTAGCGTGCCATCCTTCGTTATTTTGCGAATGCGGCTCTTAACACCCCAATAATCGTACATGTTATCCATGACATAAATCGTACCATTAGGACTCGAAGTCAATCTCCCGTACCCAATATTAGCTGGTGTAGCTGGTCCTGTATCAGGGCCATAGCCCGATTTGCCTGCATGATAGACATAACCACTTGCATCGAGCTTATAATACTGAATGGTACTGTTGTAAGTACCAGTAGGATGAACACCTTCGAAGTACAGATTTCCTTGAACATCTGCTGCAAATGAGCTGAAGTTTCCGCCTGCAACCTCAGTTCCCTTAGTGCCATCAGGAATAACCGCTACACTGTAAATTCCTTGACCGACAACTCGTTGCCAATCGGAATCGTTAGTTCCTTTTTTATAAATGGCATCGTTCAAATAGGCGAGGTATAGCGTACCATCCGGACTCACAGTAAAAGCTTTAGGAAATCCTTGCGAGGGAAACGTCGCCACTTTGAGCGAAACATTATCAGGCGTTACTCGAACGATGGACAATTCATTCAATATGCTGTTGTTTCTGACTAGAAAATAAAAATCAGAGCCAACAACCGCATACAACGCCCCATCAACGTAATATTGACCCTGCCCCATCTGAGGATTCAGCGGGTTGAATTGACCACTGTCCTTCTTCTGCGTTTCGCCTTCACCGCTCAGCAGTTTCTTCGTCGTATTATCAAAAATGTGATGTGCATCCAAGCTCCAGCCTGCAATACCTTGCTGTTCATAAGGATTCACAGGTGAGCTAATAATGCCTTCATACGATCTGGTGACCCTCATATCCGAGCTGCCTCGGGAACCGATACCCCCGACACTTGAAGGAAGCCTTGCCCAGCTCATAGCGAAACCTTCAGGTGTAGGATAATAAACGGGTTTATAGTGGTAACTCACCGTAACTTGATAAGGATGATCGCCAATCAGTTTGCGGCCATATCCATCGATACCATCCCATTTGAACGTATGCAGTTGGTTGATCGTTAATGGCAGCTTCTTGTAGACTGTCTTACCTGCCACTTGAATACTGACTGAAATTCCTTGTAACGATGCTGGCAGCGCTGTTGAGCCTGTCACAGGGAATTGAATCGTCGAACGCTCCTCATACCCTTCCGTTCGCTCACTTTGGTACCGGAGTGTATACGGTGTACCGGGAATGGCTATCGCTTCTCCAAGCGATTGATCCTGACAGCCGATAATGGAGCCTGGCTGTTTGCAAGGTTCTTCTCTCGGATCCCGCTGAGGCGATTTCTTAGGTGTTGGATTCGGCGGAGCAATGGCATCACCTGGTGGACCATACGGCCAGTTGTGATCCCAAGGTGTGAAATGAGGAATCGGCACACGCCATAAACTTTGACCCTCAGAATATAATCCGGCAAGCTTCTGCCGCTCTTCATCTGTGATTTCGTAGGCACTAAGCTTCGTTCCGCTATCCGCCGCACCATCGCCGTCCAAGTCTACTTGCGCCATACCTTCTGCAATCCCAACGATCTGGAGAATAACACCATTCTGCGCGGGTACCCAGAGCCCAGCCTTGCGATCGTAATAGGCATTTGGAACGGAAATACCAACTGGAAATTCAAGGAAATTATCAACATAATGATACAAGGGTTGGTTAAAAGTAACTTCTGTCGCCCCCGCATCCACCGCTTCGTCCGCCGACAGCTCCACCGCATAGGTGTAGCCGACATTCTGCGGCAATATGCCTGGCATCGCTTCAGGTCCCCTATTGCCAACTGTGTATTCCGTTGCTCGGAAATGGATTTGTGAAAGCGGTTGAACCGTTCCATCTGGCAGTGTCATCGTGGCAGTTGTACCCTTCGGTACTACAATCGTCGATGTCCGTTCACCATCTTCATCTTGGACGGTTGTTCCACGGGCTACTTGGGTATCCGTTGCATTCGACAAGTTGAGCTCCGTTACTTTGGCATCATAAGCAAGAAGCACCACATCTTCCATGCTGGTATAGGTGCCCCAAGTCATCTTCTCTGGACGCTGGGCCATCATATAGCCGGGCTTGCTGAGCTGGACAGTAAGCAGTCCTGTTCCGTTAACCACCAAATCATAAGCGCCATCAACACGGCTTAATGTTTGACCATATTCGGGATGATTCAGAATACTCACTTTCACTCCACTTAGTGGCGAGCCATTCGTATCAAGGACTTTACCGCGCAGCACAGCCGCAACATCGGTGCGTATCGCTCCTGGGATGACCCCAGCTTGCACGGCGTTGCTGCCTGTATGCAAGAATTGCGTTTGCTCAGCAAAAGAAGGCATACGCGTTAGTGGAATCTCAGGTGCTGCCGAAGCAGGATCATCCGGGATGGTTTGCTTAACCGGCATAAGGTCGATTGCAGCTGATTTGGCAGATTCATTGCCCTCACGATCATAGGCAGCAACGGTGAATTTGTACCTTGTTTCGTCTGTTAAACCAGTAACGGTAAAGACGGTCAGCTTCTTCGCATCGCCCTTCACGTGCCAAGTGACACCATCGTCCGTTGACGAATAAATGGTATAGCCGGCTAAATCACTCTCATTGTTCGCTTGCCAGATGAGTGAGGAACTCCCGTCTATGGCACTTCCGTTCAGACCCACTGGCGCAGCTGGCGCTGTCTGATCAGCGCTTTTTGGCGCAGCTGTTACCCAAGCGGATTTAGCGGATTCGTTGCCCGCATAATCTATTGCAGTTATGGCAAACGTGTATGGTTTGCGATTCGTTAGACCTGTTGCTTGATAAGTTGTTGCATATCCCGTGGAAACACCACTGCGCCAAGTCGCTGCGCCGTCTTCGGAAACATAAAGCTTATAGCCTGCTAAGTCTTCTTCCTCATTTAGTGACCATGTCAATTGAATTTTGGTATCACCAACCGTTGCCGAGAGCCCTATAGGTGGAACGGGAATTTCGAGGTCTGGCTCCTCTTGTGGCGTAAGTGAAATGATATTGGATTTCTCTGACTCATTGCCGCTAGAATCATAAGCGCTAATAGCGAAGCTGTACGTGACATCGTAACTTAAGTTCGTAAATGTATAAGAAGAGAGATAGGGATATATTTGCCCTTCAAGTATCCAGTTATTCCCATTATCAATTGAGACATAGAGATTGTATCCAGCAAGATCGCTTTCTTCATTCGTCTGCCAAACCACAGTCACCCGATCTTGGTTAGTCGTGCCCGCAAAACCTACCGGGATAGCAGGCGCCGTCATATCTGGAATGACCTCTCTTCCTGGCGTCAGCTCAAGAAAAGCTGCTTCCGATTCTTGGCCGTTACGACTATAAGCGATCAGTTTAAATCGATAGGGCTGACCATTAGTGATTCCACCCCAAGTCAACGTTGTATTGTTCGCGGCATCCCACTCTTCGTGATAGGATGCTCCCTCATCGTCAGCCGATGTGATGACAAGCTTATAACCAACTGTAACAGTATCGGTGTTCGGCAGCCAGGATAAGTACACTTCGCCATCGCCAACCGTTCCATCAAATCCTGCTGGCTTGGTTGGAGTCTGGGGGCTGAGTTGCACGGTTAACGGGCTTGATTTCAACGACTCATGACCGGTCTTGTCATATGCTGTGACAGCATACGTGTATGTGGTACCGTTCACTAAACCTGTAGCTGTATAGGAAGGTGTAGGAATGGCATCGGCCGCTAGTGACCACGTTACTCCTCCATCGAGAGAGACATAAACCTTATAGCCAGCCAGATCGGCTTCTGAATTCGCTGTCCAACTCAGCGTAGCCTGTTGAGCTGCTGTCTCTGCTTTCAATCCAGTAGGAATAGCTGGAGCCGTCACATCTGTTGAACCACCGCCTGGGGAGACGCCTCCACCTCCTGCGTTCCCGCCTGAATATCCACCTGCTGGACGGATGGTGCCATCCACCGTAGACAACTGGCCTATTTCAGTGACTTGGCCCACCCCAGGTGCACTTACCTCTTGCGGGACATCAACCAGCTGACAAGTACATGTCTGTTTCACCTTGTTTTTCGTGCCTAGATCAAGAACTTTCAAGATATCCTGAAGTGCTCCATTTGAAAGAATGGAACCCGTTGTGCCAGATTGATCCGTGTATGCTTTCCAATTTTCCAACGAGAGCAATGATAGTTGGTATGTACGATCTGGAAGAACGTTAGCTTTGAATGTTCCGTCTTGACCTGTTACAGCGAAGAAAGTAGGGTTCGTTGTGAACGTCACGATGACGCCTGATTGTGGTTCAGCGTTCTCGCCAACTACTTTGCCGGTTAGGCTTGCAGCCTGAACCGTTTGCACGGCCACAGGATGACGCTGTGCGCTTAACTCCACAATTTGATACGCTACGAATCCGCTGTCGCTAGTCGTGTTAACATCGTACGCACCGTAAGGCAACTTCACTTCATACCCACCAGAAGCACTTGTCGTTCCAGTAGCTAATAGAGCTCGCTTCCCTTTAGTATGAATTTGTATATGAGCGCCTTGTAAGGCGCGTCCGTCAGGTGTTGTTACTGACAGCTGTAATATGCCTTCCTGTTTGACTTCTGGCAACTTCCAAGCGCGATGCAGCATGACAGCAGCTTCAGCCCTCGTAACCTGATTGTAGGGACGATAGGTACGGTCTTCATATCCTTGAACGATCGCAGCCTTGCTCATGGCCCCAACAGCTAATGCTGACCATGTTGGGATGATAGACTGATCTGCAAAATCCGAGGAGTGAGACGCATCCAACTTCCATATGCGCTGCAGCATAACGGCAATTTCAACCCGGGAGATTGATGCAGCAGGACGGAATGTGCGATCCTCATACCCCTCGATCAAACCGATTCTTGCAGCGCTGACAATCTCATCGCGGTGCAGTTGATCATCAATATCCTTAAAAGTAGGCTTATTCTCACCTGCTGTAGTATCCATACCACGTAACTTTGCAGCATGAAGAAGCCAAACGGCCGCATCCGCTCGGGTGAGTGGCGTATTCGACTCGAAATCGCTGCTTTCTGGTCGTTTATTCACAATACCTTTGCTCAACAGCTCCTCAATTTCAACTTTGGCCCATGAAGGTAGTACTTCGGTCACTGCCATAGATGGAGGGGAAACTGATTGTGTCGATTCTGTCATTTCTGTAGTTGCTACCGTTGCTGCCACATCCCCCATTTCAGCACTCATCACGGAAGGAAGCGTCGATTGAAACAACACCAACAAACTGAGCATGATCGCACAATTTCTATACCACTTACGCATTCTCATTTGAAACCTCCTGACCTTGGTTCACTTCTCCTTTCATTATGAGGTCGCCTAGATACTCGGAGTAGAGACTAATGACATAATAATGCAAGTGACTCGTCATTATTCTGCCAATGACAAGTCATTCATTCTGCATGTAGGCGTCATTTTCAACCCCAGTCCAAGTAACGGTTCTTCGAGTGATTCGAGAAATCTTACTCCCACATTTAGTTAAGAATTCATTAGCCATCCACGTCAAAAAGAGCCCTAAACAGGGCTCCATAACTAAGTAACATATTGGTTTGTAGCGTCCGTACATGTGCGCGGATATGTCATCACTAAAGAACTAATACCCTCTACTGACATCGACGGAATGGCTAATTTGTTCCCATCCATGGTCTATTTCTTCAAGAACCGTTAGCAGTCCTTCAATCGCTTCATCCACACCTGTAACTGCTGAAATATGTGGTGTAATGACCACATTCGGATGAGTCCATAACGGCGAATGCTCGGGCAAAGGTTCTTCTCTAAACACGTCCAGAACAGCTTTACGTACCTGTCCGAGTTCAATGGCCCCCAGAAGTGCGTTCTCGTCAACCGAACCTCCCCTTCCGACATTGATAAATCCTGATCCGCGCATATAGGAAAATAAACGACGTTCAAACAAACTTTCCGTGTGTTCAGTTAACGGTAACGTGTTTATGACCCAATCGGACCCAGGAAGCACCGTATGCGCATCGATCAAGGGAAGAACCCTGTCATAATGCATATTCGCAGTGCCGCTGCGAGATATGCCATTTACCGTTACGCCGAATGCACGCAGCATTCTGGCAACTTCCTCGCCGATCGTGCCAGTTCCAAAGATGACAACGTTCATCTCATGAAGCAGCTTCTGTTGGGAAGGCAGCCATTGCCTCTGAGCTTGAGCCTGTTGAAACTGGTCATGGCGTTGTAGATCTGCGAGTACATAACTTAAGCAATACTCGCCTATTTTTCGCCCAAAACTGCCGATCGTACGCGTTAACACGACATCCTTTTTCCACTCCCGATTCAATAGAAAGGCATCGACGCCAGCTCCAAGAGCATGAACCCATTTCAGCTTACCAAAGTGAAACGACGCCGTCGGTTTAAATGCCACATAACCATCTCCCCAGTCGAAGTGACTTGAATGTACTTCCTCTTCTGGTAGAAACAGATACTCCCTCTTCGTGTCCAGTTGGGCAAGTTTGGCTAGTTCTTTATACATGCGCCCAGTCACGATTATTCGTTGAACATCCAACTAAAATGCCTCCTCTAAATCTCCCTTGCTTGGTTACAATTCGTGTGTTAAATAACTACGCTTGGTTGACATGAACGATAGGTACGTTGTACTTTGCCGATTCAATCCAAGTCTGATTGGAAAATTCACGGCCGCGAACCACCACTTCGTTGTTGTAGATTTGAACATACATGCCTTGCGCACAATTGGGATTGTCTGAGCTCCTTGTTTTGCCAACAGAAGCATTATTGAACCAGTGAAAGGAATTCTGGGTATTATAGTGATTTTCCGTTGCAAAATTACGATGCGTATGTCCGGACAACACAAATACATTCTTATACGGTGCTAAAATGGCACGAAACTCCTTCGCTCGAAGCAACTGCGGCGGCTTCCCGTCCATATCTGGCGCAGGCAGCGGTTGATGGATGAAGACAAATGCGGGCTTTCCGTCCACATGTGATTTCATCGTATTCTCAAGCCAGGCAAGCTGCTCATCCGAATACCATGCCCCCTCTCCTACCTCCGGTTTCTCCTGCACATACGTTTCTTGAGACATGATAATTAGATGTACATCATTCATCCAGACATCTTTATAAGGCTTATCTTTATAGCCGAAAAATTTCATAAAGCGTTCTCGGGACATGGCGTCGGTTTTCCCATTTGGCACAGTATCTGCGGACCAATCTCCCTTAGGGCTTATCCAAATGTCGTAATAGTCGTGATTTCCCATATTAGCATAAATAGGAGGTAGTTTGTATTTGTCCAATACTTTGCGGAAAAGTTTGTAATCCACTTCGCGGCCTACATCCGTGACATCGCCTCCGAAAACAATCGTATCTACCGGCGTTTCGAAATGGCTGATATCCTTCAATGCAGAATGAAGTTTATCCGTAATCGTGGAAGTACCATTATCTGAAATATGCACATCGCTAAGTAGGAAAAATGATAGCAATAATCGATTTGTACTGGCGTCAACCGAAACTGGATGTGGGGATGCTTGGGGAACGATTTGTTCTTCTGAGCCATCCGCAATTGCGACATTTGTTTCGGGTCCCTTTAACGTTTGTTTGAGCAGCGCGCCGACACCCGTTACTGCGAATGCGGTTGCAAGCAATCTTTTGATAAACTGTCTTCTTGAGATCATGGACCTTCCCCCACTTTTGAAAAATTCTCTATTGTTTGTATCATCAAACACCTGTCATTAAAACGAATTGCATACAACATGATGATGCTTAAATTTTATCATATTGACGCTTGAAAGCTACTATAATCCTTGAATTTTTTAAAAATACAATACGGCAAATACAAATAAAAAAGGCTGCACATGGCAACCTTTTTACTTGACGTTTAAGCTTTCCCCCACTCAATGACTCTACTGCATACTCGCTTCACAAGCTGATGCTCATGACTAATGACGAGTATACTTGTCTGATTTCGCTCTGCCCACTTCAGCACCGATTGCCAGATTTGCGCTTGTGTAATTGCATCGAGCATGGTAGTCATTTCATCTGCAATCAAGTACCGAGTTCCTGATCCGAGCGCCCTCGCCACACATATTCGCTGCAGTTCGCCGCCTGAGAGCTCACTTGGGTAACGGTTTAACCATGCATCCTCAATGGCTAGCTCACTAAGTAAGATTTCGTCTATGGGCCCCGACTCCGCTAAAGTTTTTCGCAGCTTCCATTTGGGATTCACAGCCTGTTCAGGATGCTGAAGAACTAACTGCACAGGGTTTCGTACCCCTGAAGGAATCGGGCTGCCATCCAGAAGAACATGACCTTCAATGGGTCGAAGATGTCCAGCAAGTATTTTACCAAGTGTTGATTTGCCACAACCACTTAGCCCTACTAATCCCACAACCTCTCCAGCCTCTAATCGCATAGTCGTCTGCTGCACAACCCATGCCCCTTTGTTATAGCGATAACCAAGCGAGTTTCCCTCAAGTGGCATGCAAGCACCTCACTTCTCCGCCTCTCAATGTACGCGGCTCAGGCTGAAACTCTTCACATTCGACCGTAGCTAACGAACATCGCGGTGCAAATACGCACCCTTTGGGTAAAGCATGTGGTAATGGTTGAGAGCCTGGTATCGGGATAAATTGTTGACTAGGGAGAGCTCTCCATAACGCTTTCGAATAAGGATGACGCAGTCTCTCACCGTCGCCAGCAAAATCACTGCGAAGCGCAATTTCCACAACAGTTCCCGCGTACAATACGGCAACTCGATCCGCAACTGTCAAAGCGGCTTCTATATCATGGGTGATCAGCATTACCGCACATCCATCATCTGCCAACTGTCGGAAACGACTCCATGTTTCAACCATCGCGGCGGCATCAAGGCCAGGCGTTGGCTCATCGGCGATAACTAATTGAGCTCCGCTAACCGTTGCAGTTGAGACTAGAACTTTACGCGCCATGCCACCAGATAGTTGAAAGGGAAACCATTTGGCCACATATTCAGCGAGATGATACTTATGAAAGGCCTTTTGCCTAAGTTCCACGGGATCACCTTGACGAACAGATTGCTGGACTTGCTCCCCGACACGCATCAAAGGATCTAAGTAGGCAACAGATTGTGGGATAAGTGCGATTTCTTTCCCTCGTAGCCGACGTTGTCTCTCTGGGGTCAATACTTCCCCCATAAACTGAATGCTCCCCGAAACTTGCGCATTACTAGGAAGAATGCCTAATATCGCATGGGCGAGCAGACTTTTACCAGAACCGCTAGAGCCTACTACCGCAAGAATCTCTTGCGATGCAACAGCGAGATGCAGATTATGAATCGTTTCGGTATGTACCTGTCGCAAACGACGATCCAGCCGATGAAACCGGATAGAAAGCCTGCTAATTTCTAGCATAAGCGAGCTCCTCTCCCTTCTATTTTCATCCTTATTTATTATGAGCATGTTGTGGATTCACGAACTGTTTCAAATTTTCACCTAGCATAGCAAACGTTCTTACCACGAGTAACAAACATAAGCCAGGAAACACAGCTAACCACCACATACCTGAGGATAAATAGCGCATAGATTCAGACAAAATGATCCCAATGGCAGGTTCATGAGGAGATAGACCCATGCCAAGAAAGGTAATCGAAGCTTCATGTAAGATGGCGTGTGGAACAATGAGTATAATACCTACAATTAGTTGTGGAACGAGATGAGGAATAATGTGCCTCGTTGCAATCCACCAACGGGATTTGCCGAAGTTACGCGAGATGATAATATAGGGTGCCGTTTGAAGCTGCATCACCTCCGCGCGAATCACTCTCGACAAGGCTGGCCAATGGGTCAACGCGACGCCAATAATAATACCTTTGGCCCCTCCCCCTAGTACAAATGAAATCAAGAGCAGTGTGACTAAATGAGGAACACTTAGAAATAAATCCGTCAACCAAGTAATAAACCGATTCACTGTTCGACCCATGAGGGCAGCTGCAAGTCCCATCATACTTGCAATGACAACACTGGAGAAACCAGCAGTTAGCCCCACTTTCAGACTGAGCAGCAAGCCTTTCATTGTGCGGGTAAACATATCCCTGCCTAGCCAATCTGTCCCGAATAGGTGTGAAGAGGATGGCTCTAAATTACGCTGACTCAAGTTGGTGGTTAATCCTGTGGTACCCAATCCATTGGATATAACAAGCAATGTTAGTAATATACCTAGGGCTATCGTAGTTGAAATCCATAATTTCTGTTGATGATGAAGCTTGGGAAGCCCTATTCCAACGCGCATTGGTTCCTTCATAGACGACTTCCCTCCTTCATCCTCGGATCAATCCACCGATAACTTATATCGGCCATCGCATTTCCAACATATACGAATAGTGCACTGCATAATACAACACCCATCAACAGTGGGATATCCCCGCGTAATCCTGCTTCCACAGCAGCTTGACCCAGGCCAGGATATGAAAATACTTGTTCCGCCAATACAGCTCCACCGAACAGTTCACTGAATGAAGCGAATTGCAGTGTAATCGCTGGCAACGCCACATTCCTGAGCCCATGTCTCCAGAAGATAGTGAATCCTCGCTCGCCGCGAGCCCTTGCAAACAACCAGTACTCCTTCTCCGTCACTTCAATCAGTTTCTCTCTCGTGTGCAGGGCAATTGCAGCGATCCCTGTTACGCTAAGCGTCAACACGGGCAAGATCATATGTCGGATGCGATCTATGAATTGAACCTGATCAGTTGTTGTACCAGCAGGTACGGCAAGTCCGACGGGCAAGATCCCTAGCCATACCGCAAACACAAGCATGAGTAACAAGCCGACCCAGAACGTTGGTGTTGACGAAAGGGTATAACAGTACCATCGGATCCAAGTATCGACCCACTTATTCCGATTCATTGCGGCTAATATGCCTGACACGAATCCAATCAGTCCTGACAACAACCAGGCAGCCCCCATAAGTGCCAGGGATGCGGCAAAACGTTCGCTGATCACTTCCAGCACAGGCCGACGGTAAATCATAGATGTGCCTAAATCGCCACTCGCCAGCGCACGCAACCAATGCCAATACCGAATGAGTGGCGGATCATGTAACCCCCAATAATGCACGATCGCTTCACGTTGTTCTGGACTGACTTTCATCATATCCGCGCCAACATAAGCTTGAACGGGATCTATGGGAGAGAAGTGAACAAGCATGAATGAGATGGCACTCACAGCAAATAACAGTAACAATAAACCGAGGCCTTTTCGAATCATCCATGGAAACAGCTTTAAGAATTCCATCGCCACTCCTCAATGTTATCGGTGACTGGCCACCCATGCCCATGTGGATGAATCTTTTGATTCCCGATATTAAGACCCGATTTAACCAAGTAGAGATGATCTAGGTTTACTAGCCAAGCCCACGGCGCGTCGCCTTTGGCGCTTAAGCCCGTTTCACCATCCCATTGTGCCCTCTTCCAAAATGCCCATGCCTCTTTCTCACTCGTTGCCCGTAAAGCTTGCGTCATGTAAGTTTCAACTTTCGGATTATTGTAATAGCCTGGATTGTAATATTCGACGCCGCCAAATTTATTACTGTACACATTGTACATTTCAAGTGGATCATGACTGCCCCAGCCAAACATCACGGGATTCGCATGCATCTTTTTCTCTAGTTCATCCCAACTTTTGCCCTCTGCTTTAACCTGAATTCCGAGAGGCTTCAACATATCCGCGGTTGCTATGGCAAGCGACTGACGTGTTACATCACTGGATGGATACAACAGATTAAATGTTGCTTTCAATGTTCCTTTTTCGATAACACCATCATTGTCTGTATCCTTCCAGCCATTTTCAGCCAGCAGTTTCTTCGCGGCATTCATGTCTGCATCCGTAAACACAGCATCTTGGTTAAACCATGGAAGACCGTCATTCAACGTATACGCAGGTGTGCCGTGTCCTTCTAGAACACCTTGAACTAAACTTTTTCTATCTATAGCGATATTTATAGCCTGACGAATGGCTGAATCGGCCGTAACGTCATTCCCAATCGGATAGCCTTCTTTCGTTGTACCGCCCGATTTGACGTAAGGAAACATTATGCCACGATTGTCGACAGTCCTAGCCGTTTTCAGTTCCATCCCGTTCACCGCTTGCTTACTGAATGCTGCTGGAATGGCAGCCATGTCAACGGTTCCTGCCTTTGCAGCTGCGAAAGCAGCATCTTCACCTAAGAATAAAAACGTAATCTTTCGGAAGAAAGGCTTATTTCCGTAGTAATCTGGATTAGCTTCAACGATTAATTGTTGTCCTTTGTCCCATTGAACCATTGTGAATGGCCCTGAACCAATCGGTTTAAGAGCATAATCTTTGCCGTGCGCATGCTTAGGCACAATACCTGTAGTTACTAGCATTTGTGCAAAAGTGGATTGCGGTTCTTTAAGCGAAAACTTTACAGTCGTTTCATCTGTGATGTCTACACTTTTTAGATTGCTCAGATCGATCGACGAGCCGCTAGTTGAAGCAGCTTGAAAGGTATATTGTACGTCTGCCGCTGTCAGTGATTTTCCATCGCTGAATTTGGCGTCATTGCGCAGCTTAACTGTCCAAACCATGCCATCTCGACTTACCTCATACCCTGTTGCCAAATCATTAACAATATTCAAATCTTTGTCTCGTTTGAGCAAGGTGCTTTGGAATAATGGCGAACCGTAACGACCCCAACCCGTTGTTGGGTCGAATCCTGTTTCAGGCTCACCGCCAATAGCGAGAACAATCTCTTTTTTCTCCGAATCCGCCAATGGCTGAGGCTTTTGTTTCGTACAAGCAGTTACCAAGGATAATACGGTCAAAATAATCAAAATCATAGATAATCGATGCTTCAATTTACGCACTCTCCCCCAATGTTAACGTGTGCAGTGTCACGATTTGATAAAATAGTAACACAAATGAGGTTGGAAATGAAACCCTTTTGCAGAATAAACGTACTAATCCATACGTCAGATTTATCTATCCCTGACATCGAACCGTAAAGGAGTGCAACTTTATGAAGAAATTATTGCTTCTCATTTTAGCTGTATCCACCCTTCAATTGAGTGCATGTACGTTAGTAGAGAAAGTAAATGGTTCTGTCGACTATGTCAATCAAGCTACAGAGCACATCCAAACCTTAGGCGATTTCGCAGAACGAGCCCCTCAATTGATCAAGGATGCCGCCACAAATCCAGAAACGAAACAGGAACTTGAAAATCAACTGATCGCGATAAAAAAAGAGATTGAACAATTCAATCTGAAGAGTGTGCCATCGATTGCAAAGGACATTCATCAACAAGTGGTAGAAAAGAACAAAGTGTTATTAGATGAGATCAATAAAGTGATCGTAAATGGACATCTTGCACTAGATAAGCTTCAGAACTCCCAATTACTCACGACAATCAGTGATATTACCCTCCTGCTCAATCGAATTCAAAATCTAATCCCCTAAAACTTCACACCTGTGTGAAGTTTTTTCTCTGTAACAAATACAACCGGCCAATATCGGCCGGTTGCGGTATTCCATTTGTACGCTTACACGTTATCCAACGATTTGCCCAAATTATCCAGCATTTCCTTCGTACCATGTTCACGTAAAGCAGGTGTATCATGGCCATCAAGGAAGATGCCTTGTTCCGTGAAAATCAGCTTCGTCCCTGTTCCGTCTGGTTTGAATTCTACCGTTGTCACGGATATCGAAATCCGCGTCTGATCCATATCCAACGTGTAACTGTAGACAATCCGCTCATTTGGAACAATGTCCTGATACGTGGCGTCGAAAGTGAAGATCGGTCCCCCTGGAGGGCCTCCTTTACTCATTTCCTTCCCACCTACGCGGAAATCGAATTCATCTGCTTTGGAAAACCACAGCTCTTTCAGTTTGGCATCCCCCCATGTGGCAAAAACACGTGACGGTGAGGCATTATATACGCGCTCGACAACGAAGGTATTCGCAATAGCAACTCTTTCTTTCATAGTAGTCAGCTCCTTTAATTTGAATCACCGGATTTGCCATCTAGGAGTTCACCTAGCAGATCTAGTCGTCGTTCCCACGACATCCGACGTTCGATGATCACTTTTTCATGGCTCTTCTTCATGGTTTCCAATAACTTGGTAAAATCATCAACAGTCACCGGTTCTTGCAAGGTCATCAGATTCGATACGTATTCCAGTTCAAGCAGAAGGTTCTGCTCCATCCGAATATTCTCTTTCAGACGGGCAATTTGCAACGATACGATCTCTAGAGGACTGAATTGCTCGCCAGTTAATACGGACTTCACCTCATCTAAGGATAAACCGAGCTCTTTCAATGATAAAATCTGCTGCAGCCGCGAGAGATCCCCCTCATTGTACATGCGGTGTCCCGATTCGGAATGCGTCGACGGCGAGAACAAGCTGATTTGATCGTAAAATCGCAGGGTTCGTATCGTAAGTCCTGTGAGTTTGGCAAGCTCGCCTACTTTCCAAAGCTGCTTCATAATCATCTCCTTAAAGCTGATCAAGCTGTTTACCGGTAACTATACTATAAAACATGACGTTACGTCAGGTTCAAGTGTTACTTTTATTTATTTTCACATGAAAATTGTTAAGGCAAATGAAAAGCACTAACCCTAAGGTCAGTGCTTATTCGTTACTTCAAACTATGATAAACGGCCATCATATCTTGTTTGTTTAATTCACGAATTCGATTGTAGATCGGTATATCGGCAACAGATTCAGTCACTTTGCTCTCATCAACAACATCTCTTACTTTCCCGGTAAGCCATGTTTGAACCGTAACGCCATCGACGACTTCCTTCCGGCCCTCATCATTAATGCCACTCACATAACAGCTTACACAAGGAACAGACAATTTCTGAACGCCATCATGAAGTCCATCTTCCGAGATGACTCGTTTACCGCCACAAAATGGGCAAGGATGACTCCCTTTAATCTTATTGATCTGCGTAACAATCTTATTGTAACCAAAGGCTTCATAGACATAAGTCAACTTTTTATATTTGCCATTGGTGAAATATTTATCAATAATGGTCTCTCTGGTTTCTGTAATATCGGGAAAATCGCAGATGCTTATCACGTTTTTGGAGCTGATCACATCAAGATTCCCTGTAATCCCATCCCAGAAAGGCACAGCATTTTGTAAAACCACTTCATAGCCAACGAAGCTAGCAAGCTCCAACTCGTACATTTTCAGGGCAACTTGAGATTCCCTAGGTAATAAAGAAACATCCTCCGATAGTGAAATATCGCCGCCTACAATGGATTTCAATTTTACTAATTCCGGCAAATCCCCTACAGTTTGAATGACTTGATCCAGCGGCTGACCAATGATTTCACGGATATCTACGCCATTGAACTTCAATTTCTTATGATGGTTTAACACGGTTCCATGACAGACTGGACAAGTAATCATCTCTCTTGAAGCTTTCATGGCCTCTTTGATCGTAAGATTCTTCGAAATGACCATATAGCGTCCGAGGATGAGATTAAAGCCTTCCCATGTTCTCGACGCCTTGCCAGCCTTATCATAAAATGACTTTTCCCAATAGCCGTATAGGAACGTATTCTTCTCTTGCTCTGTCATCTCATTATAACTTTTACTTATATCATGACCGAGTTCATTCTTGATCTCTTCGAAAAGGAAGTGCAGCTTGGCATGCTGATAATATTTCAAGACATCCATCACTTCAGGCAACAATAGGCCATCCCAGAACGGGACATTTTGATCTTGAATGAGAACATGCATATCGAATCTTTCAATGACACGACGGCCAGAACAACATGGACAATGATTATCTTGATAATAGAAATCGAAACTTCTTGTATCTTTATTGGTCGGATGAGAAGCTACAATATGGTTGATCAAACCACCGATTTCATAGAGAAAGCTATACTGACTATACAGGTGTCGTTCAAGATCAATCGCGATCACAGGAGCAATCTTATCTGACTCGTATTCCCCATAGATCAAGCGGGCCATGGAAGATAAGCTTTTTAGGATACCGCCTTTATAGATATTTTCTGCTCTTTTAAAATATTCGATCTGATTTTCTTGTATATATTGAATACCATTTTGCTGTTTCAACGCGGATGCAATGTGCACAGGAGCTGTATGGTCATCCTTGTTTTTTAGACGATAGTAGTCCGCATGAGGAACAACATCCAAATGTCCGATGGGTTCCGACCGTCTTTTGCCAAAATCAACGATAAAATCAGAGCTTTCCAGCATATAAGCATTATGTTCAATCATGAGGATGGAGACCGATTCATCTTCCAGAATGACCCTGACACTGTCGATGAATTGGTTTAAAATATTTTGTGATAAACCTTTCGAAGGTTCGTCAAAAATAAACAGGGTATGCGGATTTCTAGAATTCGCAAACAACTCAGAAACTAAATGAACACATTGAAACTCACCCGTTGATAGGGATTGTGTTTTTCTCTCTAAGGTTAGATAACCAAGTCCAAGTTTATTCAATAAGCTCAAGCGTTTATGGACGATATCTTCGTTAGGCAATTCCTCAATAATATCTTCAATGGAACGTTGGAAAATATCATCCGCGGTATCTTCATTAACTTTATTAAGCTTCTTCTTAATATCAAGGAATGTCGCAACGGTTGAGCGGCTCGTAATCGATTGATTACGATCTTGCCCCACCATGACCAGTTTATCCTTGGGATAACGTTTCTGAAAATCCTTGGACATACACTCGTTCACAAGTGTTGATTTACCACATCCGGACTCACCTGTAAAAGTTACCAGTCTATTCTTGGGAATTTGAATTTCCGCCATTTGAATATTCCGACAATACAGATCTAGAAACTGATAATACGCGGTAGGTTCTGCCTGATTTTGTGCCCATAGGACTGGTTTAGGACGAGGAGATTCCTCTACAATTTTCCCGCCATACTTACCGCTGCCTGGGCCGAAGAATAACTGTTCATCTGTAGCATCCAGCACCGTGTCTGAATGATCAATGAGCCAAATTTGATTCTTATACCCTAATTGCTTAATTTGATCGAGAATTTTCAAAAGCGTTTCATGATCAAGACCAACGGAAATTTCATCAATAATTATGACGGTATTTTCACTGGTAGCCATGAATTCAGCCAAATAATGCCGTGTTAATTCCCCCCCAGATAATGAACCCATAATCCGATTTAAGGTTAAGTACCCAATATTCATGTTGATTAAATTCTGGAGGATATGCTGCTTAGCTTCACTAATATGTAATTCCTTGGCAAGCGTAAGGATCGTTTCGATGCTTAAGTTATTGATATCGGAGATGCTGTGGGGTTGATTCCTTAAATCCAGCTTATATTGTTCAACCTCAGGACTGTAGCGCTTCCCGTTACACTTCGAACATTCTACATTTTGTGTCGTGCTGCGCCCTTTACAATCGGGGCACCACCCTAGTGCGTTATTAAAGGAAAACACTTCTGGTGATAGATTGAATTGTTCGGCCATACGATCACGAATCTCTTTGAAAACGCCGGTATGCGTGCCAATGGTTGAGCGAGGATTCGATGAGATGGATGATTTGCCGAGAAAAAGGACTAGCGGCATGTCCTCCATCTTAATCGCACTGAAATTTGTTTCCATAATTTCTGGAAATAAATACTGATACTCCGCTTTCGGCAGTAAAGATACGAGACGCTTCTTGGATTCTTCCCCTATGGTCTGACAGAACGTTGTTTTACCTGATCCCGATAAACCAGCAATTCCTAATGATTTATCTACGGGTATATCCGCATCTAATTTGTTAATGTTGTTCGAAATTAATTGAACGATCTGCATGTGTACATCCTTCCTATTGGTTAATCTTGTCGATTCCATATTAGCACACATCCTGTATTATCATGCAACTAAGTAATCATTTTCTTATTCTTCACTTCAGCTGGTGTAACCCCCCATTGTTTCCGAAATACTTTCGTAAAATAACTGAAATCCCGGTAGCCTAGAAGATTTGCCGTCTCGGATACTTTCATGCCATCCGTCAACCACTGCATAGCCAGTTTCATTTTGCGTTCCACGATATACGAAGTGAAAGATTGCCCCATATGCTGCTTAAATAATCGAGATAGATAAGAAGCATTAATATATAACTTGCTTGCTACCTCATGCAGACCAATATCTTCATTGATGCTCGCTTCAACCAGACTAATCATTTTACTGATGAGTTCGTGCCGGCTTTTATTCTTACTATCATTCACATATAAACAAATATGATCTACAATCCCATAGAGCCACTGCAGCGTCTGTTCCTTGGTAACTAATGCACGAAGATTGTGAAAATATTCAAAATGATGACCGACAACTTCCTTCAGTGGCCACGCTTGTAATTGAATGAGATGAACGATAAGTGAGCTGAGGAGTAAAATATTTTCGTGCACCTCACCGCTTGACTTGGCCTGTTCCACATTCACTTTGAACCACTCGTCAATGATCGCAATGGCTTTCTCTCGTTGTCCAGACTCCAAGGCATGAGCTAGCACCTTCTCCATCTGGATATCCGATGCTGCAGCGTTGTGGGGTTGATGCTCATCTCGATATGGAACGACGATATCGTGCCCATGAACTACTCTTTCATGTAACGCCTGACAAGCTTCCCTGTACGAATTGCTCACTGATAGTTTCTTATCTACAGCTCGGCCGATTCCGGCACTAGCGGTTGTTTTCAAATACTCCTTAAATATGGACAACAGCCTCGTTATATGCAAGTGAACTTCCGCCATGAAATCATTCATTGGACGAAGACCCTTCTCCTTATTCGAGCAATCGAAGAATACGAGTACCGTGGACCCATTATCATTGGAGAAAATAAAGCAAGGTACCTTATCCAGAAATTCTTTTGCCATCCCAAGCAACGAAATTTTCAGTAAGGTGATGTCCTCAGCGGTAAATCTCCCATTTGCACTTGTTAAGGGATCCGGATCCACGACTGCTACAGCCCACAATCCTTTGTATGGAAGTGTAATCATTAATTCACGACTACGTTGCTCGATTTCCCACTCCGAATATTTCCCAGCTGTCCAGCTCTGATAAAATAAATCCTGAAGCCTTGGCAAATGCTCCATCCACTTCTTCTGCATCATTTCCTGGTTATACTTGGCTTCTAGATCTTGACGAATGATTTCGCGTGCATCCAATACTGCTTGAAGTACATCGGTATTGCTAGATGGCTTCAGCAAATATTTCACAACGTGAAGTTCAATGGCGGTCTGCGCATATGTGAAATCATCATGCCCACTGAGCACAATAATTTTTACCAGAGGATCCACTTCACGTATATGTTTAGCCAAAGTTAAACCGTCCAATTCCGGCATTTGAATATCCATGAGCACAATATTAGGTTTCACTTGCTCGAACAGCCTGATGGCATCGGCTCCATTGTCCGCCGTGGCGACAACCTCAATTCCCTGCTCTTCCCAAGGAATGTTGTGAGCAATATTATTAAGAAGCCGTAGTTCGTCTTCCACGATCATCAGATTCATTTGCGCCTCCGATTGGGATCCATAGAACAACTGTGGTTCCCTCATTTTCTACACTATCAATGGTCAAATCTGCCGACTCGCCGTAATACAGCTTTAGCCTTGCTTTTACATTCCATAAGCCATAGAGATCGTTCCTTCTTATTTCTTGCACCCATGCTTTTCCTGTATATACGGAAACCTTCGCAAGTTCATCACGAATATAGCTAAGTCGTTCTGCTTTAATGCCTTTTCCATTATCGGTCACTTCCAGACGAAGCCTGCCCTGGTCCAGCCGACAGTCGATCTTCACCTGTCCATCACGCTTTCGCTGCTCCAGTCCATGTAAGATTGCGTTCTCTACAATCGGTTGCAGTAACAATTTCAAGACGAGATAGGACTTACATGAATCATCCATACTGATGGATACGGAGAGTTTATCAATGAAACGTAAGGCTTGGACCCGTAAATAATATTGCAGATGCTCGATGGTTTCCTCAACAGTGAACTCGTCATGCCCCTTACTTAAACTCAATCTGAAAAATTTGGATAAATTAAGCGCCATTTCCGTGATCTCTTCCGCTTCATAATTTTCAGCCATGCTATAGATGGTATCCAGTGTATTGTATAGAAAATGTGGATTAATCTGCGATTGAAGCACGCGGAGTTCTGCTTTTAACCTCAGCAGCTGCTGCTCATAGATATTCTCGATTAAATGCTTCTGATCCAACGCCATATCGTTAAACGAATTCATCAAGTAACCGAACTCATCCTCTCGCTTATTCGGAAGATTCGTATCCAGTCTGCCTAGTCGCACCTGCTTCATCCCATAGGCAAGCGAACTTAGAGGCGATGCTATGCCCCGATAGACGATCCACGAAATTAATATCGTCAATAGGATACTCATCCCGATTATGATGTACATAAACGTCCTTAGTTGGTTAAGCTCAGCGTACATGGCAGAAGCTGGTTTCACCACGACAACGGTCCAACCAGAGAGGGCAGAACGGTAACGTACGAGCATTTCCGATTCACCGGTTAGCTCGGAATTGCGAATCAGCATGTTTTCCGTGCCGGTTGACCATAACGGAGGAACCTCATTTGTACTCGTTCCGGCAATCAAACGGTTATCAGGTGCTATTAGATAAACGCTTTCATTATTGTCATGAATTAACGTATCGAGATGCTTCCTTATATGATTGGCATCCAAAGTTATCATAAGTACATGTTTACGGTCACCTGGTTTAAACGGGTCCATCGTGCGCATCAAAGTGACATAGCCTGGTTGAAACGTTTGGTCTAACTGTTGATACGAATTGAATTCGCCTATTCTCGGAAGCAAGAGCTGACTCTTGCCTCCCGCTTTTAACAAATTCTGATACCAGGACTGGTCCGGCAACTCATCCATCCTCCTGCCTCCGTATCTAGAAGAAAGAACCGTTTGGGAATAGGCGTGGTAGATGGATAATTGTGCTAGGGATGTGTTGACCGAATTCATGTTTGACAGTTGTAGTAGCACTTTCTGAAAATCCAACGTCATCTCCGCAGTCAATTGCGTTTCCTTGCGGTTTAGTAGTTCATTCAGATTCGTATCTGTCGCAAGAACCATCGACATGTTCTCAATATTATCCATCGTCATATCAATAGCTTCCATAGCTGATGACAGTGCAACTGTCGTTTGTTCATTTACCTTGCGTTCTAGAATTTGTTCGGAACGAAGACTGGCAAACATGCTGACCCCAACTAACGGGACAAGAATAATCAGGAAATAACTCGTCAACCGAAACTGGACAGATCGTTTATAAGCCTTTGTTATCCTTGTGAGTAAACCGGCCATTAGTGTCAATACCTCCGATTGGAAGGGTGGATAATAACGAATACGTTTACACATATTTTAACATATAACTCACATAGGGCTACGGCAATTCAGAATGTTCCGAATTGCCGAGCCCCGTTATCTCCCTATCCTTTGATCGCACCAATCATGACACCTTTAATGAAGTACTTCTGCAGAAACGGATACACAAGTATAATGGGCAGGATCGCAACCGTTACAGTCGCCATCTTGATCGTCTCCGGCGGTAGTTGCGACAGATTCGTCGCGTTCAGCGATAGTTCTTGACTCACGCTTGGTGTCTGAATCATATTACGCAAGACAACCTGTATGGGAGCCAAGCTCTTTTCCGTTACATACATAATGCCCTTGAAATATTCGTTCCAGTGACCGATCCCATAGAAAAGTCCGATTGTTGCCATAATGGGAGCCGACAGTGGAAGTACAATGCGAAATAATGTGGCTAATTCACCGCATCCGTCAACACGCGCAGCTTCTTCCACTTCCTGTGGAATTCCTTCAAAATACGTTTTCATAATTAGAAAATTAAATGTGGATACCATACCAGGCACGATCAGCGCCCAGACTGTGTTGTACAACCCAAGTCCCCTTACGACGAGATAAGTGGGAATCAAACCACCATTAAACAGCAAGGTGAAAATGATCGCGAGCAGTATACCGTTCCGCCATGGTGTAGTTTTCTTAGAAAGTGGATAGGCAAGCAGCGTCGTCACAAGCAGATTCAAGAAAGTACCTACGACAGTGACGAAAACCGTTATTTGTAAAGCGTCTGGAATCCTTTTACTTGCGAATATTTGCTTATATGCATCCAGCGTAACCGAACTCGGCCATATAATAAACCCGCCATTACGCAGAACCTCCGTATACGGTGTTACCGACATAATAAACACGAAATACAGGGGAAACAACGTCGATAAAGCAAACAATGCCAGTACCGTATAAAGTACAATGTCGACAAGGCGATCTACCTTGGTTACCATATGCCTGAACCCCCGACTTTTTTGGCTATTTTGTTAGCCCCTAGAATGAAGACCAAACCTATAACCGATTTGAAAACCCCAGTTGCCGCTGCTAGGCTGAAATCTAGCTGTTCAAGTCCTTGTCGGAAGACCCACGTATCAATGATATCGCCAACATCATATACCCTTGCATTTAGGAATATATAAACCTGATCGAAACCTGCATCGAGAATGTTCCCCATTCGCAGAATAAGCAGCAGGACGAATACCGAACGTATGCCGGGCAGCGTAATATGCCACATTTTCCGCCATCTTCCCGCCCCGTCCACGACAGCAGCTTCATACAATTCTTGATTGATCGTCGCAAGCGCGGCCAAGTAAATAATGGCACCAAAACCTACATTTTTCCACAAATCCGAGACAATCAACAAGGGGCGAAAATAGTCTGCATCCGTTAGCAGGTTTAGATCTCCCCATCCCATGTCTCGTACAAACGTAGTAATTAGTCCCGCTCCAGGAGCAAAGAAGGAAAATACAATGCCGTAAACGATGATCCACGATAGAAAATGTGGACCATACGTAATGGTCTGTACAACACGCTTAAACCAAGGAGAACGAATCTCATTAAGCATGAGAGCTAATAGCATATCCGGCAGCATATTGAACGCAATCCGATAGATGCTGATTAACAGCGTGTTTTTCATAATGAGCGGAAAATCAGGGGACTTAAACACAGTCATAAAGTTATCTAATCCTACCCAAGGGCTTCCCCATACTCCCTTCAGGAGATTATAATCCTGAAAGGCAATCAGAATTCCCGCCATTGGAACATAATGAAATAACAAATAATAAAGCAGACCGGGAATCATCATGATGATCATCCATTTGCTGCGGTATATTCTACTTAGCGATTTACGCAATCCGGTCGTGCGCGGGGTGGCAATCGTTTGCTTCATCTCCGTTATACTTCGGTTCATTGCCATTTCTCCCTTTCTTGTCAGGCTGCTTTCTGAGAAGAAGAAAACCCTGAATTCACCAGGGTTTTCTTGCCATTAGCTTACTTGAAATCGCTCAACTTTTTATCTTTCATAACCGAATTAATTTGATCCGTATACCCTTGGAATATGGCTCTTCCACTGAACTTCGTCATAAGCTCTTCACGGTATTGCGGCCATTTATCAGCGCTCTTGTCTTCAAATATCATTTTGATATGCAGCTTGTTCATTTCTTTGCGCAAATCACCGATATTCATCCCCTGTGGAGGTTGGAGCGAGACTGGTGGAAGCGCGTCATGCTTAGGGTATGATGCCACCGTTTTCAAAATAGCTTGGTCGCGCGGAGAAATCCGCGGATCGTTAATCTCAAATCCGAGAACCGCCGGCTCTTCTGGTGTAAAGAAACGATAGATGCCCAACCAATTGCCTGCTTTCGCGATATCTGCATCAAAGGTTTCTGGGACAAGTGTAATTTTCTTGCCATCCCTCTTGTAATGCTTGCCTTCTTGACCATAGTGAGTCAATAAATATCCTTCTTCGCTAGCTAACCAGTTCAATATTTCGAAAGCTCGTTTTATGTTTTCCGGCTTTTTCTCAGCTACCGTTTTACCCGCCATAACCGAAGTTTCAGGTACACCATTTTTCCAAATTGCTGGTTTATCCGGGAATGGATTGAACGGCTGCCAGTTCGCTTTGGGATCAATCGCTTTCGTTCGAGCTTGCACACTATTCGGAGTGCCTTCTAATGCTACATTCTCAGTTCCACTGAAGAAAATACCTATTTTATTCTGAACTGCTTTATCCAAGTGACCAGGTGATTTACTTAAGAACCAGTCCGGGTCGATGATACCTTCATTCGTTACATTAATAATATCCTGAATTACTTTCTGAACACCTAGGTCAGTCCGATTATCGACGAACGTATTATTTGCGATTTGGAAATCAGCCACAAATCCGTTGGCCAGCCACATTGGGAAATCAAAGGGTACGCTCGCGCCATTACCCGAAACCGAGAAACCAAACGTATCTTTTTTACCATTTCCGTCCGGATCGCCATTCGTGAATTTACGCATAACTTCGAGCATCTCGTCGTAAGACTTTGGAGCTTTCAGGTTAAGCTTATCTAACCAATCCTGGCGCACATACCAAGCTGGATATTGATTTCGCAAGAATGGTAAGATGCCACGGTTGATGTTCATGCCTTTCATCTGGAATGACTCCAACTCCTGTTGCTTAACCCATTTGAAGTAGTTCGGCATCGATTGTTGCGTGAAATATGAGGTCAAGTCAGCCAGCAGCCTATCTGTCGCATACTTTTGCGAGGCAGCGGCATCCCCGATGAAAATATCTGGAATATCCCCACCAGCCAGCTGAACATTCATTTTATTCTTATAATCTTCACCACCAACAAAATAATCGAGCTTCAGATCTACATTAAATTTCTCTTCAATGGCTTTTTTGACAAAGTCCTTGTCAGCCGCAGGCAATGTCGCATTGGCAAACTCGGTTCCGACAGGAATCATGAAGCGAAGACTGAGTCTGACCGGTTTCGTCGTTTCTGTCGCTGCTTTCGTATCACTGCTTACTGTTGGCTTGCTTGACTCTGCTGTTTGGCTGTTCTCTGAGCACGCTGTTGTTAACACACATAACCCCGTTAGTATAACAAGTAAAGATTTTTTCACCTTTCATCACCTTCCAAAGTTGTTATCTTGTAATCGCTTACGCTTATTATCCTTCAAGAGCACGTGAATTCATAGATGAGCAGTTTGACTTTCGATTGGTACTTTTTTTACCTACATATGTGCTAACAATCGTAAAATGACAGCCATTGACTCCGCCCTCGTTGCTTGTTCTTTAGGGAAAAAGCGGTTGGATTCCGCCCCTTCAATGATGTCTAGTGCCCTGGCCTGCTTCACCGCTGCCAATGACCAGCCGGCAATATCTCCAGCATCATCAAACGTGGATTCCCTTCCTTGTGAGCCAACAACTGTACTTGGCCGTGGATCTACCTTTCCTTGTGCTTTCGAGTACGCGCGCATCAGCATCACGATCATTTCTTCCCTCGTAATGGGCTCTTCGGGTCGAATAGTCCCCGAATCGCCATCGATGATACCATTCTGGATGGCAGCAGCGATGACGGGGTAGAACCTCGTCCCCTCCTTCACATCAGGAAAAGAAAGACCACTCTGGTCTTGCGAGCTCATACCAAGTGAACGAACGAGAAAAGCTGCGAAACTTGCTCGCGAGACCGCTGCGTCCGGCTCAAACGTAACCATGCCTGTGCCTTGAGCGATATGCTTTGCTGCCATTTGTTCAATGAGCGCACGAGCCCAGTGACCAGTCAAGTCTTGGAAAGATCGATCGTACGCCATGATTGCGTACATCCCAGATTGCTTCGCTACGAACGACATTTTCGTTCGGTCCTTATCAAGCTTGCCCCCGACATACACCCACTTATGGCTGTTCGTATCCAAGCTATAGACTCCAAGCATATGGATATTCTTGCTGTCTACATTCTTAATTGGAAGGACAATTTCCGTTGACTCTTGCGCATTAAATTGAATCTCAACGAGTTCACTGGCTGGTCGAAAAGTACCGGGCAGCCCAGACTGGAAAGCGGTAATTCGGAAGTATTCATCGGCTTTTTCCTCATTCACAACGAGGCGCATTACCTGTGTGTTGGGAACGACAACAGACGGTGTTGTTGATCGTGGCAATGGTGTAACAGGTGGTGCTACTGGCGGTGTTATTGGTGGCTCAGGTGTAGGCGTACCAACGGTTACAACAGACAGATATAACTCGGCATCCTTTTGAATGGTTACACTTTGAAAACTCGAATCAACGAATATAATTTTCTTAAGCTTCAACTTCATGTCCCCAGCATGTTTCATTCTGAATGTAAATTCACTTAACGTTCGATCGCCGCTCACTCCCGCTTGCTTGCCCAACAGAGTTGAGGCAAAGTGGAGGACCGTGCCCTCCTCTTGGAGGGCATCAAATCCATTCCATCCCGCCTTAGCTTCAACAAGAGCAAGCTTATCAGGATCGATCTCTACGAATGCTTCGAACGCGATCAAATTCGACAACCTCATGCCTTTCAATGCGAGCGTAGCTGTATCGCCAACTCGCAACTCAGAGGCAGCAGCACCCCACTCGGCATCGGCTTGGAGCTCGCTCACAACTGTAGCAGCTGCGAGCGATCCATGAGCCGGTATAGCCGCCAGCAGCGTCAACGTTGCCGTTACTAGCAGCACTACCTTTTTCCAATTCAAGTCCTCACCTCATGTCGTTCTATTCGATTCGCGTTGCCACGAATGCAAGGTCGATCAGGTCAATTGTACCGTTTCTATTCACATCCGCAGCCTCCAGCAAGCTCCATGTCGAACTTGTGTTTGCAACTCCTAAATTGAATGCCACATTAGCAATATCACCAATTGTTATGCCTGTAGTATCTTTATTAATCACGTTCCCCGTAAGCACTGTGATTTTGCCGCTTTCGAAAGCAGCAATTCCCGCTTCCAAATCTGTAACAGCTTGCGTGATAACGAGTTGAGATGCAGTTGCATGATCCGCTACTGCTTGTGCAGCCGTCATCGCTAGTTGGAGTGCTGTTCTCATCGAATCCAACGTACCGGGAAAGAACTGACCATTGTCAATCCCTTCCACTGCGCTATTGCTGATCGATTCTGCATTTGCAATGGCTGCAAGTAATGCTTCTTTCGAAACTGCATTCAGAATGGTTACCGTCTGCAACGTATGGCCTATGACTGTTTCTTGACCATTACCTTCCGCAGTAACCGCTCTAATGACAGATATAATACCGCTACCGTCAGGTAAACCTGCTTTCGCTTTGAAATTCATTTGCATAACGGAGGCTTCGCCATTCATCACTCCTGACGTACCCGAATTGGCAATGATATAACGTACGGTACCCGCCTCAATGTCGTGATCCCAATCCGCAATGACAGTTCCTGAACGGTCACTTACAGCATCAACATAGTCAAAAGCATTTTTATCATAAGCAACCGTTATGTCGAGCGCCGAAACATGGGTTACTTGCTGTACACCTAGTTTGATTGTGAAAGATTCGCCTGGTTTTACGGGATTAACTGACGATAATGTAGCACCAGCAGTTTGACCTGTAATGGTAAACATGACAGTAGAAATCATCGTATTGCCGGCTTGATCCGCTGCTATGACTTCTAGCTTATGGATGCCTAATCCGCTGATTGTTCCTCCCGTGACCCACGCTGCTCCATCCAGCTTGTAGGTTACACTGGCAATGCCGCTTAATTCATCGGTTGCCACTGCGGCAGGAGTGATGGAATTGCTGTATGCTCCGCCTTCGGTGACACCACTCCATGCGATTGTTGGTTTGATTGTATCAACCGCAATGATTGCATGCTTCGTTGACTCGATATGCCCAGCGAAATCCTCGGAGCGATAGTCGATCGAATGGATGCCATTGCCGCTCACATATACGGAATCAGTTACCGTAGTCCAAGCTCCGCTATTTATACGGTATTCCGTTTTCTTAACGCCAGATATGCGATCAGTCGCTTCGAATTTTACCGTTACAGCATGGTTGTTATACGTTCCTACTCCTGCATCCCCATAAATAATTGCTCTTGTCGATGGTGCTACATTGTCGATCATGCCCATAGGTGTGAGCGTATAACTGCCCGCTGCTGCATGGAATGCCAACACGCCGCCTTCATCGCTTACTTCGCCAAATTGATCCGGTTGACCAGCTTTCGAAATTCGCCATGTTCCCTGTTCTAAATCGGCCACCGTCAACATCATGTCCGTTTGCGAGCCATAGGTGGATAGTGTCACCGTTTCATCCAATCGGTTGCCACTTTTACTGAACCAAACCGCCCGGTCTGCAATCTGCGCGCCGGTCATGAGTTCCGAATCTAAACGTTGGCTAGGCAACGTCACTGTTTCACCGTTATCCATCACCTGCATGACATTCAGGAAATAGTCCGTCTCTGTCTTGATTGTCGGAGTGACCTCGACCCGATATGCCCCTTGCTCAGTCGTATCTTGACCTGATGGCTGACCGGTAGCCACATACGGCCATTGGTCATAGTTCTTGCCGAACCCCTCAAAGTTATAATCATGTTCGCCAACTGCTTTCACGGAAGGATTCAATGGCAGCAGTGTCTCATTGACCAGTTTGCCAGAATAACCGTTAGCATTCGTTGTAATCGTTGCAATTGAACCATTTACAACAGGCTTCTCCATACTGTGAAGCAGCCAATATTTATTAAAGTTGCCCTCCGCCGATACGACTTTATCAAAGACAACCATAGCGGCCGGATGTGTACTGTCTTTCAAATTAAGAAACATCATGGAGCGCTCGAATTGCTTTACTTTATCTGAGTAAGCCTGTGTCAAATCTCCCTTGATGTAGCTGTACTCAGGTGCAAGGGGATCGCTTCCATACTCTTGCCCCGTTACTTTCGCTCTGTTGTAATCCTTGCTCACAAGCTCATCAAGCGATTTGGCTTCAGCGTAAGTACTGTTCGCCCAGCGCTGTCCGCCATCATTATCCAATGATTGTCCCCGATAGCTAAAAACTTCAGATGGATCGTACACGAGCATGGAATTATGAGCAATCGTTCTTTTATAATAATTGCGGTCATGCGCACTCATATAATCTTGCGTAACTTGAGCGCCAGGCGTTAACACACCTCGATACATTCCGCTGTCCACCGCAAGTGCTCCTTGGTAATACAACTGAAAGCTGCCCATATCCAAATGCTGATGATTCCCGAACCAATAACCGCCGATTTTCATCTCTGCAACGACAGATGGAGAATTTTTGTTAATAGCGACGGGGTTATCCCATCCGGTACGCGCTACCATCGAGCCCATGGGTGATCCGAAGTATTTGGTAAGTGGCAGCTCATCAACCGGTCTGCTCACGATATTGGATGGTATAAGCAACATTTCCATGACCGGATCGATCTTTCCAGGCACATATTCTTTGAGAAACATATCCCGAATGTACGGATCGTCATACTGGGAAGCCGCAAGCATCGATTGACTCAGATATTTCCAAGTCGTATTCGGAAGCGTATAGAGGTCTTGATACGAGTCCCCATCACGCAACAGTTGTCCATCTGGCCGGCGAGTGTAGATAGCTCTCATCAGAACTTCCCCTTGCTTTTCCGAGAAAATATCCTCATGTCCCATACGACGCATAATGATCTGCGAATAGAGCTCCGGCTCATATCGTCCTTGCATACCATAGGAGTCACCTTGATGATGCATGCCCGATTCATACCAGAAATTACGTACGGGAGCATATTTGTTGAAAATGGGTTCCGCAGCTTTGTTGTAAATCTCCGTATCCTCGTCATAAACCGCGACACCGGCCGCTAACAGGTCTTTCATCACCATACTCTCGCTAGGATGACCTTCCACGGCATTCGTTATCAGATTCGTGTATCCGATTTCCGAATAATTCGCTATAGCCTTTATCTTATCTCTGAATGCCTTCCGATCCGCTTCGGGCAGCAGATCGTAACACCAATCATATACGATGGCAATCGCATTGATCGTACTTCCGATTTGATTATATTGTTCAGGGCTTGTGAAGATAATCGAATTCAGAAAGTTCTTCAAGATGGAGATGGCTTTATTCCCTTGTTGCACGTCTCCTAATACGACATACCTTAAAGCTGAAGCTTCAATGGCCTCTCGAATCGTCTTATTGTAGTTAGGCCCAACTGACGGCAGTTGACCCATATTAGCTGGTCCCATTCCTAGATCGACACGTGTCCATTGCTCCCCATCTGTCGATACATCAATGTCGAAGTAGGCATTGCGAACATTACCTCTAAACCAAGCCAAGGCAACAGCATGAATATCTTGCAGAGAACCTAGGTCATACGATAACCATACGCCTGAACCTTCTGCTGTCCAATAGGTTGACATATTTCCATCGATCGATTTCGTTCCGTCATAGTCGCTGCCATTGGATGCGCTCCATTGCACATTTTGAATGGGCAGGTTTGTGAACACGCCCCCTTGCTTCTGTCCATATACCTTAGCTTCCAAAATAGAATTCCAAACACCCTGACTCGTGCCTCTGCCAACGATTCGCACATAGCGGGCCTGTTGTACACTCGGCAGCACATACGTTTCAAGTTCCTGGGTCGTACCGCTGCTCTTCGCTGTATAGGAGCCTGCTTCACTTTTAACAATGACTTGCTCCCACACTTTTTGGAAGAGTGGATCTTTCATTTTGTCCTTGATTCCCTGTTTATCCTGTTCTCTGAGGTACAATCTCGGGTGAACATTCAAGGGAGGTTTAGGCATGGCTTCCAGCGATACCGTTTCTTTCACTGGCATCACGATCACTTCATCCGTCATATCAGATTGCCATACAGCAACAGGTGACGTTGTTGGGATGTAGCCCGTCAGCTCCGCTTTCAGTCTGTATCGACCATTAAATACTTGAGGATTGATGGTAAAGGAACCATCAGATGACGTCGTTCCCGTGCCTAGCACTGTCGCAAAAGCAAGATCTGCATCACTGTATAATTTCACAACTGCTCCTGTTAGCGGTTCTTTGGAACCAGCCTCAAACAGTTTCCCGCCGATGGTATACCACTTGACTTCAGGATCTTCAGACATTGTCAGATCCGCATTGCCAACACCTGCGGTAGTAACTGTAAGAGCCTTCGTCACCGTAATCAGCCCTGTTTTTACCGCTCGCAGTACATAACTGCCACTTGGAATAGCGCTAAAGTTGTAACTGCCATTCACGTTTGTCACACTACTTGCGATCGGATGAAGGAAGCCTGTATCGGCCGCAGCGTACAGTTTCACCTCGACCTCCGAAAGCGGGGATCCTGAACCATCCAAGGTTATATTTCCATTAACTGGAAGAACAATATATCCTGAATCTACTATCATAGTTAGATCCGTATTTCCTAGGCTGGACGCTGAAACCGTAATGGGGTTGGTCACTTCCAGATAGCCTGGTTTTGTCGCCCGCAGCACGTAACTACCATTTTCAATCGTATTTTCAAAAGCATATTTCCCATTCGTTCCTGTACTAGCAGTGGCAATTGGGTTGAGAAAACCTGTATCGCTTGTGTGGTACAATGTCACATTCGCACCTGAAATAACGGCCCCTCCAGTTTCTTTTACAAATCCACTGAACTTGCGGACCATTTTCACGTAATCGATATCGATTATTCCCGTATTATCTACCGTTTCGAATGTAACATTATTCAAACTGACAAGACCGCTTGTCGAAAATGTCTGATCTTTAATAACTGCCGTATTCGGGTCGATTCTTACCGCTGGCGGTTTAATATATGTCCCTGTCTGAATGAAATCACTCGTCATATAGGTATCGAAAGTCTTGTTATCCAAGTCAATGGCAAAACGAATGGTATACCATTTGTCCGAAGCTAGCGGCCCATTCCCGTTCGGAATATCATTAAAAGCTGTAGCGCTTACTACTTTGGCTGGGCCAGCCTTTACGATCCGTATCTGGGCAGCAGGCTGCAATACGCCTGCCGCAGTTTTACCCATTACTTTCAGGTTAGCAGCCAGCACCTGGTTCGTCAGCGGAGAGTTGGACCCATAACGAAACTTAGTCTCGAATTCATAACTCCCGCTCGTAACCGGCTGTATAGCACGTGTTGCCACAACACCAGCAGTTGACGCTTGCTGGTCATGAAGTCTTAAACTGCGGTTCCCTCCTCCAGGTATATCCGAAACAGTTACTTCCCCTGCACCGTATGCCGTGTAAGCATTAGGCATTGATCCTACAGACTCGCTGTCAAACGTATCGTGAAACGGCATAGCCGTTGGAGCGCTTTCATAAACGCGGATATCGTCATAATAACTTGTTCCTGTATTTGAATTTCCTGTGTTTAAGTAAATGCTCCACTTCACCGCATTGACTGGGGCATCCCCCGCTATGTTAATGCCCGTCCATGCGCCGATCGGTGTAAATACATAGGCCAATGGCGGCGTTCCAATTACATTATTGGCGCCATCATAGAATCGGAGATTGACTGTCGTCGTACCCGATGCTAGATAAACCTGACCCGTCACCGTGTAGAAATTCCCCGGTACGGCATCATACCTTGTACTCTCCACGGCCACGGTTGTACCTGCGCTAGCATCTACAATTTTTAGGCTGCTAGTGCCGGATACTTTCTGTTCCGTACTAACTGTAACTCCTGTAGTGGCAACCGTTTGCGTCCATCCTGTCAAACCGTTCTCAAACCCTCCATTCGTTAGCTCTGCTTCTGCCGCTGAAACCGTTTCCGAGAATACTGGGATAAAGCCAATCAGTAGAACAAAGACCAATAGTAAACTTACCAACTTTTTCATTCTTTCACACCTTTCACATTTCGATTGGGAACACATTAAATGACTGTCACACACTTACCTCATAACCAGCATGGCTCTCTTTTGCTTTTAATTATTAAGGATACGATCTTCTATTCATAGAGGAGTGATTTGACTTTCAAATAGCACTTTTTTGACAAGCATCACTTAGCACCTATGCTTACAAAAGAAAAACCGTTCAGGATTCATATCCTGACGGTTCTTTTCCTATCTTTTTACTCTTTTCTTGATCAAATTAATTTGGCCTCTATGATTGATTTCATCTTCAAACACGTGAAACCACATAAAATAATGATTCGCTTGTTTCTTAGACCAGAACTCTTCCTCACGGTATAACCAATCATCATCCACCGTTTTGAATAATTCGCAAGTACGATTTCTCATTTCATTTAACCTATCTAGATAGTAGGATAAATCATTTCCTCTTATCTTTTCCCGCCCTTCTGCACCTAAATGTATAGCAGGCCCCCAAATTGCCATGTCTTCCTCATTCAAATCTCTTTTTTCAAAAGTTTCCAGTTGATATGCGTATTCAACTGCCGCGAAGTGCATTAACAAGGCGCCGATTGAATTACTTTCCTCATCTAATAGAAAATCTAATTCATGTACGGTTAGATTCTTGACGGATTCTAGGGTTACATGCCTGGCATAATTCATCATCGACAGCAATCGACTAATCTGCGGCGAATAACCAGGAATATCTGTTATGAGATAAATCTGATCCATATTTAACATACGTTTCCTCCTTGTTTTATAGGACGACTTGTAAGCCACATTCAGCTAGCACGACTTCGCCGCCATAATTTTCTGCAGCTTCTTCCCTCAATAACGGAATATCTCCAAAGTGAGGCAAGTGGGTTAGAAGCAATTTCTTGACTCCTGCTTTCGATGCAAGCATCCCAGCTTCTGTTGAATTCATATGACCATATCGAGCTGCGTCGAAGTTAGCATAGAAGGAAGCTTCTGTAATAAGCAGATCTGCATCTTGCAAATGAGGAATGAGCGTTTCATCATATCGTGTATCTGCCGTATACACCAACTTCTTTCCTCCATACGAAACTTTCACGCCTAAGCAATATATATCATGATCAGTTCGAAAGAAAGTTAACGTTAAGCCATCTTCGAACGAAATAATTGTGTCTTGGTTAATTACTCCCTCTATCGTTCCATTTAAAGGAGGAATCTCCCAATCATCTTGTGTCTCCTTGGCAATTAACATTTCTAGGGGTATGTCACGTTGTTTCAAATCCATATCAATTAAACAAGCATATTGAAGAGAACCTAAGTCCGCCATGTGATCGAAGTGATTGTGCGATATAAATACTGCCGTCAATTCGTGAAGTTGGATGTAATTTTGTAAGACAGACAATACGCCGCTGCCACAGTCGAGCAAGATTTTATGAGTGCCTACTTCCAGAAGAAAGCCTGCCGTTGCCTCTCCTCGCTTTGGATAAGCACCCCATCTGCCAATAACCCTTATTTTCATAAAAAATCCCCCTTCCGAGAAAAGCAGCTACTTAAGTAACAACTCTGCTATATCTGTCATTTTGTTCGATAAGCACAAGATGTTTTCCTGCTTTAAAAAAGTTGGAGTAAAGTGCTACCCTAATCTTACACCAAGGGTTTATCCCATGATAGAAGATAACGATAATAGAAGCGTCGTCGAACCTTTGCTCCTGGAAGAATCTCCTTCGTAACCTGACGAATTTCCCGTATGCTCTCCTTGGGCGGTGCGATCCGAACATTGGGGTTCCCCATCCCACCATGAAGTCGATCCATGATACGGATTGGAAGAAGCAGTCCGCCGGATATCATCAAATCCAGCAAGGATTTATCTTCTGCTAGTCCGATGATAAGAAGTCGCCCCCCAGGGGCGAGAAATTGGCTCATTCGTAGAAGCGCGCTTCTTAAATCCATATGATGTAAAGTCGCCACACAAACGATAGTTGCGTATCGTTCTTCTTGGTTTGGGATTGGCAACGTAAGGAAGTCGCCATTCATCAATGTCACATTCGAGATCGCAGCAAGTCGCCTCTGTGCAACTTCTAGCGCTGTATGATCGGGGTCGATCCCTATCACTTGTGATACGAATGGCGCGAGACGTTGAAGGAGTAATCCATCACCACAACCAATATCAAGCACGCGGCCTTCACGCAGCTTAGCGTCTGCAATTAATTCATCGTGAAATACCGTATTATGATTCCAATAGTTCACTTCCATTGCGAATGTCACTCTCCTGCACGCTCGTCTATACTCATGAATATTACCCGAATGTGATTGGTAAATATCCCCACTAAATTAGACGATGAAACGATTATTCTGTTCAGTACATCAAATAAGCCCGTGAGATTCACGGACTTATTTCTACGAATATATAATTGTGCGTACGTATTAACACCTTACATGCTTGCGTTTGAATCCAATTCGTCCTTTATCAACTTCTTTTTGGATGTTGTCCGCAGCGTTAAGAAATTTACTTTTCGTCTTATCCTGTTTAACTTCAACAAGTCCTACAGCTTTTGCGATATCTATCGCCTTCTCATGCATCGGCTTGTAAGATAGCCCTACTGTGTAGATGAAATTATTCATCGCATATTTAGCTCGCTCAGGTGCATCATGTATCGTATTTAATACCAAATCGAGCATCGAAGATATTTTACTTTCCTCAAATTCAACATCTTTTCGATTCCCCAGAAGCCAACAGTAACAACTCCACCCCGCTGACATTCTCAGCTCTTCCCTACTTGCGATCCAGGTATCGGCAACTTCCTGTGCAATATTGGATTCCGATAACGTTACAGCAACGACGAAGTCAGACAACATATAGAAATAAGCTGCATCGATCCAACGCTCATAATCCGCTGCCGTCATTGCTATGGGATCAGCGATGATGCCCGCAAAGTACATCGCGTCATAGTTCCCAGTTGCATAAAGTTCTTCTGCTAAAGGTTGGTTAATTTTGATTTGCTTTACTAATGGTTTCATCGCACCTGTTGCCACGCCAAACACCGGCTCGTGAGCTCCGTTCGACATGTATATTTTCTTCATTCGTTCCTTACCAAGAGCTTCAAGTTCTTGCATGACTACTTCTGCGTTAATCATGGTTGTTGTCATCATGACTCCTCCGTTTCTCCATCTTGAGCATGCTTAATTCCATAGCCTATCTTCTTCAGCAGCTCAATAAGTTGGAGCTTTTCCTCATCTGTTATATAAGACAAATTATTGGAAATGGTTTGGACATGGGTGGGGAAAATCGTATCAAAGTAATTGCGTCCGGCTTCGGTTAAAGCCGCATTCGTTTTTCGTCGATCTCCAGGAATCGGAAGTCGTTCCACGAAGGACTTCTTTTCCAACTTATCAACCACGTACGTAATACTCCCACTTGGAATGTTGAATGTCTCACTTATTTTCTGAATAGGATGCGGACCTTTATTGTAGAGCAGCTCAAGAATTTGAAAAGTTTCTCTACTGAGACCATAGCTGTCAATATCGCGTTCTAAGCTTCCATACAGCTCATTCACCATGTTTCTTAGTACGCGAGTAAGCCTTAAATCAAGTGCCTTCCCCTCAGCGTCTCGTTCTATCATTCGTCAACCACCTTATCTAGCTTTGTTATACAAAGGATAATCGACTTCAGTAGGAACTTCAATTAAAAATATTCGAAGTGTCTCACCAGCAGCACGAATGATGACGTCATCTTCCTTATCCGTTTGCACGATAGCAAAGTCTTTATTCATGAATGGGATGGGCTCTTGTCCCTGTAAAAGAAAGGATCCTCCGTTCCCTCGGATCGAAAGTCCTGCAAGCGTGCGGTTCGGTAATAGTCGGTGAACATAAGATACACCTGCTTCAACTTCGATGTCAAACATACGCGCGTCGCTGATGAGTTGGTGAACAGGCGATCCTTCACCTAGAACGGTCTTGATCTTAACGCCATTTTGGTCTGTCTGAGGGAATTCTTCTGCCTTATAAAGGGAGTAGGTTGGCTCACGTCGAACCGCTTCATTTAAGTCAGGCTCAAGCCAAATTTGAAAGCTTTCGAAGCCCGCTTCCACATTCTCAGCATGCTGCATGCCTGAGCCTGCTTGCATGAGTTGAATGTCTCCCGGCTGAAGCGTACTTTCCGTTCCGAGTGTGTCTCGGTGAAAGCCTTGACCCGAGATCCCATAAGAAAGAATCTCGAACCCTCGATGGGGATGAAACCCAATCCCGCCTGCCGCTTCTGCTTGTCCCCATGCCCAATAAAATAGTGGACCTAGTCTAACCGTAACTGCCCCTTGGCCAGAGAAGCCTAATGGTTTCTGAGCCCTAATTTTGCCTCCGTCGAATTCTTCTCTCCCCTGTTGTTCGGGTCCTAGTATTTGAATATGCATAAGAATATCTCCTTGTCTGATCGAATGTAATGATTACTCTATTTAATATCCTATAATTATTTAATCTAACTACATTTAATATATTCCTATTCGAATAATCCGTCAACATGCAAAAATAAGCAGGAATCCCTCCATGAGGATCCCTGCCCTATTTAAGCGTTTTTAATTTGGTTGAGAATCACTTGAGCTTGTTGGATGGTCTCCTCCACGATGCTTTCCGCACTTTGGCCAGCTGTAAGCAAGCGCAAGCCTTGCCCAGACCACAACGACATATAGTCGGTGTTATCTTGTTGAGCCGCTGCATTACGAATGTCTCTTGTCGCCGTATTTTGAGTGGGAAACGGTAGCGGTTGGACCCCATGCCCATCCCATGTTTTTATAAATTCGTTCACAATCCCTCTGGCAGGTCGCCCGGAGAATACATTCGTAATCACTGTACTCTCTTCGGTACTTGCAAGCAGTTTCTGTTGGTAAGCGAGGTGAGCTCCCGATTCAATCGAAGTCAGGAATCGCGTTCCCATCTGAATCCCCTGAGCTCCGAGTACCAACGCGGCAACCAGTCCGCGACCATCCATGATCCCGCCTGCTGCAATAACTGGAACTCGAACATGCCCAACAATTTGCGGTACGAGCGCCATTGTACCAATGTTTGAGCCCATAGGCCGATTGGTAATGTCAAATGTCCCGCGGTGACCGCCAGCTTCGCTTCCTTGTGCAACAATTGCATCGCATTCGGCTTGCTCAGCAAGAATGGCTTCTTCAACGCTGGTTACCATCGTTACAATTCGAATCCCAGCCGCTTTGGCTGCTTCTGTCATGTGTGGTGGCAGTACGCCGAAAGCCGTCGAGATCACCGGCACGCGTTCTTCTAACAGAACAGTGAATTGCTGCTCAAAGTGATCAGGTGTCTTTACTTCTCCTGCCTCAATCTGCGGTATGCCAAGTTTGGTTCTCATCCCGTTCAGTTCCCGTTGAACTTCCAGTGTTCGCTCATTATCATCAGGAGCCTGAGAAACGAACAAATTAACACCAAATGGAGCGTTCGTTAATGTACGAATCTCCTTAATAGCTTTACGAATCGCTTCAGGCTCCATATAGGCCGCTCCGAGGGTACCTAACCCGCCTGCATTGGATACGGCTGCCGTTAAGCTAACCGTTCCAGGTCCTCCTGCCATACCCGCTAGGAAAATGGGATAACGAATGTCAAACATGCGGCAAAGTGCTGTGTTCAGATGAATGATCTTCTGCCTCCTATCACTTGAGAGAGGATCGCTGATTGCGGTATTCAAGTGCTGGTAAACCGCCCCATCCCCAATTGTCCAATTCGACTTCCTCAATAATAACATGAGTTGATTCTAATGGCTTGTTTAGGACGTTAAGAAGAAGTTCACTAACACCTTTGATCAGTGCTGCCTTTTCTTCGGCCGTAACCGACTGATGTTCTGGCGTGGTTCCCTCTCGGGTTACTTTAATCGTAACGACTGGCATAGATGGACCCCTCCTTGAAATGATTAACAAAATTCATCTATCTACTAAAAGGTAAATTATAAGCAACACAAATTATCACTTATTGGAAACTAGAGCTGGCTTTACCGTTTGCAGATGATGAATGTAATCTTTGCTGCTTTGCGCTAACCGCTCATCGGTAACTGTAGAAGTATCGTTCAGTGCAAAGTGTGGCAAATACGAAGCGCTGATAAATTGCGCGAGTGCTTCCATCGGGCGTAAAATTTCTTGAAGTGTGAAACGATTAGAGCCTGTAGCCTGATATGAAGCTTCTGTGCCATATGTCGAAATCGCAACACCGATTTCTTTACCTGCCGTTTTGCTGCCTTCTGGACCATAAGCCCAGCCGTATTGAAGAACGGTATCAAACCACTTTTTAAGCAAAGAAGGCGTGCTGTACCAATAGAGCGGATATTGGAAAATAACCCGGTCATGTGCTTCAATTAATTTCTGTTCTTTGGCAACATCGATATTTTCGTCTGGATACTCTTTATAAAGTTGATGAATGGTGAACTCACCTTGCTCTTGTAAGGCTTCCAACCAGGCTTTATTCCATTGGGATTGCTCGATATTCGGATGAGTGATGATGACTAATGTTTTCATTGTAGGTTTGCTCCATTCTAATTATATGATTTGTTTTTGCTATATTGTCTTGTTTCATTTGTTTTGGAAAAAGGCTACATTCTGCATAAAAATACTTTCCTGATCCCTAAGAAGAGGACCATTCAATTCTGAAATTCGTTTCACTTCCATCCATTCCGGATCGTTTCGGAAACGTTCGTAATTCAGATTGCGACTTTCCATATTAGCATGCTCAACTACATAATAGAGTCGGTTGTTTAACTCATTGATATCTTCCCAATAATGCGTAATCTTCATGCCATGTTTCAAAAATAATTCGGTCACATGATCTCTGAATCTCTCATGAAGGTGCTGCATTTTGCCAGGGTGAACATGATAAATTCGTAGTTCATATAACATATTTTCTCACCTCCTTACTTCATATTATCTACCTACTAAAAGGTAGACATAACTCAAAAAGTAATCCGCCTTCTTTTTCAAGCTAAAGCGGATAGTAAACCTTCTGCTATCTTCTCGTACTTACTTGTATCATGAAAACTTCTCGCCAATAATTGGGCACCTTGTAATGCAGCTAGAAATTGGTGAGCTTGAATATCTGCGGCGCCTTCAAAGTTCAGTTGACCTTTACGCCGGCCCTCCTCTAACACGCGTTCCAACCAAGCGAGATTGGCAGTGAAGAACTGGGATAACCCGACTTGCACTTTGCCTGATAACGTAGCTAAGTCAGTCGAGAGCATGACACTTAGACAAGCGCAGTAATCTTGAACAGGACCACTGTAAAGTAAGATGAATTTGCGTAGCTTCTCCATATTATTCGATATCTCGGCATCGATTCCAGCAACAAATTGGTTGAAATTTCTGAGATAACGAGCAATTAGAGCTTCTCCTAAATCCTCCTTATTCGGGAAATAGTAATGAATACTGGCATTACGTATACCTACTTTTTCCGCAATATGCGAATAACTGAATCCGTTAAACCCATATTGCTGAACAATCGCTTGTGCGGTGTCAAGAATAAGTTCTGATGTGTTTTTGTTGTTAGTGGTTTTGGTCATGTGGTTATTCTACCTTTTAGTAGATAAGATGTCAACCGAGAAATTTTCATGTGCAGCATCCTCATTTGTGGCGGTTGGCATAATTGTTGAAATACCAGCATAACGATCTAAATCAGTGCTATGTACAGGAGGTAGAATCATGGAAGATAACAGAGGATTGCCGCAAAAACCTAATCATCCAAACGGTTCTTTAGGATGGTCAGGAGACACACCTGCGAAATTTCATTCCCAAAGTGTTGGTAATCAAGGACCCGTTCTAGAACAAGATAGTGTATTACATGAAACTTTAGAAACTTTCGTACATAGCAAGATTCTAGAAAGACCTGTCCATGTGAAAGGTTATGGCGCTTTTGGATACTTTCAAACCGTAAATGCGATGACACCTTATACGAAGCTTCACTTTCTACAACAACCAGGTCAGCAAGTTCCTGTTACAGTCCGATTTTCCCTTGCTGTTAGCAATAAAGGTACACCGGATACGTCTCGTAATGTGCGTGGGTTTTCTACGAAATTTTATACAGAACAAGGCGTCTTTGATTTGTTATGTAATCATATCCCTGTCTTCTCTGTTCGGGATGCTATTCGATTTCCTGAGTCGATCAAAGCCTTCTTGCCTTCACCCGTTAACAATTTGATTGATCCTGAACGTTTCTGGAGTTTCATCGCCCGTGCGCCAGAAGCGACTCACTTCCTTGTCCAATTATATTCGGATGCTGGAACCATCAAGAGTTTCCGCCATATGCCAGGTCATAGCGTAAACACGTATGTTTGGCGCAACGAACTAGGCATTCGTACATTGGTGAAATATCACTGGTATCCCTTAGCAGGCAGACAGGTTATTGATAGCCGCGAAGCTGCTAAGTTAGCTGGGGAAAATCCCGATTATGCGGGTAAGGATCTCTTTGATACGCTAGCCTCAGGTAGAACAGTTGAATATGGGCTGTATGTTCAATTAATGAACCCTGACGAGGGTGCCAAGCTGCCTTATGATCCGCTAGACGATACGAAAGTTTGGGATGAAACACAGTTCCCGTTGATGCCTGTAGGACGGCTTATACTGAATCGTAATCCCGATAATTATATGGAACAAGTCGAGAAAATTGCTTTTTCTCCTGCCAATCTATTAGAAGGAGCCGAATTGTCGGACGATAAAATGCTGCAAGGCCGTACGAATATATACTGGGATTCACAGCGACATCGTCTGGGATCTGATTTCCGTAAGCTTCCCATTAACCATCAGATGAATTGGACTCCTCGTTCGCTCGAGACTAGTGGTGAGGGTAGATATGTTGAAGGTCGCCTCGTGCGATCGGATATACCTAACCCCAATAATTTCACACAAGCAGGTCAGTATTATAACGCCCTTCCACCCCTTCAACAAGAACATTTGGTAGAGAATCTTGCTGCTGATTTAGCTCGTATATCCACTGACCTCCAACACATCGTCCTCAGTTATCTATACCAATCGTCACAAGAATTGGCAAACAGGGTTTCAGGGCGGATCCAGCTTCAGAACAAAGGTTGAACCATTGAATGGCTACCCTCTCAGGTAGCCATTTTTGCTTTGTTTTAAAGAATGATTTGGCATAATTGGATCTATTTACTTGGCTTCAATGGATCGTTTTTAAGGTTATTTTCAGCTTTGCTACAGGTTCATTATATATACTTAAACTAGCTTTATCCGATTCAAAAATCATAGAAAGTAGGCACCTATTATCATGAAGCTAGCGGGGATTACTTACAAACATGAGCAAAGCGTAAGCTGGCTGAAACGTTCCATAGTGATTTGTATCATTATGATATCTCTATCCCTAAGCTTTCTATTCTTAACGCCACCTGGAGCGAAAATTCGCTTGTTCCTTGCGGACACATTTATTGCTACTCAACATCGGGAGTGGGCATGGATTTTTGTAGGTGTGAAGAAACGGGATGAAATGATTCAAAACGTTCAACAAATGAGTGAAAATAACGCGATTGAAAAACAGGATTTGAATGCCATCACGGTTCAGAAACAAGATGGCAAGCTCATTGATGTTGAAGATATTGCTGGACGTGGCTGGGTCGGTAAAAAAATGATTGTCTACGATCCAAGAGCGATTCGTGTAGTTGTTCCCAGTAAAGTGGGCCAAGGGGAAACGATTAGTTCAATGGTGAATCGTACAGGGGCACTTGCCGGTATTAACGGTGGCGGTTTCGATGACCCGCAGGGACTGGGCAATGGTTTTGCCCCCATTGGCGTTATTATGTCTGGAGGCAAGATCTTGTATACAAGCGTAGACGGGACTGTTCCTCAACAAGTCGTTGCGTTCGACACTACGGGGAAATTAATTATAGGGAAATACTCGATTGATGAGCTATTAGCTTTGCATGTGACTGACGCTGTATCCTTCTATCCGCGCATTATCGCCAATGGGAAAGCTCTGCCCATCGTTGGTGATGGTCTTAACCCGCGGACAGCCATTGGGCAACGGGCGGATGGCGTAATCATTATGATCGTGATTGACGGACGTCAAACCAAAAGCATTGGCGCTTCTCTAAAAGATGTTCAAGATCTTCTGCTGAAAGAAGGCTGTGTCAATGCCGGTTTCTTGGATGGCGGTGCATCTTCGGAGATGGTTGTCGGGAATGATCTCATCACGCATCCCTCCAGCCGTTATGGCGAAAGAAGACTACCTTCTGGCCTCCTTATTTTTGAACACCCTGATCAGGTTGATGTTGCGAATATTTGGGATGGCGTAACCGAAATTGATCCTGGTGGTGCTTATGACAATCCAGGTTATCTCGCGGAACAAAATCAATTGAAAAATAAATAAAACACGAAAAGAGCTGTCCATGGACAGCTCTTTCTTCACGTCGTATGACTCTGTTTCAATCCTAAAACGTATTATAAACATTTGAACATTCTTTCGCAGTTGGCTCATAGAAACAGTGCTTCTTATAGCGTCCCGCTTTCGGCTGATTATACCAAGTATCCGGGCACGGGCCTGGATTGTCGAATGTACCCGGTCGGAAATACCAGAGTGAGAACTTACCAGGCCAAATCCGCTCTCCATTTACAGCTCTTTGAGCAAGCCTCCGCTCTCTTTCTCTCGCGTTCTGATAGTACAACCCGTGCTGCAACGCTTCAAACGCATGCGGTTGATTGATCATTTGGGGAATCGTCCGAAGATTTTTGAAATCAGAGCAATTCGCTCTTATACGATTAATCCCCACATTTCCAACAAGTAGCATACCGTTTTCGCCTTCGGTCTCCGCTTCTGCTCGAAGCAACCTAGCTAACATGTCGATATCCTGCTTTCTAGCTTTTACGACTGCCATTCGCTCACCTCAATTGAGTATATGTCTAGACCCATCATATTGTAGGTGAAGTGGAAATGTGACTTACTTGCCGCGAAAAAGACGTTTCAGCTCCTGCTTTCACACTCTACAATTCGGAGATTGAACGTACTTTCACCGTACGAAACAGATTCCATATGGGGTTCTGCTGCATAGCGAACACTGTTCAGTACAACATGTTCTTGTAATACGTGGTCAAAACGGACTAAAGCAGCATGTACGTGCGCGTCTACATCTAGAACAAGATCGATGCGTTTCTCAATCGGAAGTCCCTTCTTTTTGCGATAATCCTGAATTGCACGAATGACCTCTCTAACTAACCCTTCCTGTTCTAACTCTTCTGTCAAGGTTGTATTTAGGGCAACAGTCATTTGATTATGGCTTGCTGAAGCATAACCTTCGTTCGCTTGTTTCTCAATGAGAAGTTCTTCAAGCAGAATATGAAGGGTTTCACCATCAACCTCCATATCCAGGAAGCCATTGTCAATCACGGACTGCGCTTCTAGTGCAGACAGCTGCTTCAGCTGAGTTTGCACAGGCACTACCAATTTCCCAACCTTTTTACCAGCTGCTTTCAAGTTTAATTTCAACGTAACGCGCACGAAGCCGTCATCATTCGATACGAATTGGATCGACTTCACATTGATTTCATCTTGGATGATGCCTTCAAATCCATCGATGTTTGACACACCATCCATCGAAACGAATAACGTTGAGAGTGGCATCCGAGTTTTGATCCCCGTTTCATTCCGGATATTACGAGCCAATTCCACGATTTGCCTCACGGTACCCATTTCTTTCTCTAAAGAAACATCGTGCAATGATGCAACCATGCTCGGATAATCTGTCAAATGCACACTTCCCTCTCCACCCAGATTGGCATATAAATCATCTGCAATGAATGGCGTGTAAGGAGCAATGATCTGCGCAAGCGTGAGCAGTACATGACGTAACGTTTGATAGGCTGCTATTTTATCCTCCGTCCACTCACTTCCCCAGAAGCGATCACGCGAACGTCGGATATACCAATTGCTAAGCTCATCTACGAAAGTTTCAATCTGCTTCGCTGGATTCAAGAAATCGTTCACTTCTAAACCTTTGATAACGTCTTGCAAAGTGCTATTTAATCTAGACAATATCCAACGATCTAGCACATTCACGGAGGTTATCTGCGGAAAGTCTTCTGGTTCATACTGATCGATTTGTGCATACAACGCATAGAAGGCATGTGTATTGTTGATCGTATCGATAACTTTGGATTTCGCCTCTGCGACAATCTGTTTAGAGAACCTCTTGCTGCTCCATGGCGCACTGTCGGACAACAATGCCCAACGGAATGCATCTGTGCCAAATTCGTTAATGATTTCCCAAGGATCGATTCCGTTGCCTTTGCTTTTGGACATTTTTTGCCCATTCTCATCGAGTACATGCCCCGTTGATAACACAGACTTATATGGGATTTGCCCATTATAAAGGGTAGATACCGCCAGCAAGCTGAAAAACCAGCCCCGCGTCTGATCAATTCCTTCGCATATCATATCCGCGGGATACTGCTCTTGAAACAGCTCCTCATGTTCGAATGGCTGATGATACTGGGCAAACGGCATGGAGCCGCTATCGAACCAGACGTCAATGACTTCCGAGGTTCTATGCATCTTACCACCACAAGCGCAGCGCAGCTTCACGTGATCCACGTACGGCTTATGCAACTCCAAATTTTCCGCTATCGGATCAGTAGCGCGATCACGGAGATCCTTATGACTATGAGGTGCATATTCGCCGTTGCAGTCTTCGCATACCCATACATTCAGCGGCGTTCCCCAATAGCGATTCCTGCTGATATTCCAATCAACTAGCTCCTCTAAGAATTTCCCAAATCGGCCTTCTCGCAAGTGAGACGGATACCACGTGATGTTACTGTTATTTGCGATCAGTTGGTCTTTGATCGCTGTTGTTTGAATGAACCAACTCTCCGTCGCGTAATAGAGCAGCGGTGATTTACAACGCCAACAAAACGGATAGCTATGCTCGTATCGTTCCTTAGAAAATAACAAGCCACGTTCAGCTAAGTTTTTGACGATATCGATGTCACAATCCTTCACAAAACGACCGGCAAAATCTGAAATTTGGTCGCTATAACGGCCTCTCGCATCAACAACGTTCGCGAAATCCAATGCATGCTGACGTACGGTACGATAATCGTCTTCCCCATGTGCTGGCGCAATATGGACGATCCCCGTACCACTGGTATCACTCACGTAATCAGCGTCTACGACGATATGTCCCTTCGTCACTTGTACATACCCAAATGGTGCCTCATACGGCATCCCTATAAATTCGGATCCCTTATGCGTAGATAGGAGCTCATACTCTCCTTTCATGATCTTACTCACAAGATTGCTTGCAACAATGTAGACTTCGCCATCCTGTTTGACTTTGACATAATCTAGATCTTTATTGACGGCTAAAGCGACATTGGCAGGCAACGTCCATGGCGTCGTCGTCCATGCAAGAAAATGTTCATTCCCGTGCCTACTCCTGAATTTCACAGTGGCACTCAAATCTTTCACATCTTCATACCCTTGTGCTACTTCGTGGGAGCTTAGCGTTGTTTGACAATCAGGACAGTACGGGCTTACGCGATGCCCTTTGTACAACAGTCCTTTCCCATGAATGGTCGATAAAATGTGCCAAACACTCTCGATATACGCATTGGTTAATGTGACATAGGGGTTCTCCATATCCGTCCAGTAAGCGATCCCCTCGGTCAATTCGCGCCACTGTTTCTCATATTCGAAAACGCTGCGCTTACACGCCTCCACGAATTTGGCGACCCCATACGATTCGATTTCCTGCTTGCCAGATATACCAAGCTTTTTCTCAACACCAAGCTCTACGGGAAGTCCATGCGTATCCCATCCTGCTTTGCGAACGACACGGAAGCCTGCCATCGTTTTGTAACGACCGATGAAATCTTTGATCACGCGGCCTAACACATGTCCGATATGCGGCTCACCATTCGCTGTCGGGGGACCTTCATAGAAAACAAAGTTGGGACTTCCCTCCCTATTTGCAATCGATTGACGAAATGTATCATTTTGTTTCCACTGTTCAAGAACACGGAGTTCACGCGTCCTTGCTTGCTCTTTCACATCCACTTTTCTCATAGGTTTCATCCTCTCATTCATCCCACTGTACGTCCATTCCTTGACGAGAAAGTTCTTAGAAAAACACAAAAAATCCCGTCCCATAAGGGACGAGATTTCATCTCGCGATACCACCCTAGTTCCGTAGGGATTGTGACTACCATAATCCTACGACACCTCTAACTACGTACCATCATACGCATCCTTAGTAACGGCTGGAACCCGGGTCAGCTTACTTACCTACTTCAGCTTTCCTTCTCGGAGAGGATTTTCTACGAAGTCTTGAACATTGGCTCTCAGCTCAGCGCCAACTCTCTGTGGATCAAGGGCTCCCTATACTCTTTCTCGTCAATGAATTTAATTCGAACATTCAGTTAATACATTCTTGCATCTTCATCGACAAAAGTCAACAGGCGTTATTTATTTCCTTCCAAACATAATTTCACCAAGTCATCTACATGTGCAGTAGCCAAACATTCAACGGTATCCGCTGCACCATAGTAAATTTTCACTTCACCATCATCTTCAAGAATCATACCGCCTGGGAAAATAACGTCATTACGGAAGCCGCCATCTGTTTCATAGCTAACCTCAGGGGCAAGCAATGGCTCTTTATATAGGCCGACAACCTTCTTCGGGTTATCCAAATCAAGCAGCATAATACCGGCTGTATAGCGCTTTTTCCACGTCGGCTCCCAGCCATTCTTACCACGGCTGGCATCGATATCAACAGCATGGATTGTTGTTAACCACCCTTTGGACGTACGAATCGGCGGCGCCGCTGGACCAATTTTGTCATTCGCATAAGGCACATGCTCAACGCCTAGGACAAGATCCGTGTCTCCCCAATATTTGAGATCAGGCGACTGTGAAAGCCAGATGTCGAATTGATCTTTGCTACGGCTGTAAACCGGGAAAGGACGCTCTAGACGTACATAATTGCCGTTAATTTTCTCAGGAAACAGAACCATATTTCGGTTATCTGGTGCTGACATGGACAAAATGTCAAAGGATTCAAAATCATCCGTTACGGCAATCCCACCCCGAACTCCGTGACGCGTATCGACGGCAAAACACATATAAACTCGCCCATCCATCACCGTTAGTCGTGGATCATACACGCGTGTAATTTCCTCGTCATATAGCTTCCAACATGGTTTCGACTTTACATCCCAATGAATGCCGTCTTTGCTGTAAGCAAGACCTAGATCAGTAGTATGCGAAGGTTCGATCGTTTGATCTTGGATAGAGCCATGATCATTCCGGAACACCATGATATATTGACCTTGGAACTTGGTAACGCCTGCATTGAATGTAAGCGCTGTAGGATAAGGTACGGAATCTGCCGTAAGGATCGGGTTAGCAGGATGCCTTGTAATAACAGAACTTGATTTTAATGAACCAATAGTTAATGTCATGAGAGTTCCTCCTTCAATCTTGTCTATCCATAGGTTACAATAGGTGTGCGCAGGTTTCCTATCATTCCTTGAACAAACCTCTCATTTCTTGAATAGGCTGTGATTCTCATGACATTTCCGATGAATAAGCAATTATCGGACTATCCTAATATCGGGGCATTCCCCTTTCATTTGTCCATTAATCGTGTTGACCAGCACTTTCCCAGCCATCGTCATGATTTCTTGGAATTCTCTCTAGTCGTTGCGGGCAATGGATATGAAACCGTGAATGGCCACGTACATCCCATGCAACCTGGGACCTTTACTTTACTTCTTCCCTATCAAGTGCACGAAATCACTGCGAGCCCGGGAAGCCCGCTTATTCTGTTCAACTGTATGTTTGGTTTAGAGTTGCTGGGGGATCCCGCGGAGCGATTGCTGTTATCGGATCATACTTCATTCCAAACGCACTATGACCTTAATGCTGAACAAGCTGAAATTTTACGACAGAAACTGCAAGGTATGCTCCATGAATATGAGCAATCCACTGATATTTGGCAGCCCCTTCTCTTAAAAGGCGAGCTCCAACGCATACTTGCGTTTCTACACCGACTTACTTCCAGTAACGTCGTCGTACAGTCGAAACCGAATGGATCTGAATTGCCTTCCAAAACCGCTTTGCCATGGGCGATCCTACGCTACATTCATACTCACTATCGCGACCCGCTCACGTTGGAACTGATCGGCGCTCATTTCCATTGTCATCCATCACGAGTGACGCAAATCTTATCGCAGCATCTCGGCGTGACATTCGTGACCCTGCTTCAAGAGACTCGAATTCGGCACGCTTGTAGTCTGTTAGCAACCACCGAAATGAAGGTAACGGATATCGCGTTTGAAGTCGGTTACGAATCGTTCGCCAGCTTTAGTCGTAATTTCTTGAAGCTTGTGGAGATTTCACCAACGCAGTATAGAGCTTCTATGGGGCAGTTGAAGTGAAGCCAATCGAAGAATCCCCGACAGAGCTTATGCTCCATCGGGGATTTTGCACGCCAACGGTTGCGTTTCGTATATCTCTTGTGCCACTCATGAATAGATGGATTTTCTGCAGTTATTCCCTTGGATATCCTAGCTAAATTAAGAATAGATGGAAAATATGTAGCTAATTTCAACCATTTCACTCAATTTGAGGAGTAACGGCAGTTTTTACCTACATGTTTTACAGTTAATTAGAGTTTTCGAGCAGATTATGCGGAAATAGATGTATATTTTCCAGTTAACTTGTGTGCATTGCATTCCATTCGGTTCTACAACTAAGCCCTGTAAACCCTCCACATAATCCACTTGCCTACCTACTCGTTCGATCGTAGTCTTACCGACAAATTCCCCCGTTCAATAGTTAACGTGATTAACTAATTCAGTTTACGAATTGGCGACCCGGCTAAATAAGCTTCAATATCTTCAACCACTTGCTTGTAAAATGCTTCATAATTCGCTTTCGCTACATAGCCTATATGAGGTGTCGTGAGGAGATTCGGAAGTGACCGGAACTTATCATCCTTGGGCAAAGGTTCCACTTCGAACACATCCACCGCTGCTCCGGCGATCCATTCGTTCTGTAATGCTTCCGCAAGTGCAGCTTGATCTACGATCGGTGCTCGAGATGTATTGATTAAATAAGCCGAAGACCGCATTCGCTTCAAGTCCTCAGCACCAATCAATCCGCGTGTTCGATCACTTAAAACAAGATGAATCGACACAAAATCACTATTCGCCATCAGTTCTTCTTTGGAAGCAGCAAGTCGCACGCCAACTTCGTCAGCCCGCTCTTGCGTTAAATTCTGGCTCCATGCCATGACATCCATGCCAAACGCATGGCCGAATTTGGCAATCTTCGAACCCAAATTACCAAGCCCGATGACGCCAAGCGTCTTCCCGTACAAATCCGCGCCAACCGTGCTCTGCCATTGTCCATGACGAATCGCATTGTGTTCCGTGACAATGTTGCGGGCAAGACCTAGTAACAGCGCCCACGTTAGCTCCGCTGTTGCATTGCCAGCCCCTCCCGTGCCGCATACGATAATGCCTTGCGCCGCAGCGACTGTCATATCTACAGAGGCATTGCGCATGCCCGTCGTAACGAGCAATTTCAGCTTCGGAAGCCTTGCGAGTAAGGCCTCGCGGAACGGCGTCCTTTCTCGCATAATAACGACAATTTCACAGTCTGCAATATGCTCGACCAGTTCATCAACGTTGTCGATATGCCGATCAATACGTGTAACCTCCACCTGATCTAGCAACTGCGACCAATCTGCAGAAGTCAAGGCTACTTGCTGGTAATCATCTAGTATGGCACAGCGTAATTTCATCATATAAGCATCTCCTTCAGTCCTATTTATTCGATTTGGCGAACCACTTTGAAGCTATCGCCTGTGTCTTCCATTTGGAACATTTTGCATCTCGATTCAGGCATTCGAAAAGGTTGGTGAAGGATTAGCACCCATGTACCTCCGGAAGACTGGAACATCATGCCGTGGCCACTGTCATCTCTCACAAGAGGAGGAAGTTGTTCCCACGGCCCTTCCAAATGTCCAGTAAGGATCTCGGATAGTAGCCCTTGTTGGGGATGATTTACATCACAAGCTGCATTGTAAACAGGCATTTGAAATCAACTCCTCAGTCAGGTGTGATCATTAACAGTCTGTGCCTCTACTCATTTCGGGCTAATTCGATGATAGATTGAATGAAAGGTGCTTTCATTTGCGTATACGTCGCCCTATCTTCAACGTATAAGTGAGCAAGTTGAATTTTGAGCCGGGCATATTGTTCTGCCTTCTCAGGATGACTTCTCAGGTAATTCCGGAAACGAAGGATATTCACCAGTCACACTTACAGCAATATCTAGAATCGGCTTGGATGGCATCCCAACGATTGAGGTGCTGCAGATATGCTCGATTTGAATGGCATTGCTTGATAAAACTTGCGATATCCTTATTTGTTCATGCTCAAATTCTTGGACCCATTCCGAATGATAAGGTTCGATGACAACTTCCTGTGCCAAATTGTATCCTCCTAGGGAAGTGATAACCCCTCTCATATGGGCTATTCGACTCCTGATACTTCATAACTTACAAAATATTGAAAATCGGACTTTCTTTCACGTAGTGAATAGGAACCTCGGGGTACATGCTTGTAAGTTTATTTGCCAGCAATTCCATACCAGGCTCTTCACTCTCCGCATGACCAAGCACGATCAATGCCTTATGTCTTCCCTGATAGACTGCATCCCTTACATACTCAGGCGTTTCCCATTCAGGTCCTTCTCCATACATAACTAGATCCAATTCCTCTATTTCGAATAACGGAATGGCATTCTGACCACCGCCACGATAACCTGCAAGCAAACCAATTTTCGAGCATGACAGCTCACGATCACCATGTGATCTTACAAATGTAATACCAAGCCGCCTCTTCACATGCTCTGCGATATGACTCAAAGTTGCCGTTGGAATTTGCAAGATGGAGTAGGCAGGCTGATGCTTCTGAACGTAAGGCATCCAATCGAGTTTCTGAAGCAAACCTTCCATGACACCATCTGGCGTATAGCGATGCAAATAATCGTGGAAACGGAATAACGCGATACCCGATGATTCCAAGAGTCGACGCTTTTCTTCATAAACAGGATCATCTTTCCGTAATACCGTATCATCATGATGCGAAAAAAAGGGACCTTCATGAGCAATAATTAGATTAGCTCCTCGCTCAATCGCTTGCTCAATGACAGATTGCGTCGGCATAAAAGCGATCACAATACCGGTCACTTCCGTGTCAGGATGGCCAAACTTCAGGGTATCGACAGTTTGCTCGAGCTTCGCGATCGGTGATATCAATCTATTGATTACTGTTTGTATGTTTACGCGCATTGTTACTCCCTCTTATCAATTAAGTGTGTAGTGCTTTCAACCAAAAGCAATATTCATCATGATATTCCTGTGCGTTTAATTGAATTTCGTATCATGAGTTTACTTAAGTATTCGTGCTCTCACAAATATTTCCTTGTGAACAGCCCCCTTAAATCTGCAATTGAACAAGAATACTATACAGACGTGAATGCCACCTCCCCACTAGGCTTAATTACAACTCAAAGGAGGAAACAAGTAATGTTCAAACAGTTTGATAAGTTATTCGGGATTGATTTAGGTACTTCCAACACCGTTATTTTCGAAAAGGGTAAAGGCATTGTGCTTAATGAACCTTCTGTTGTCGCTTTCGATAACCATACAGGAGAATTGTTAGCCGCAGGATCGGAAGCGCAAGCAATGATTGGACGAGCTCCCGCCCATGTGGATATCACGTATCCTTTAATCCATGGTGTCATTGCTAATTTTGAAAAAACCAGCAAGATGCTGAACTATTTTATAAAAAAAATTCAAGGTAGACCTTCATTTCTTCGTAGTTCGCAAATTTATATTACTGTGCCGTGTGGCATTACGAACGTGCAGAAACGAGCGATTGAAGAAACCATCGTTCATCGGGGAGCCAAAAAAGCGATCGCCATCGAAGAACCCATTGCAGCTGCGCTTGGAGCTGGACTTATGCTCGACGAACCCATCGGTCACTTAGTTCTCGATATTGGTGGCGGAACTTGTCAAGTAGCCGTATTATCTCTGGGTGGCATTGTCGCGAGTCATACGATTAACCAAGGTGGCCTTTCGATCGACCGAGATATTATGGATTATGTGAAACGTCAATATAACATGGAAATTGGTGAACGTACCGCAGAGCAGATTAAAATGCAAATCGGAACGGCCGTCCTTTCCGCGGAAGAACGTTCGATCGAGATCCGTGGTCGTGATTTGGTTCACGGTTTACCTCGTTCCATCCGTTTGGTATCCAGTGAAATATACGCTGTGGTTAATGAATTTTTGGATGCTTTGATTGATGCGATTAGAGCTACGTTAGAACTGTGTCCGCCGGAGCTTGCAGGGGATGTCATGGAACAAGGCATATTGCTTTGTGGAGGCGGTGCGTTATTGGAAGGAATTGATGAACGTATTCGTGCTGAAACGGGAGTTTCGGTGCATATTGCCGAACACCCTCTCGAATGCACAGCACTAGGCGCAGGATTAATGCTTGGCGTCTACAGAACGAAGAGCAGACCTCTCATGCAGGATACTTCGACCGATGAGCAAATTGCCGTTAGTCAATAATAAAAAGCTTAGTCTGTGAGACGAGTGTCTCGGACTAAGCTTTTTGTATCTATTCGGACCAGAGAGGCATGATTATCCTCAGTTCTGTCCCTTCTTCAGAACTATTTACAATTTCAATATATCCGCCATGGGAGTTAATAATGCGTTGCGAGATCGATAAGCCTAAACCCATTCCTGTTTTCTTGGTTGTATGAAATGGTGTGAAAATGCGATCCCACTCGTCTTGATGAATACCAGAGCCGGTATCTGTTATTAGGATATGAATCTCATTATTTTTCGTGTAATAATCAATCTTAAGCACTTTTCGAGCTGAATGCTCCATGGCATCCACACTATTATTAATCAGGTTAATAAATACCTGTCTTACTTTATCTCGATCTATCGAGACGATAATATTTTTATGTTGGCTGAATTCAATGCATACATCCTTCTCTTTCGCTTGAATGGAAGTCAATGCGATCGATTCCTGAAGAACCTCCAGAATGTCAACGGGTTCCGTTTGAATTTTACCACTTTTAATAAAATGATTATAGTTCGTAAGGATACTGTTCATATGGTCACCAGCAATCCCAATATGGCTGACCATGAATTTGGCACTGCCATCCAATTGATCATATCGGGATAAGAGGTCGGAATATCCTTTTACCACTGTAAGTGGATTATTAATTTCATGAATGAGTCCAGAAGTCGATATTTCAATTTGCTCTTCTTTCTCTTTCCTCTTCAAAATTTGAGAAGTGTCTCTAATCATTCTTGTACTCATTTGAACAAAGATAAAGAAAATAATGATAGAAAACATCATGACGGCAATTTGACTTGAGTAGATAAACGTACCTGCCTGCAGATTCAAGACACCGATCATATACGTTAAAAGGAACGTGAGACTAAATAAGGTAAGGAAATTTCGCACATATTTATCTGCAACTTTTCGACTCGCAACTAACGTCAACAAAATACTCACGACTAATAATTTAATGTGGTTAACAAATAAACTCCCCCAGGCACCATAGATCGGATACAAAACCGTAATCTGGTTACCGATTCCTTGAATCGACTTTAACCCAAGCACACCAAGTGTTGTCCAATTGATACAATAAATAAAGAGCGACCATAATACGTAGACAGTAAGCGTATACTTATTGATGATGAGATTCATCCATTTCGCTTCATCTTTGGAGAGATGTCTAAGTGAGATATAACCAACATACAGAAAGGCAGGAGGAAGCATAATCGAACCAATTCGAAATAGCTGAAACAGAAACAAGATTGCCTTCGTTTCAATCACATCATTGCTGTATAGAACGCTGACATCTAACTGCCAAATACTCATAAAAATCATGAAAATTAACATGGCATTGGTTAGTTTGGTTTTAAACAGCATTTTGCACGACAAACCTAAAAACAGGGGTACCAACGACATCGCAGCCATTAGAATAAAATTCATAAATGTACCTACTTTCAATATCACAATTATTTATTAATTTCCGTAAACACCTAAGTTGTTATTGCGATATTTCGTGCATTCCTGCAAAAAAGACCTACAACCTTGGGAGGTTGTAAGCCAGGTATTATGACTCCGTGAATTATAGCATAACTCTCAACACGCGTGGAATAGAAGTTATTACACATATTTTTGGTAAAATGATTCTGAAACGTATGGCTCTACTCTTTAGAAAAATTGATAACCGTTCTTTCCGTTTGCTTTCGCACGATATAAGGCATTGTCTGCATTTTTAAGCAGCACTTTTAAATGATTGGCCTCATCAGCTGGATAAAGCACAATGCCAATACTCACTGACAAATTGAATGCTTCTAACTGGGTATCCCAAGATGATAACCGGGCAAGCAACACACTGGCTAATGCACTGATCTCTCCTCTACTCGAGACACCAACCAGATTAACGACGAATTCATCTCCCCCTAATCTAACCGCAAACCCTTGTTGCTGCTGAACGAAACTCTCGAGTCTTAAGGCAACTTCCCTCAGGACTAAATCCCCTGTATCATGACCGTACAAGTCATTAATTTTCTTAAAACCATCCAAATCCAGAAACAACAAAGCGCCCCCAGTGGTGGACATCTCTTCAAAATATTTATAAAGAAACTGCCGGTTATAGAGCCCTGTTAAAGAATCTCGATAAGCTAGTCGTTCCAATTCTAAGTAGTATGAGAATAATTTGGCTATTCTTTGGAGCATCGTAATGCACTTCTTGTTGATGACCATGGCATCTGTATGAACCGCGCATAACGTCCCAAAGGTATCACCATTGGATAACACAATCGGAATGCCTAAATAAGAATTAATGTTAGCTGCAACAAGCGCGGCCCTTAAATTGTCCAAGTTGGTTTCTATACTCATATCTTCAAGAACGAGTGGTGAATTGTTCACAAAGTCAATTCGGTTACATACAGTCTCGTTAGCTTCTATCACCATACCTTCATGAATACCGATATCTGCATGTGATTCAGAAAGTTTTAGAATGATTTGTTGTTGTTTGTTCAAAGAAGTCAAGTAAATCAATCGATCTGGCATCGATTCTTTCGCCATCTCTAGAACATCTCTTGCCAGTTCATCAAAATTTTTATAAAACTGCAATTCATTCAGCTGTAACAGCATCGTAATCACACTCCGTAATTTGAAATTAAGCATATAAGCAACACTTCTTGTATTCAACAGTAAAAGATGTGACTCCTCCTTGGAACATCCTTACTTTGTCATCGGATATACAAAACGAGCCAACGCAATAAGCGTTAGCTCGTAACCTTCTTTCAAATATGAAAACGTTGAATCTGTGTATGCAATTCATTCGCAACCTGTGATAGTGTTGTCGCATGTTCTGTTGCGATTTCTACCGTTTCTAATTGCTGTTGCACCATCTCAGACACAAACTTCGTGTCTCTTCCCGTGTGCTTACTAATCTCAGTTGCTTCGCTGAATGATGCATAGATCTGCTCTGAACCCGCGGCCATCTGCTGCGACACGCCAGACACTTCCAGTGTATTGTGAAAGATGAGCTGGATATCGTTCCGAATTTTCTCAAATATTTCCCCCGCATGCTCCATGCTCGCAAGGCCTGTACTAACCTCTGCCCCTCCTTGATCCATGGCCACATCTGCTTCCGTTAAGTCCGCTTGAATTTGCCCAATCAAGTGAGTGATATGTTCAGCCGATTGCGTGCTCTGGCTAGCAAGCTTTCTAACCTCTTCAGCTACAACAGCGAAGCCTCTACCGTGCTCTCCAGCATGGGCAGCTTCAATCGCTGCATTAAGTGCCAAAAGATTCGTCTGATCGGCTACCTCTCGCATCCATGCAATCACTTGATTGATGGCTTGTGATTTCGCGTTTACTTTCTTCACAGCTTGATTCGCATGTTGTACCGATTCCGTAAGTGCATGCATACCAGCTACTGCAGTTGCAATGGACTTACTCCCCATCGTCGCTAGTGAAACAGATTGTTCTGATTGCGCAGCCATCGTCGACATATGATCAGCAACTCGTTGGATGTCTGAGGCAATTTCTCCCATGGCAAAAGAACTCTCTTCGATCCCTTTGGCTTGTGAATTCGCACCTTTCGCAATATCCGCGGATTTCTGATCAATATCACGTGTAATCTTAGAAGTATGTTCGGAAGACGAGACTAGATGCTTGGTTGCTAAGTTAACTCTGTCGGCTGATTCCTTGACTTGATGAATGAGTCCTTGGATCATATCCATCATCCCATTAAAAGATTGCGCTAACTGGGCAATTTCATCTTTGCCTTGGATTTGAATTCGTTCACGTAAATCACCTGAACTTCCAGACAGCTCGTCCAGCTTGGATTTCACTAGGCGCACCCGAGAAAGGATATGTCTAGTTACCCATAATGCGATAAGCACCGCAGCGATAATTGAACATGCAAGCACCACCAGTGCAATTGCTGATCGTTGCTTCACGAGCGTTGCAGTATGATGGGAACGCTCCTCAATATGCCCCTCCTGCATTTGTTGAAATCGGTTTAATAGTTGGGCAAAGTGTATCCGAAGCTCTGCATAGTCACCTGCAAAAATGCGTAATGTCTGCGCTTTGTCGCTAGCTGCGAGTTCCATCATTTTGGTTTCCAACTCAACCAATTTCACGTTACCTGCATCCAAATCACGGAAGATCTGTTTCTCTTCTTCTGTCTGAAGTAGACCGACCGTTTCTTTAATGTGATTATCGATTTGTACCGCGTAATTGTTATAAGTATCACTTTCTGATTTGTTTCCAGGATCAATAATAATTCCTCTCACCGAATCCGTTAACCGGATATCTTCGTATCTTATTTGATTAGCTAGGTTAAGTAAATGAACATCATCATGCGCAAATTGATCAAATGAGGAAGATGTCTGACGAAGTGACGTATAGAGAATGGAAAGCGAAATTAAAAATAAACCAACAATAATTCCAAATCCTAACAGAAGCTTTCTTTTAATCGTCATCTGAACCCCTCCAATATGTCACTTTATCCAAAGATATAATAAAAACCCGAAAGGTATCAGAATCGATAACCTCCCGGGCTTTTATCCCTCCGTGAACACAGCGCGCTGTGTGTTTTCTCTCGGACCTGACCGGCGGTGATTCCGCGGAACCCTAGAAAACTTTTTAATATGTTAGATAATATAACATATAATTCGACAATGTTAAACATAAAGTTTAGTTCATCATTAATGAGTGATAAAACCTGACATACATTGAGGTTTTCTACTAGATCTCCTGATTTGTTGGCGTGAAATTTCCTCATTATTCCCGTGTTCAATTTAACATGTGGCCGAGAGTAGCTTTAGTTCGATTTTGCCCACTTAAAATGAGAAATAAGCGGAGGAAATGACCAATAGTCCGATTTTACCCACCTATTTCCCCGGTTTTCGTGTCTTTAGGTCGATACCGTCGATTTAGTTGTGCAAAGTCGGACTATTCAAACTTAAATGCCGCATTCAGTGAAATTAGATCGGCAAAATCGGACTATTGGTCTGTCTGTGATGCGCGACAGCGCATTCGCGGCTCCGTAACTCGATTTTTCGAGTTAATGGGGCTCGATTGCGCTTGCTCAGTCCCCATCTCTACCACCAAAACAAAAAGGAGCCAAGCGCCCAAAGCGCCCAGCTCCTTACTCACACAAACAAATCTATCCCTTTAACCCTAAGCGAGCAAGATTAGCGTAGCTAATCTCCAGGCTTTCGAATGGATTGCGTCCAAAGCAGTCATCCTGCTCGACGGCCGCCCACTCCACGCCAATTTCCTCACAGGCTTGAATGATGCCTTTGAAATTCATATTGCCTTCACCAACCTCAGCGAAGCGCTGTTGCCGATCTGGCGTAATGCACATATCTTTGAAATGGACAACTTTCATCCGTCCGTCCACTTTGCGAATCCATTCAATGGGATCGGCTCCGCCAGCTTGGACCCAATACACATCAAGCTCAAAATCCACGGTTTCCGGATCAGACTCGTCAAACAAAATCTCCATACCTGTTTTCCCATCATACTTGGCAAATTCAAAATCATGGTTATGGTAGATGAATTGCAAACCAGCATTTTTCAATTGTCTGCCAAAATCGGAAGCTTGTTTTGCAAATGTGGCATACCCTTGGCTTGTTTCGCGGAATTCTGGCGGTAAACCACCAAGTCCCACATATTTGCATTCCCAGGCCAAATGCTTCTCAATGACAGAATCCATATCGTTTAACAAATCGTTATACCCGATATGCGTCGCACAAATACTCAGACCCGCTTGATCCGTAAGCGCTTTAAATTCATGAACACCAATAGGACCAACACCTGATGCTTGCACCGATTGGTACCCTATTTGCTTCACTTTCTTCAAGCTCTCGGCAATATCCTCTGGGGTTTGCAAAAAGTTACGAACTGTATACAATTGCGTGGCGATTCTCATTCATCTCACTCCATTCAACAAAATTTGGCTCCCTACATATATATCATGGAATGGACGAATGAGCTATAGCAATCTATCAACTTTTACATATTTCTGCGATACTGTCCGCCAACTTCATATAAGGCAGCCGTGATTTGCCCAAGCGAAGCGACTTTAACTGTTTCCATCAGTTCTTCAAAAATGTTCCCATGATTGCGTGCCGTCTGCTTCAATCGTTCCAGAGCTGCAGGACAAGCTAATTTGTGCTGTTCATGAAAAACTTGTAGCCCTGCAATTTGCGTTTCCTTCTCTTCAATTGTGGAACGAGCCAGCTCAATTTCTGCAGCAGGAAGAGGATCACTCCCCTTAACAAACGTATTCACACCGATAATCGGCAGCTCTCCGGAATGCTTTTTACCTTCATATATAATAGATTCCTCTTGAATTCTACCACGTTGATATTGCGTTTCCATGGCCCCTAAGACACCGCCGCGTTCATGAATTCGCTCGAATTCAACTAGTACGGCCTCTTCCACAAGATCTGTTAAATCATCCACAATAAAAGCGCCTTGCAGCGGATTCTCATTCTTCGTCAAGCCCAATTCCTTATTAATAATTAATTGAATGGCCATCGCTCTTCGAACGGAATTCACTGTTGGTGTTGTAATCGCTTCAATATAGGCGTTCGTGTGCAAGGAATTACAATTATCGTAGATCGCCATAAGAGCCTGCAGACTGGTTCGTATATCATTGAAATCCATTTCTTGAGCATGCAAGGAGCGGCCTGATGTTTGAATATGGTATTTTAACTTCTGACTGCGCGCATTGCCGCCATATTGATTTCGAATTAGCGTTGCCCAGATGCGACGCGCCACTCTACCCATTACGGTATATTCCGGATCCAATCCATTGCTGAAAAAATAAGACAAATTCGGCGCAAAATCGTCGATATGCATCCCGCGGCTCAGATAATATTCTAGAATATTGCTGCAAATGATGAATCTCACTAGGGATGATAACGCCTCCACCACCGGCGAATATTTTAATGTGTCCGGCAGCTTTTTGCTGGAGAAGATCATACATGTACGTCAAGTATTCAATATGTCCCCCCTGATAAGTGCTTATGGCGATCCCTTGCACATCTTCCTGAATTGCTGCATGAACAACTTCCTGTGCAGATCGGTTATGACCCAGATGGATCACTTCAACCCCTGATGCTTGTAAAATCCTTCGTATAAGTTGAATGGTCGCATCGTGTCCGTCAAACAGAGCTGCAGCCGTGACAAAGCGTACTGGATTCTTGGGCCGATAGACGTGTGTGTTCACCGCTAACCCACCTTTTTCTCATGTCGTCATCGCGTTTTACTCGATTTATATGGGGAAGAACTGCACATCATGTCCTTGTCATGTTTCCAAATCGTGCATCATAAGCTGTTAATTGAACCACTCAACCATTCTTCGTGAGGCGGGTGAACGTAATGTCCGAGCAGAACGATCATGGATCTAAATATTTTGAGCAGATGTTGACGATCATCGATGTCGGTGTTCACCTGATTGACAATAAGGGAATTACTATTTTTTATAATGAGAAGATGGCGGAGACGGATGGTTTAAAAAAGGAACAGGTTGTGGGGAAAAACTTCTTCGATCTCTTCCCTTCCCTGACGAACGAAACGAGTACCTTCATGAAAGTACTGCAAACAGGCAATGACATCCGCGAAAAAATTCAAACCTATGTGAATGTTACAGGGAAAAGGATTACAACCATCAATAGCACGTACCCACTCTTGGAAAATGGCGAAATCATCGGTGCGTTAGAGGTTGCTAAGGATATCACGAGTATCGTTCATCTGCATGATCAAATCTTGGATCTACGACATCAGATCTATGAATCCCCGTCTAAGGATAAAAAAAATGCGAGCGCTGCTCGTTACCATTTCAGTGATTTAATTGGACAAAGTGAAAGCTTCCTGCAAACCATTGCTTTCGCCAAAAAGGCATCGCGCACAAGCTCGCCTGTTCTGATATCAGGACCGACCGGCACTGGGAAAGAATTATTTGCTCATAGCATTCACAATGCTGGTGCCCGGCGGAATCGACTATTCATTGCTCAGAATTGTGCCGCAGTGCCTAATGAGTTAATGGAAGGCATTATGTTCGGAACCGCAAGAGGCGCGTTTACTGGTGCCATAGATCGAGCGGGATTATTCGAACAAGCGAATGGGGGTACTCTTTTCCTAGATGAATTGAATAGCTTGGATTTATTTCTGCAAGCCAAATTATTGCGAGTCTTACAAGATGGCATCGTTCGTCGGGTCGGCGGAACACAGGAGCAACAAGTCGATGTTCGCATCATTACCGCCATGAATATCGATCCCAAAGAAGCATTAGCTACAGGCGTACTTAGAAGCGACCTCTATTACCGACTCAATGTCGTGAATTTACACTTGCCTCCACTAGCACACAGAATAGAAGATATCCCGCTCCTTACTTCCCATTTTATTGACAAATTCAATCACTTATTCGGGATGAAAATAACGGGATTATCTCCCTCGGCTTTGGCCATTTTAGCGAACTACCATTGGCCTGGTAATATTCGTGAATTAAGCCATGCGATTGAGTCGACATATAATATGTTGGAACTGGAATGCGAAAGGATTGAAGATCACCATCTGCCTGCTTATCTCTTCGGCGATGCAATCCCGACACCGCTTCGAACCAGCCCTCGGAGTGACCCTATTGCAGAGATCACGACCAGTCGATTAACGGATAAAGTGAAACAACTAGAAAAGGAAGCCATTACGAATGCGCTAGCTTCGCATCAATATAACATCACGCTCACCGCACAAGCGCTCGGTATTAAGCGGCAAGCCCTGCAATATAAGCTGAACCGTTATGGGATCGGTAGAAAACCTTGAAAACTATAGGGTTTCAGTGAGACTCCGAGGAGTCTTTTTTCTTTTTTTCAAAGGAAAGTGGCATGTTGGCATCCTTCTTGCATCTTAGTATAGGTGAGAAGACATCCATGCTGGAGGTGCAATGATGGAACAACGTAACTGGAAGCAAATTGAGCTATGGAAGCATGTGACAGATGAGCAATGGAATGATTGGGTGTGGCAGCTGACACATACGATTCGAACATTAGATGATCTGAAGAAGGTCGTGAAGCTAACTCCGGAGGAAGAGGAAGGCGTTCGCATTTCAACGCAAACCATTCCCTTAAATATTACACCTTACTATGCATCCTTAATGAATCCCGATGACCCTCGATGCCCAATTCGTATGCAATCTGTTCCGATTTCTGCTGAATTATTAAAAACCAAATATGATCTGGAGGATCCGCTTTTTGAAGATGAAGACTCCCCTACACCTGGCTTAACGCATCGTTACCCGGATCGGGTGCTATTCTTGGTAACGAATCAGTGCTCTATGTACTGCAGGTACTGCACGCGCCGTCGTTTCTCGGGCCAGGTTGGAATGGGTGTGCCGAAGAAACAGTTAGATGATGCGATTGCCTACATCCGAAATACACCAGAAGTACGCGATGTCCTGCTGTCTGGTGGGGATGGTTTATTAATTAACGACAATATTTTGGAGTATATTCTGAAAAATTTGCGGGCGATCCCCCATGTTGAAATCATTCGGATTGGTACGAGAGCTCCTGTGGTATTCCCGCAGCGAATTACAGAGCATTTGTGCAATATTATCCGTAAATATCACCCGATATGGTTGAATACCCACTTCAATCATCCTCTAGAAATAACGGACGAAGCGCAAAAAGCCTGCGAGATGCTTGCAAACGCTGGTGTTCCGCTGGGTAATCAATCCGTGATTCTCGCTGGTATTAACGATAGCACCTACATTATGAAGAAGCTCATGCATGATCTTGTAAAAATGCGTGTACGCCCCTACTACATTTACCAATGCGATTTATCCGAGGGTATCGGACATTTCCGTGCACCTGTTTCCAAGGGGCTTGAAATTATTGAGTCCCTGCGCGGTCACACTTCTGGGTATTCGGTGCCTACCTTCGTCGTCGACGCGCCTGGTGGTGGCGGCAAAATCGCACTCCAACCCAACTATCTCATCTCACAAAGTCAGGATAAAGTCATTCTGCGCAATTATGAAGGTGTAATCGTCGGCTATCCAGAGCCGAAAAATTATATACCAGGCCGTGCAGATGAATATTTCAACGAAATATATGGCATTCAAAAACAACCAGAAAGCACCGGCATCATTGCCCTCATGAAAGATGAAAAATTCAACTTAGTGCCAGAAAATTTGCGGCGAATTGGTAGAAGAAAAGTGTATCAGGAAACGCCTGAACATTTGTCACTGAAGGATCGTCGACCGAAGCGGGATGAAATGAAGGATAAGTTGATGAAGGCGCAGCAGAAGGATAAGAACGAGAGTGCGACAGAGCAGTCTGTTGAATAGCTGGCGATATTTGCTGTAAACTTACTCCTCGGGCAAATAACTGGATTTCCTGTAGTTAATTTGCTTGAAAAACACCATTTAAAGTAAATAACTGGATTTTCTGAAGTTCATTTGGCTATATTCTCTTCAGAACGGCCTAACTTAGCTGAAATAACTGGAGGTTTTCCATCTAAACTTAGATTTAGCAGGTTTGGGTTGAATTTAACTGGAGGTTTGCAGCTAGAATAAAAAGTGGACACCTCGTTAACAAATTTAAGATAATACAATTAACGAGGAGGTGTTCACAATGGGTGAACAGCGGCAAAGGTACAATGATGAATTTA
>NZ_JCAUAM010000014.1:0-244068 GCF_059691955.1 Paenibacillus sp. J22FR83
AACGGTCTGTGGCGTCGTACCTGTTATTGTCCCGTTCGCACCTGCCGTATACGTCAACGTGTACTCGTTAATGGCAAACGTAGCTGTTAGGTTTTTATTTGCCGTTACGTTAGTGTCCGTACGTGTTGCTGTGGTCTCACCGTCGCTCCAGTTCACAAAGTGATAGCCCGTATTCGGCACTGCGGTGACTGCCGTTCCATCTGCTCCACGATCGATCGTCTGCGACGGGGTGCCTGTCAATGTGCCATTCGCGCCTGCTGTGTAGGTCAAGGCATACGTGTCAATCGCAAAAGTAGCTGTCACGTTCAGTCCACCCTGCACATTCGTATCCATGCGAGTTGCCGTTGTTACATGGTCACTCCATTTGACAAAATGGTAGCCCGTTGCCGGAACTGCTGTGACTGCCGTCCCATCCGAACCATGATTAACGGTCTGTGGCGTCGTACCTGTTATTGTCCCGTTCGCACCTGCCGTATACGTCAACGTGTACTCGTTAATGGCAAACGTAGCTGTTAGGTTTTTATTTGCCGTTACGTTGGTGTCCGTACGTGTTGCTGTCGTTACACCGTCGCTCCAGTTCACGAAGCGATAGTTCGTATTCGGGACTGCGGTTACCGCGCTTCCGCTCAGATTGTAGCCAACTGTCTGTATCGCAGTACCCGTCAATGTGCCATTCGCTCCAGCAGCGTACGACAACGTGTACGTATCGAGCGCGAAATTCGCCGTCACATTCAGATCACTCTGTACGTTCGTATCCGTACGCGTAGCTGTCATCACATCGTCGCTCCAGTTCACGAAGTGGTAGTGAGCAGCCGGATTTGCCGTGACTGCCGTTCCATCCGAACCAGGATTAACCGTCTGTGGCGTCATACCTGTCAGCGTCCCGTTCGCACCTGCTGTATACGTCAAGGTGTACTCGTTAAGCGCAAACGTAGCCGTTAGGCTCTTATTTCCCGTTACGTTAGTGTCCGTACGCGTTGCCGTCGTCACACCGTCGCTCCAGTTCACGAAGCGGTAGTTCATATTCGGCACAGCTGTCACAGCTGTACCACTTCCACCGCTGGCTACCGTTTGCGAAAGCGTTCCAGTTAAAGTCCCACCAGAGCCTGCAGCGTACGTTAGTGTGTAATTTGTTATTGTTGGTGGAGCTGGAAAGCTATCAATAACAAAGTCTACGATTGAGGCATTACTGCCCACAAATTTTACAGCAGAGTTATCTGTAATCGTTATATCTACACTTTTCACCGAGGTAGGGGCAGAAAACGTAATTCGTTTATAATTGAAACCACCGGATGTTGAATCGTTACTACTACTATTACTAATAGTTATGGTTTCTACAGGACTACCTGTGTTATTAAAACGCACTTCAAAAGTAACGTTTTTCCCCACTTGTGCATTGACATAAATCGACCGAATCGTAAATTCATTGCTCGCATTCTTGGAATTAATATGAACTACTCCTGAAGCTCCGTTCGAAGGGTTACCATTACTACCCGTCAAGTAAATTCCGTCTTCATCGATCCCAATAGTATTATTACCCAAAGAGTCTCCACCAGTAAAAGTAAAATGACTGTCAGATAGACTTGCACCACTGCTATTAATTGCGCCAAACTGCGAGGAGCCATATGTAATCGAACTGCTAGCTGTAACCTCTACATTAGATGTTCCGACAAAGCTAGCAAATACTATAATGAGAGCTATCACCAATTTTAGACTTCTTGCCACAATAGACATAACTGTTCTTCCCTCCTAAAAAAATACCCCCGCCTTATCAGCAGAAGCAGGGGATTCGTCTATGCACTAGTTTTAAGGTTTCGGAGGATAATTACCTTCCAGAGAAATAATAAAACTCATTGCAACGAACGGTTGCATATTGTTGTGTGGAAGGCTGTTGCCTGTAACTCCTAAAGCCAACGGATTCATTGGCGTATCCAGATTCTTGGAATAAATGTTAGAACCCCGCTTTGCTGCAGTACTCGACCAAATCGTCTGCGTCGGTTCCGCTCCTGTCGGTATAAGTTCAGCATTAATCTCATGCGTATGATTTGGAATTTGCGTTTCTAACAGCGTGACATCGGGCTCTCCTCCTACCTCTCCAACAATCCGAGGCGTTAAGCCAGGGCCTGTACCTTGATGAATAGGAACGCTGCCCATCAGATTCGGTAATGCAAAGGTCGTTGTGCCATTTCCGCCATATAAACCGCCAATAATTGAATAAAGAGCTGAATTCTGCGAAACAGGCAGCACCGTACCGTCACAAAAAGCCCAGCCTGACGGCGCATAATTACCAGCAAAAATTCGAATTTCTCCTAAATACGGATCCATCTCGTTCAATCCTCCTTCATTATGAGCGTGGCGGGAAGATGCCCGTCAGCGCGATGCAAAAATTCACAACCGTGTAAGGCTGCATGTTGTTATGCGACTGACTGCCTCCGCTAAGCCCCAATGCATCGCTGTTCATCGTCACATTGGCTGTTGGCTGGTATATGTTATAGCCGTTAGAATTCGTTCCCCATGTAACACCAGTAGGTTTAAAAGATGTCGCTTCGTCACTTCCCCCAGTGACGTCATGCGTATGCATCGGCATCTCATTAATCGTCAGCGTATGTGCGGCCTCTCCCCCCGATGTACCGTAAGCGATGGAACTGCTGCGATGAAGCGGCGCTTTGCCCTGAAGATTAGGCAGCGCAAAGGTCGTTCGACCATCCCCACCGTAAGTTGTGCCCAGCAAAGAGAAAAGCGCAGTATTTTGTTGAATCGGCAATAATTGCCCATTACAGAACGCCCAGCCGCGCGGAGCGAAATTAAAAGAAAAAGCTCGAATTTCGGCCAAAAAAGGTTCCATGATCGTCCCTCCTTAAATTTAGTATTGACTAGGGAATACGCCTTCGGTTGCAATAATGAACGAAACCGTCACAAACGGCATCATATTGTCATGCGATTGATTTCCCCCAACAGAACTGATTGCCGCTGGGTTCATCGTCGTGTTCGGCGCAGTTGTCGAATAAGGTTGTACAGAAGCCGCAGAGCTGGTAGCCCAAACAGCATTAGCTGGGCTAGCACTAGTTCCTACAACGTTGGATGCGTTTGGAACATGCGTATGAGCAGGCAATTGCGTCTCATCTAGTGTTACCTGCTCGGTACCTGCCTTCTGACCCAGCACATACCCAGTACCCATATGAACAGGAACGCGTCCCCGTAAATCCGGCACTGCAAAAGTCGTACGTCCATCTCCCCCGTAGGTTGTGCCGATTAAAGTGTACAAGGCCTCATATTGACTGATACTTAGCACCTGACCATTGCACAGCAACCATCCGATCGGTGCATAGGTTCCGCTAAACATACGAATTTCTCCTACATATTGATCGCTCATTGTTCTGCCTCCTTCAAATTAAAATTGCTAGTTCACTCTAATTTTTCAACAAATTAAACACAGCCTCATAGATATAGCCATCCGCATCTCTAGCAACTGGAACGAGCATCCAATCTACAACACCTGCGATCTCATGCTCTAGCCGATAGATTCCCTGGATGAGAGGCACTTGCAGCGAGCCTTTCAACAACAAGGTGAATTGTTCAAAACGGTCGTTGCTGCCCCTGTCCTGCACTTCCGTTAATTTCAGCGTTAGCTGCACCCCATGTAAAGCGGCAAGATGGAAGTCACTGCCGTGCATAGAAGCTGCTTCTGCAAAGGATCGCATTCTCTTCCCTCCCGTCTCCAATTACCTGATTGGAAAATTTGCATGTACATCGTCATCCCATTCCATGGCTATGTAAGGAAATCGCTCAGCAGTTACTTGGAATCCCAGACGATGATAGAGCCGCGCTGCAGGACTCATCTGGAGGACATGGAGTCGAACTTTCTTGCCTTGCTGTTTGGCAGCATCTTGAAGTTCACGAATTAACTTCCCTCCAATACCCTGGCAGCGATGACTAGAAGTGATCGTAATATCTACTAGAAGGATAGCGTCTTCCGCGGAAGCTTTCGAAATTTGCCCTATCGCCTCTGAACCTAGGCACACGATATTTTGTTCGAAATCGGCGTATTGCATCCGATAGGAGCGCCTTTGTGCATCAAACTGCATGCGCATAAGGGCATTTCTCTGTGCATCGTCCCAATCTAGTACATGTAGTTCATCCGTTCTCGTTTTTGCGTATAAATCATACAAAAACCTATCATCTGCTGGCGATGCCTGTACAAGGTTAAACATAGAATCCCTCTTTACCTCAAAAATGTGAATATCTAAGATGAATGGAATATAGTTCTAATTTCCTATTTTATTATCACAGATCATAGCAAAATTTGTCAATTGTTGTATATAATCTATTAGTGCAAATGATTTTAGGAATTAACTGGAATTTCTACATCTATTTCCGGGAGAAACTAGCATTTGAGGACTATTACTGGATTTTCTACATCTATTTCACCTCAAAATGTCACAATCGGGGATGCTAACCTGAAATAGCAGGAGAAAATCCAGTTATTTTGCAAAATGATAGGATTTCGCTTGAATTAGCTACAGAAAATCCAGTTATTCACTTTGGCAGGATACCCCGTGGTTGGCTTCCCCAACGCCAAAAAGACCCCAGAAAAGGAACCTCCCTTCTCTGCGGTCTTTCTATAAACTAACTAACACCTGCCAAACTCACCATCGGCTGCACATACGGGCGGCTCTCATAAAGCGGAATTCTCACCTCGAAGGTGCTTCCGATCCCGAGCTCGCTTCTCACACGTATGCTTCCATTGTGAAGCTCGACAAGCTCTCGCACAATGGCGAGACCCAACCCGGATGAGCCTTTGTGCTTCACGGGTCTGCCTCTCTCCACTTTGAAGAAACGCTCCCAGATGAGTCCCTGATCCTCGGGTGATATACCAATTCCCGTATCGGTAACCGTGATGAGGACACATTCCTCCGATGGAATCACCATTGCCTTCAATTCGATCGTCCCGTTCTCGGTGAATTTAACAGCATTTTTGATCAAATTGTTTAAAATTTGTTCTAGCCGATCCGGATCAGCGTGAGCCTGTGGTGAGTTATCATCCTCATAGCAGTGAATGAACGTTCCACGGAGTTCCGCTTCCGGTTGGAATTTGAAGGCTAGCTTGGACAACATCGCCTGAACATCGACGGCCACCCACATCAGATCGATCTCTTTATTTTCCAACTTCATGAGATCCGTAATATCATCGACCAACCGATTCATATGTAAAGTTTCGTTATACAGGATTTCGTAATACCTTTCCCGCGCTCCTTCTTCAATCAGACCATCTTGAAGCGCCTCTAGAAAACCCCGCATCGCCGTAAGCGGCGTGCGCAACTCATGAGAAACATTAGCCAAAAAGTCGTGCCGCATCTGATTCAGCTGTCTCTTCTCCAGATCCACGCGCGCAATCTGCTCCACCATGTGATTAATGGTCGTCGCCAGTTCGCCGATCTCGTCTTTGGAATCGATTTGGATGCGTTCACTATAATCTCCGATGGCAATCTTGGCTGCTGCCTTGTCGATCTGTTGGATAGGCCGGGTAATGGACCAGGAAAAATAGGAGGATACACCAAATGAAAAGAAGATACCAAGCAGGGTTACCCAAAGGATGGTTTCTCGGAGCTGAGCGATCGTTTCATTCATCCCTTTAAGTGGCGAATGCAAGACGATTCCACCATATACATCGTTGTCTTTGCCCCAAGGGACGGCAACCGAAAGCATGCCTTCCTTAAATCCCTCGGACTGATTCCATACCGCGGGTTCACCACTCAAGACACCGTTGATCACTTCTGTGCTAACGACTTTACCTATGTTTACCTCATCCTTGGAAGAGGTCGTCACGATGTTTCCCTTTAAGTCAAATATCCAAATACGCGAATCGAAGGCTTGATCGAAAAAGCGCAGCTGTTCCTTAAATCTGTCACTCGGATCCGTTTGATCTTGAATGGCAAGATTCACCTGCTTAGCTTGGCGGATCATCTCATTACTTTTGGAATTAACGATATAATCCTTGGCAAAAAGCGAAATAACGAGCCCCACCGCGCATAGCCCGAGAAGCACCGTAACCATGGAGCTTGTCAGCATTTTGCGGAGAATGCTCTTATTTGGATTTAAGTACATGCGGCTACCTCAAATTTATAACCCACTCCCCAAACTGTATGAATGCACACATGATGACACGGGCTTAATCTTTCACGAAGTTTTTTAATATGGACATCCACCGTTCGCATATCACCTAAAAAATCATAACCCCACACCTGCTCCAGCAGCTGCTCTCTCGTAAACACGTCGCCTGGGGATTTCGCAAAAAATGCGAGCAATTCAAACTCCTTGGGACGCATGTCAATCTTCGTGCTCCCCGCGAGCACCTCTCGTCGAGTCACATGGATGACTAAATTATCAAACTCATATTGGACTGGTGCGTCCACCTCAATAACGGGCTGTCCCTTCTGCATCCTGCGAAAAATCGCTTTAATGCGCGCCACGAGCTCCCTCGGACTGAAAGGTTTGGTCATATAATCGTCGGCGCCCAGCTCAAGGCCTAGCACCCGATCGAATTCATCGTTCTTCGCTGTCAGCATAATAACTGGCACATCTTCATAACGCTTAGTAATCTCACGGCACGTTTCATACCCGTCAAGTCCGGGCATCATCACATCTAATATCACAATATCAGGCTTAACTTCCGCTAACATGTTCAGGGCCGCGACACCGTCAGGGGCTTCGATTAATTCAATGAGCTGCTGACGGAAATAGAGCCGGATGATTTCTCTCACATTCGGATCATCATCCGCAATCAACACTTTCCAAGGCACAAGCGGTCACACCTTTCTATGATCCTCCCATAGTTTTCTACAATCTTTTCCATTTTAAGGGGGTACCCTGGTTTGTATTCTTTATATGACACAAAAGGAATCACATGACACCGCTTACAAAAAATAGAAAATCTTCACTTCATGAACAAGCTTTACGCGTCTAATCCCGCGCCCCACAGGGCATCTCTCGCTTTACACTAAAAAAAGCCCTCTATGAGATAGAGGACTTTAAAAAAATTATTTTTACCACGAAGATAATGCCGTTCTCTTCCAGGTATTGGGTGCCACACACACATAAACAAATCCGTCATCCCACGCCATCTCGCCAACTTCTCCAGGAGCAGTAGCCGAGGCCGGCGTCATAGACTTCCTGATGCGAATGCTGTCATCATTGACGTCCAGCTTAGTCTTGGCGTCCGAGTTGCCAATTCCGATATTGCCGCTGCTGCGGTTAATCGATAACGGATTGTCCAAGGCTTTACCATCATCCGAATAGCGGATGATCTGCAGATTGGAACCGGCATTACCTCCCGTTTCCTCGGAGTTATCTGCACGCATGGCCCAGCGGGGCGTCGTCGCATTCCCGTCGTCAGCTTTGGCCCAAGTCAGATCGCGATTGACGCCAACGGTTCCAGCAACCCTCAGAACCCCGTCCATCACATTGAAATTAGAGGAATGGGTACGAATTTCAGCCACATCCTGATCGAACGGAATTTCCAGACGTGTGAACAGTTCATTCGGGTTTTTGCCGTCAGGTGCCATCGTCGTTTCGAACGACATATGGTTGTGATCGTGCTGCTCGGGGTTATTCGCTTTGGCATGCGCGATGATTGCCGCTTTGTCTTTGCCATTCTCATCCAGCCAAGCGATCGCCGGCTTCGCTCGGTCTTTCGTCCACTGCAGCCGGATAAGATCCGACAAGTGGCCTTCTGAGGAGATCCACTGCTTATCGGTAGAGAGATGAATTCGATCATTATGAGGGACCTCCAGGCCTCCCCCAGGTAAAGCCGATTCCTGAAAAGTACTGCCCGTGTTAGCTGCTTCATTGCCGCCTGCAAAGGCCATGCCTGAGACACCCAGCGCCGCACCAGCCAATAGCGAGATCACTAAACCAATTTTCTTCATCTTGCATCCTCCTCCTTCTTGTTCATCGAACCCGATTAACGATTAGCGTTCAATAGTTCGATCCATCTCACGTAATCATGGACAGCGATGCCGATATAGCTCGGATAAAGGGAGAGGCTTTCCTTGACCTGTTTCAGTTCCGACTCCATAAGCGAAGAATTTGACGTATAGAAGGTCGTATAATCGGCTTCCTTGCTAGGCACCGTATCCACAGCAATGACGGCCTGTTTCTTCAACGTTGCTGCCTCTAAAATAATGGACTTGGCTCTGGCAATAATGCCATTGCTGCCGAGTGCCTTATTCCGATAAGCCATTATGACGACACTATCCGCCTTCTCTATCAGCCATGCGCTAAAGGAGTAATTAGATCCGGGAACCTTACTGCTGTTGATCCAAAAAGGAATATCGAAAGCCATCGTCATGCTGCGATCCGAGCTCTTCACTTGAGACTCAATGAGCCTGATCGTATTCATCCACTGTTCGAGCACCAAGGTCTGATTGGTCTTCCACATCTCCAAGGTGTAGGGTTCAATATCAAAATGGAAGCCCTGGAAGCGCTCCAGAGCGCCTACCGAAGCGTTATATTGCGTAACCGCTGCGATCCACTGCCGGATATAGATATGGTTATACTCAAAAATCCAATCCGATTGGCCAGCCAGCGCCTCCACCTTGATGCCCAGCTCATTCGCTCTGCGGATGAAATTTCGGTAAACATCCAGACTTGGATACGTTTTTTCATAGCGTAGATACAGGGACGTCAGCTTCTGGTTCACCGCAAACTGGAGAACGCGCTCACCATCCGTCTCAATTAACTTGCTATCCCAGATCCAAGTGGATCTCTGCGCTTTGTCCACCGAAGTAATCAGCACCAAATTTCGTTCTCCCACCCAATCCACATCAGCTCCGAGGCTTTCACTGACCGCTCTCAGCGGAACCATGGTTCGGTCATTTCTCAGGACAGCCGGAGCGTCTATTTCCACCTGCTTGCCGTCCACCAACACAAATTTTTGACCAATGATCAATAATGATGTGGCATATTTACTGCGAAAAGTTACCTGTTCCAGGGAACGATTCCATCCCACTTCAGCACCCAACTTCTCAGCTATCTCCCTTACCGGCACCATTGTACTGCCTGTCGTCTCATCCATATAGGGCTGAGCATCGGCAAAGACGATCTTCTCCCCATTGACCTCCACGCCAAGCCCAGTGTCCAGCGAGTACACCGGGAAAAACAAAGGAATACTTACTATTATTTGAATAATAATCAAGCAGACAATCGTCTTTCTCAAAGAAACTAAAGGTTTATACCATGCTATATTCAAGCTCTTCCTTGACCACCTCTACAATGCCTTCCACATAACCGGACAATTCCCGTTCATCCGGTCCTTCTGCCATCACCCGCACCAGTGATTCCGTGCCGGAAGGCCGCACTAATACACGTCCGCGACCGGCCATCTCACTCTCCACCTGACGGATGACGGCATCAATACGACGATTGCCTTCTAGCTTGTATTTATTCATCACGCGTACATTCACAACCAGCTGAGGGAATTTGACGACAGGGGATACGAGTTCGGATAGTGGCTTGCCTTCTTGAATCATTACCTGCAACAACTGAAGGGCGGATAACAGACCGTCTCCAGTCGTGGAATGATCCAGCAGAATGATATGCCCGGACGACTCACCACCCAAGTTGTACCCGCCGCTGCGCATCGTTTCCATGACATGTCGGTCTCCTACCTTGCTTTTTAACGAGTCGAGGCCAATAGTATGCAGCGCTTGATGAAAGCCAAGGTTACTCATGACAGTAGAAACGACAGTGTTCTGACGCAGCCGTCCCTGCTTGGCCAGATGAGCGGCAAGGATATAGAGGATGTGATCCCCATCCAATATTTCACCCCGCTCATCAACTGCAATCAGCCGGTCCGCATCGCCGTCGAACGAAAGCCCCGCATGTGCCTGATGGTCCAGTACAGCCTTACGCAGATGCTCTGGATGCGTCGATCCGCAATCCAGATTAATATTTAAACCATCCGGGAGATGATGCATCAGAATGGTCTCCGCACCCAACTCAGCGAACAGCTGCGGAGCTAACACGGAGGCTGCCCCGTTGGCACAATCGAGCACAATTTTACAGCCTACCAGCGGCATCGAAGCTGTTGACTTCAAATAGCTCAAATAGTCTTGCGCACCCTGCGGATCATCACGCAGCGTACCAATCCCCGCTCCCGTAGGGCGGGAACTCCGATGCTCGTCACCCTGCAAGCGGCTCTCGACTTCCGCTTCCCAAGCATCCGGCATTTTGAAGCCGTCCCTTGCAAAAAATTTGATCCCATTATCCTCCACCGGATTATGAGAGGCAGAGATCATTACCCCTGCGTCCATGCCTGACTGTCGTGTGACATAAGCCACACCCGGCGTCGGTAGGACGCCTAGTCTTACGACATCCGCCCCGGCGGATAATAACCCAGCAGACAAAGCCGCTTCTAGCATATGCCCGGAGATGCGGGTATCCCGTCCAATGGCGACGGATGGCCGAATCCCCTCACAGCTGCGAATAAGCATATAGCCAACAATTAGCCCTAGTTCATAAGCCAGCTCTGGCGTTAACTCACGGTTGGCAACACCTCTGACGCCATCCGTACCGAAAATAGCTCCCATATCAACACTCCTCCCTATGGCTTGTTAGGCAAATATCCCCATGTGTTCATAAAAGATCCGATTCGCTTCCTCCAATTGTTCCGGGGTATTAATCCCCATCACCTCTGCCCCATCCTCGAGAATCATCGCATCAAAGCGCTTCTCGCCACTGGAAATACCCCTCTGCCGCATCACCTTCACGATATCGGTCAAGTAGTACTCTCCTTGCGCATTGTGATTAGTAATGCTAGGGAGTGCTTGGAACAAGCTGTCATTATCGAAACAGAAAATCCCTGTGTTAATCTCGTTAATGGCTCTCTGCTCAGGCGTCGCGTCTTTCTCTTCAACGATATCGACCACTTCGCCGCTTGCAGCATCTCGAATAATTCGGCCATAGCCGGTTGGATCCTTCACAATCGCAGTCAGCACCACACCCGCGCTTGCATGTGCCCGCTGAGCCGCCAGCAGCCGCTCGATGGTCGATTGCCGGATAAGCGGCGTATCGCCCGTCAGCACCAAGGTCGAGCCGCTGCGGTTATGTAGCAGCCGCTCTGCCTGGAGAACGGCGTGTGCCGTTCCCAGCTGATTCTCCTGCTGAGCGTAGGTAACCCGCGTTCCCAAGCACTTCTTCACCAGCTCTCCCCGATGGCCGATCACAGCCACAATTCGGGTGATCGGCATCGCTTCCAGCTTGTCCACCAAACGGCCGATCATCGGTATGCCGCCGATAGGATGAAGCACTTTGGGCAGCTCCGACTTCATCCGTGTGCCCTTCCCTGCTCCTAACAGAATAGCGAATGCTTCCATGTAAGTGATTCAGCTCCCTTCCGGTTCGTTATTCTACCGTCACGCTTTTGGCTAAGTTGCGCGGTTTATCAATATCGTTATCTAACGCCAGGGAGGCGTAGTAGGAAATTAACTGCAACGGTACCACGGCCAAAATCGGTGCCAAGAGCCCATGGGACGGTGGAATGAAGCAGATTTCATCAACTGCGTTGAGAAGCCCTACATTGCCTTCTACCGTAATTCCCATGACGTGCGCTCCGCGCGCCTTGACCTCTTTGATATTGCTCACCGTTTTCTCGTACAGATCCATCTGTGTAGCCAGCGCAATCACCGGCGTATCCTTCTCGATCAGCGCCAATGTGCCATGCTTAAGCTCTCCGGCTGCATAAGCCTCCGAATGGATGTAAGAGATCTCTTTCAGTTTGAGGGAACCCTCAAGCGCAACAGCGTAGTCCAAGCCTCTTCCGATAAAGAATAAGCTCTCCGCATCCTTGATCGATTCTGCATACAGCTTCACTTCGTTCGCATTCTCCAGCACCTTCTCCACCTGAACGGGAAGTGACTTCAAGCCTCTGATCAGCTCCGCATGAAGCTCGGCAGAGAGCGTCTGTCTTTCCTGGGCCAAGTAAATGCCGAACAAATAGAAAGCGAGCAACTGAGCGGTATATGCTTTGGTCGATGCTACCGCAATTTCCGGGCCGGCCTTCGTTGCAATGACATAGTCCGCATCTCGTGCAACAGAACTGGTTGGCACATTCGTAATAGCCAATACTTTGGCGCCTTGCCTTCTGCTCTCCTGCAGCGCAGCCAGCGTATCTGCCGTCTCCCCAGATTGGCTTACAACGATGACGAGCGTTCGTTCTGTAACGATGGGGTCCCGATATCGGAATTCCGATGCGATATCGCACTGCACGGGGATTCGCGTCAGCTTCTCCAGAACCGTGCTGCCGACAAGGCCGGCGTGATAGGCGGTACCGCAAGCCACGATGAAGATTTTGTCCACCTGTTGAAACGCTCCTGCTGCATGTGCCAATTCCGGGAAACTCACTTGGTCCGCATCGTTAATACGCCCAAGCATCGTACCCCGCAGCGTTAACGGCTGTTCGTGAATTTCCTTCAGCATGAAATGCTCGAACGGTCCCTTCTCCACCTGATCCGCGCTCCAATCGATATGCATCAGCTTACATGCCGCCGGCAGCCCTGTCTCGATCTTCGTAATAGAGATACCCTCATGTGTAAGGATGGCCAAATCGCCATCCTCCAGAATATAAACTTCACGCGTATGCTCAATAAGCGCAGAAATATCTGAAGCCATGAAGTATTCTCCTTGACCCACGCCAATAACTAGCGGACTTGCTTGTCTGACTGCGACAAGTTTATCCGGCTCATACTCGGTCATGACACCGAGGGAATAAGCCCCTTGCAGTCTCTGAATGACCGCAAGCATAGCGGTGTAAATATCGCCATCGTAATGCTCAGCAAGCAAGTGAGCAATCACCTCAGTGTCGGTCTCAGAAGTAAAGGTAACACCTTTATCCTCCAACTCTTGCTTGAGTTCCATATAGTTTTCCACGATGCCGTTATGCACGACCGTGAACTTACCCGACATATCCGTATGGGGATGGGAGTTAACATCCGACGGTCGGCCGTGCGTCGCCCAGCGCGTATGCCCGATACCGATCGATCCTTTCAACGGCTGCTTATCCAGCTGACCCGATAAATTAGCCAGACGTCCTTCCGCCTTGCTAACCTTGAGCCGATCCTGCACTAGGACCGCGATCCCCGCAGAATCATACCCTCTATACTCCAGCTTGCTTAAACCGTTCAACAGAATCGGCTGCACATCACGTTTTCCAATATATCCCACAATGCCACACATCGTTAGTTACTCCTCTCTCTTCTAAGCTAAGTCTATACGCCAACAGCGAGCCTTACTTCTTGCTGACGAATACCTGTTCCCAATTTATAAATATTATCCCTTTGAATGTCTACAAACGCGTTGCGTGTATCAATGATCGGCACATCAAGCTCTGCTAACTCACGATTATTGAAGATGCGGTGATTCGTGATTAATACCATGCAGTCATAATTAGCAAAAGTAGACAGATCATATTTCACAGAGTGTACTGTAGCCCCTTCTTTATCAAGGAAAGAAACCGCATGCGGATCGTAATAGTCCACTTGCGCTCCGCTCTCGCGAAGAAGCTCGTACAACTCTAGTCCTGGCGATTCACGGAGATCATCCACATCCGGCTTATACGCCATTCCTAGAATAAGAATTTTCGAATTCCGAATGGATTTGGCATACATATTAAGAACCTGCGAAGCTTTATACCGAACATATTCCGGCATATTATCATTGATGGATTGCGCCAGTTCGATAAATTTACTATAAAAACGGAATTCCTTGGCTTTCCACGATAAATACATCGGATCCAGCGGAATGCAGTGACCGCCGATACCAGGTCCCGGATGGAACGGCATGAAACCAAAAGGCTTCGTCGACGCCGCTTTAATAACCTCCCAGACGTCAATGTCCATTTTGTCGCACATCATGGCCATTTCGTTAATGAAAGCAATGTTAATACTGCGGAACGTATTTTCAAGCAGCTTGGACATCTCCGCTACTTTCGGCGAGGAAACAGGTACGACATCTTTCACGACATGGCTGTATAACGTAACGCCGAGATCGATGCACGATTCTGTTGTACCGCCGATTACCTTAGGCGTATTATAAGTGTTGAATTTGGGATTGCCTGGATCAACCCGCTCCGGCGAGAAGCAGAGGAAGAAATCCTTACCCACCTTAAGTCCTTGTGCTTCCAACTCAAACTGGATAAGCTCTTCCGTCGTTCCCGGATAGGTGGTGCTTTCCAGGATGATTAAAGCTCCGCGCTTGAGATTTTTCTTAATTTCCCGGACAACACTCTGAATATAAGAGGTATCGGGATCTTGGTTTTCACTAAGCGGCGTCGGTACGCAGATGGAGATCGCATCCAGCCTTTGAACCGTATGGTAGTCATCGGTCGGAATAAACCGCCCAGACTCGATCACTTTCGCCACTTCTTCGCTCGGAACGTCTTGAATGTACGATTGACCGTTTTGAAGCGACTCTACCTTCCGGAAATCGAGATCGATACCGTATACCGTAAACCCGCCTTTTGCCATCTCCATGCAGAGAGGCAGTCCTACATAACCGAGGCCGATGACCCCGATTTCTGCTGTTTTTGCCTGAAATTTATATTTTAATTGGTTATATGCATTCATGATGATTCTCCTCCTATGTTTCCAAGTGTATTAGCCGAGACGGGGAACTAGCTTCTTGATTCGCCACTCTAACTCCGAAATGGAGAAGGGCTTCGTCACATAATCGGATGCGCCTAATTCGAAGGCACGATCCATGCTTTTGGGCAGCTGTTTATCCGTAAGAACGATAACTTGTCCTTCGCCGCCATGCTCCCGCTGAATTTTGTCAATCAACTGGTAGCCGTCAAGAATGGGGAGGTTCAGCTCTGTAATCACCAAATCTGGCATTGATTTCTCGAATTTCTCAAGCGCTTCACTGCCATCCTTAGCCTCTTCTACCTTGTAACCATTGATCTCTAAGCGCAGCTTGACGAACTCTCTGCTCACCTCGTCCGGATCGGCAATAAGAATCGAAGTAATACCTTGTTGAGCCCCATGATTCATGAAAAGGTGAATATCTCTGCTCTCCCCTTTTCCTTGGAGTGTTGTATGAAGCATCTGTGACATCGACTGTTCCGTCAGCTCTCCGCTCTCAGGGAAACTGGCGACGACCATCTGACCTTCGAGCATATTCTGCTGTTCGAGGAACTCTTTGAGCACGAGCGATGCATAATGGGTGTTAATCAGTTTCTGCCCGGACAGAACAATTCCGATAAGTCCGCTGGCATCCAAGTAGAAGCACTGAAGGGGCATTTCTGGCTCAAAGCCGCTTACATAGGACTGCATTTGTTCCAATACCTTTGGGCCCACCGCTGCACATGGCACAAGGATCATCCCGTATGGAGCACCCTTTTTATACGAAGCCTGAACTTTTTCTGCTACCTGCAAAATTGCTTCTTGAATCGGATCATGCACTAATACAGCCATCTTCTCCACTCCTCTTGTCTTTGTTTAGAATTGCTATTTATTAAAGTTGGTACGGACCATCGTACCCCACGAGTTGTTATTCCGCAGGAATTGGACATGTCCGTTTAACCTCCACCAAACACCGATTTGCCGATACCCCGCAAACATTAAGAGCGAATACAAGATCATTTTGCTCAAGTCACTCAGCTTGGGATATCGGCTGAAGGCCGTCTCTTCAATAAACAGGGCCCCCAGGCTTAAGGCAAAGCAGGAAAATAAATTGACTAATGAAAAAATCACCACGGTGTGCCAATCTGTCATATTCAGCATCCAGTAGCCCAATATCGCCAACAGACCACTGAGACGGAAATACGGATTCAACGTTTCGAAAATAATGTTATAGGGAAGTGTCAGCATGCCGAAAATTTTGTATTTCGGGCGCATCACCATGTGAATCCCTTCCTCAATCATGTTCTTCAGATTCCCCCGCCCCCAGCGCTTGCGCTGGCTGCTCAAGATGCGGTACGAATCAGGGGCTTGCGTCCAACAAACCGCATCTGGGCAGAAGGCTACCCGGTACGGGATTTTATTCTCCAAACAGTGACGGTGAAGCTTAATGACAATGTTCATATCCTCACCGGGGTAGCCCCCACGGTAACCGCCGACGGCGATGACCATCCTCTTTTGAAACACGCCGAAGGCTCCTGAGATAATAATGAGGCCATTGACAGCGCTCCAGCCGATCCTGCCGCCTAGGAAAGCTTTCGTATATTCGACGTGTTGCAGTGCCGGCAGCAGCTTGCGAGGAAACTGAACATCCTTCACAATACCGTCTTCCACCTTGCAACTGTTTACGATACGAACATTGCCCCCAACGGCGATCGTCTCCTCAGGGTTCTCCATGTACACCCGGGCAATCCGCGTTAAGGCATCCTTTTCAAGCAAAGAGTCTGCATCAATCGTGGAAATTAACGCATAATGGGAGAGGTTAATGCCTGCGTTTAGCGAATCGGCCTTCCCGCCATTTACTTTATCTATAAAATATAGATTGGGATACTCGGGATTGTGGTACACGCCTCTGACTTTTCCGGTTTTAATCGAGCTGGAGAGCACCGGATGAATAAGTTCCATCTTGAATTCTTCAAGCATGCATTTCAATGTCCCATCTTGCGAACCGTCGTTGACGACGATCACCTCATATTCGGCATAATTGAGCGCGAGCAGCGACCTGACGTTCTCAATAATCGTTAACTCCTCGTTATAGGCCGGCACCAAGAGAGAAACCGGCGGGAGTTGACTGGAACTGGATAGCTTATTGATCCGATTGTACTGAATTCCCCGCTTAATCGAGAATATATGCCGAATCGAGAAGCCGAAGATAAAATAATAGAGCAATGTGACGAGAACAACATAAAAGAGCGCAGCATAGCTGTAATAGAGCAAAAACTCCCTTAATCCATTCAGAAATGAATCCCAAATTACTTGATATCCGAAAACCCACATGTTTACGCAACCCTCCTATACGACACGATAAATACGTTTTGATTTGCGAAATATTTTGTCATAGGTATACACCAGTGTGTTATATTGCATGAGCTTATTCCAATTGTGCAGCCCCATGGACAGATGCTTGATTTCATCCTCAATCAGCTGCATCATAAACTGACCGCGTTCTGTGCCTTGAATCGCTGCTGCACTTTCACAAAGCGCCACCATACCTTCTTCACCCATACGAAGCAGCCCCTTGCCTGACGCATGCACGATGCGTTGATCAGGGTCGTTCAGACTGAAAGTCATGAGTTCGACGTAAGCTGTGTTCTTCATATCAGCCAAAGCCTCTATCGTCAATTGGCGAATGCTCAGATTGGAATGATTCAGCAGCTTGCTAACGATATTTCTAGGCAGTAGACGGGAGCTTTTCAGGTACAAATCCACCGCTTTAAGCTGAATGTCTTCCTGCTCGGCATCCATGAGTCGGTAAACCGCAGAGGCCGCTGCCGGATCGGTGTAGACATTCAGTCCGATGAGCCCAATGCGAATGTAAGCTGGATTCTTATGACTCACATAGCTCGTGTACAAGGCACCGGCATCCACATCCGAATCGGCGATCATATTCACGATCAGCTCGTAGCATTTCTTATTGTGCCCCAGCACAGTCTCAACCATGGCTTGGAGCTCTTGCTGGCTGCGGGCACACTTAGCGACCGCTCGGGCGACGACAAACAGCGACGAATCGAGCGGGTGCTTCTGTAACATTTCTAATAATCCCGGGACTGCTTCCTTCACCCGCATGCATCCCAAATGATAGGCAGCGTCCAGCTTCACCCGATAAGATCGGCTGTTAAATCGCTCCTGATGGTGCTGCACAAGCCCCAGATCTAGGCAAAGCTGCACAAGCTTGTGCCGCTGTTCGCCGGAGAAGATTTCCATCATATCATTCAGCTTCTCCTGCATGGCTTCCCTTTCCACCGAATTCATCGTCCAGGGAGGAACCCTTAATGGCTCCACCCCATCCAGATTAGCTTGCACATACGTCAGATAATCCTTAAACTTCGTCTGGAATCGGTCATTCAGCCCTCTCCTTCTAATACTTCTCACCTTAATGGCATAAATGATAACCACACAGATGAGATTAAAAGCCAAAATAATATATAACGCTTGTATGGCTGCATTCAGATTGGTGTACACGCCTGCACTCTCCTTATTTTCAGCTCCCCGGTTGATCGTTAGTCGTTATGGGGCCATTGATCTTATGCAACGCCTCTTTCAGCATGTAGTAACTTTGTTTCGGCCGTTCCACGTAATTCACCTTATCCTCCCAGCCCTGCCAGGTGTATAGCGGCATAGCGGACACTGCTACTGGCTGCGCCGCAGCGGGGTTTTCCTGACCGACGACTTGGTTTTCCTTCACAATCCAAGGAACTAGGCGAACGCCTTTCACGTGCGTCATTTCAAATTTATTTTTGCTTGGCTGGGTGTAGTTGATCACACTAAGAGAGCTTGGGTCGCTGAATCCTAGCAGCATCCACGGGATGCGCATTTCGAGCACCTGTCCCTGAACCTGCCACATCGCCTTCGAATTGTATTCAGGACGCGCCGGATCACTGTAGCCTCTCTCTAAAATCCCAACCTCGACATCCCCGAAGGGGTGGTTCACCCGGGAGTCGGGATATTCCAGCAGATAATTGACCGCTAGCTTCCAAGGTTTGAAAATCCCCGAATCCTCCAGCTTCTCCTTCGGATCGACTGCCGGCAGTCCGGCACGCTCATAAAGCCGTGCATGAATATCGTAATTGGAAGCGATCGTTATACGGCTTCGAGTGTCATCTGACAGCCCAATTAATGTTTCTAATCCTTCATCAAGCACCATGCCGTGAAGCTCTGGTCCATGACGATTGCCACCGGGCAGCGTATCTACCCCGAAATTGATACTTTCCTTCGACGGGTCGAACGGCTCAGAGAGCTTGGCTTGCAAGTAAAGGTAGCCCTCGTCATGCGTGGCCCAGATTTCCTCAAAGCCAGGAGCTTGTATATCGAGCTTCGTCTTATCCTTCAATTTGTCCCAATCCGAGGCGTCCCCATCAATGTGAATTGCTTCATCCTTACCTGGGAACATGCCGACCACCCCGAAGAAAGACTCATTCGTCAGCGTGTTATACCAGTACGCCCTTCGATCCGCTTCATCGTAACGCTGCGTGTTCCACGTCTTCTTGAACCATTCGTCCTGCCATGTGAACAAAATCGCCCCGGCATAGCCAGTTTCGTGAATCTGCCCTAGCAATTCCGCATCGATCTCTCCCTGCGCCTTCTCACTATGACCACCTTGGTTCCGTCCAAGGGTGCCCACGTGGGCTACGCCTAAGGAAGCCGGTACGCCATATTCAGTGACCATCACCGGCATATTCGGATGCGCTGCTTTTAGCTTATTCAGGTAGGTGAGGTAACTATCTGGCTCCCCCTTGCTATTGGTCATTTCCTGGAACGACTTATCAAAAGCGAAGAAATCTGGATAGTACGGATAGATATGATACGAGGCAAAATAGCCCGCTTCCCAATTCACCGCCTCAATATGCGTCGGATCGACACTGACCATATCCTCTTCAACTAGAGGTTCCCCCGGATGTGCAATCGGATCTGTCGTTACCCAATTGGCGAAAGCCATCGGATGTTGCCAGCCATACTGAATCTCTGTTTGCGCCGCCGTGTCGACCATCAAGGCCAACCACTTCTCAAAAGCGTTCGCACCCGGTGTACTGCTGAAATATTTTCCCGCGTAGTCCGGGGTGTCCGCATGCAATTCATTGGTCCCCTTCACCATCTTCGGATCCCATTCCGTCCCAACAATCCAGCCCATGAGATACGGACCTGCATTATATTTATAGGCACCGCCCGCTTTGCCCGAGTGAGGTTCGGGTGTGAGGGTGGTTTTGCCATAAACCGCCGCAACTGCGTCTTTAATCTCTTGCTCGAATTTCTCCTTGATCTTGGGATCGAAGGCATCCTGCCCTTCAATTAGTTGTTCCTCGGGGCTCCATACGCCCTGAAGGAAGAATAGCGGGTCTTTCTGATGTTTCATGTTGTATTTGGCAAGCGCCTCGTAAAACTCGGGCATCATGATCGTATACACCCGAATCACATTCGCTCCCATGTCCTGAATCATGCCAAACCATCTCTCATATTCATCTTCGGAAATGGCCAGTTCACCAGGATAATGCCCGGGGATTGTCGCCCCCATATTAATTCCCTTGGCGAAATATGGCTGCCAGGCATCATTCGTGTATTCTTCAACATTCATTCCTTGTGTCTTAAACTTCACATGTATGCCGTCAGCCAGCGTCGTACTTTCAATTCTGACCAACAACGGACGCAGCCAATAATAAAAAGCTCCGGCTACAATTGCCATGACAAGACTTATTTTTAACAACAATTTGGGCCACTTGCGCATCCTATTCACCTTCGATAATTTGCTAATTTCATCTGTCTATTGCCATGGTACGACAGGAAAGTGCAATTGTCTGTTTTCAAAGTGTTAAACATTGTGAGCGAATTTAGGGCTTTGTGTTCGGGATTTGAATTGTGTGATTAGAGAGTTAAAAGATTATGATCAAAATGTTAAAAGGGGATAATTTTGTGTAAATGGGGGCATTTTGAGGGATATAAGGGGCATAAATCTTAACAGACGAAGACCCATGCGTCTTCATCGCATGGGTCTTTGCTTTAATTCGAGTCGATGGCAGTTCACAACTTTCTTAACTCAACCAGAATATCCTCTGGCTCCAAACGCTTCATAAAATCCGGGTTGACGTACGCGGAACGGATAATGCCGGACTCGTCGATCATGAATGTGGAAGGAATGGGGAGAATCCATCGCTCCGTTGCGTTATATTCTGCAAGATTCAGCTTGAACAGGTTCGTCATGATCTCCTGAATGTAAGGCGGTACGTCGTACAAAATATTGTAAAAGGCGGCCACTAGACCGTTCGTATCGCTCAGTACTTGGAACTGCAGCTCTTCCTTCTCCTGATGAGAAAGCGTGTTATCTGGGCTTTGCGGGCTAACGGCGATGAGCCTGGCACCTAACGCTTCAATCTCCGGCAGCACTCTCTGATATGCCCGGAGCTGCGAGTTGCAGTACGGGCACCAGCCACCACGGTAGAAGGTGAGAACGACAGGACCTTTGGCCAGTTCATCGTACAAGTGAATGGGGACGCCCATCGCGTTTTTCAGCGTAAAGTCCTTCGCCTTCTGCCCTTCCTGCAGGCCGTATTGTACTCCCGACTCCTGTTGTTCTCGGATCGAACGAAACATCGCAGCCTGAACTTCTGCTGGCGAATGGGCGATAAACTGTTGTTTCATTTCTTCTAGCGCTTTATTTAATGACATGAATAATTCTCCTCCTATTATATGTAATAATAAATTCTTCTGTACGCTCACTCATTCTTAGTTTTCCAATGTGGACACCTGTCTTGTTCCAAGTGTATCAGGACACGAAGCAGTTTTCCAAGGCAATTATTTAATAAACCCAATTACCAGAAAAGCAATACCAATTACGATTGATAGGTAGCCGGCAATTTTTTTTACAGGACCGCCCCATTTTGCCAATTTGCGTAGAATAGTAATGGAAAAGACTGCAACAGCTGCGAGTACCGCGCTCTTCCCTAACGTATAAGTAGTCATGAGCAACGCTCCGTGAAGCGGACTTCCCTGAAGTGCAATATAGCTAATCAGAGCAAAAAAGATTGGGATTGCACAGGGCGAAATGACAAGTCCATAAGGAATCCCTAGTCTGAAAGCAGCCACGGTGCCTTGTGGGCCTTCTGGGCGGCTCAAGGGCTTTTGGAAAGTAGGCATTGCGAATGAAATGACACCAAGCAACTGCAGACCAGCCAAAATGTCAAAGAGCGGCGGAACCCAGTTTAGCAAACGATATTTCTCAACAAAGGGCAGGAACTGTTGGCCAAGCAGCGCGAAGATCAAACCAGTTATCAGTGAAGTGACAACCATACCCAAGATAAAGTTGATGGATATCCGAATGGCTTTTCTTTTATCACCGGCTGCTCCTCTCTGGACATAATTCGCAAACATAGCAAGCACAGGCAAATAGCATGCCAAAACCGCGCTCACGATTCCGACGACGAACACAAGGATATAGGTAGAGCCGGAAATTCCGCCTGTGATCGTAAAATGATATAAATCTTCCATTAGTTTCTCCTTGGATTTAGTAGATTTTCTTCCTAATTGAGCAATTCGTATACACGATTACGAAGCTTAGGCAACGAAGGTAAAGAGCCAAATTCAGCTTTCCCATTGATGAGAATCGCTCCAGCACTGAAAATGTTCAATTCTTGGAGACGTTCAAACTGTTCGACCACATGTAACTCACGAGTCTCAACTTGCGGAAATTCTACCGCTACTAGCTTAACTAGCTTTAGCGCTTTTTGACAAATCGAACACCCCGGTCCAGCGGATACAACCTCAATTAACAAAGAAACTCCTCCTTCTTATCATTCTGTCCAACACCCTCCATGCAAAAGGAAGATATGCCTTGATTATAAGGGCCGAGCTGTTAAATCCTTGTTAAGTAAGCTACGAAAGATACGATTATTTTCCTCGCATCGCAAAAATGCGAGTGGTATGCTATTGTCATAAAAGGAAGGGAGTGGTATTATGCGAATCCTCATTGTTGAAGATGAGGAGGACCTTTCACGTGCATTAGCCAAGGGCTTAAAGCGAGAAGGTTATGCAGTGGACAGCGCTGTTGACGGGCTAACGGGATGGGAGTTGGCAGATACCAATGAATATGATGTGATTCTCCTCGACATCAACCTTCCGGAGCTGGATGGCATTTCACTTTGTCAACGAATTCGCCAGTCATCACACCATAACGATGTTTTTATCCTCATGTTGACAGCGCGCAGCCATCCGGACGAGGTGGAAGAAGGGCTCGATTCAGGTGCAGATGACTACCTCCGCAAACCCTTCGTGTTCAATGAATTGCTTGCCCGCATACGGGCGCTCCTTCGCCGGAGTTCTTCCGTGAAAAGCCCAGTCTTGCATTTCGAGCAGCTTACCCTTGATTCGAAAACGAAGCAAGTCTGGTTTGAGAATACGCTTATTTCATTGACGAAAAAAGAATTCGGTTTGCTCGAATATCTGATGCTGCATCCCGGCGAAGTCATTTCATCTGAAAAGCTACTTGAACACGTATGGGATATCCATGCGGACCCACTTACCTCAACGGTCCGGGTTCACATCAATTCCCTGCGCAGAAAGCTCTCGCACCATGATCCAGAGGCAGGAGAAAGGTATATTCAGACCGTTCAAGGTTATGGGTATAAATGGGCTATGCGCACAGCTGAAAAGAAAGAGGAAACGAAATGAGACGATGGAACCGTCTTTCACTGCGTTCAAGATTGACGCTGTTTGCTATTCTTTTTTTGGCGATAATGATTATTCTATATGCGTCCATAGAGTCTTTTTTCTCCGCATACAGGATTGTATCCGAGATACAAGGGCGAATCATAAGCTTGCTTGTAGCTTTAGCAGGCATGGTTCTCAGCGCGCAATGGCTCGCAGTGATTATCCTGAAGCCTGTGAAACAGATGAGTGAAACAGCTGCTGGTATAACGGCAACCACCCTGCACAACCGGTTAGAGATTGACCAACTACATGATGAATTGAAGAAGCTCGGGATCGCATTTAATACGATGCTGGATGGGCTGGAGCACTCTTTTAAACAGCAGGCTCGGTTTGTTTCCGCCGCCGCTCATGAATTAAGAACACCGCTTTCCATCCTGCGCACGAATCTTGAAGTGGCCGGAGACAGCTCTGGTATTGATCCAAGCGAATGGAGAGATTACAGGGAGACAACGGAGCGGACGCTTTCGCGACTAGAGTCATTAACGGAGGATTTGCTGCTGCTGGCTGACGGAACGTACGATCGGACGCATGATGCGCACAATGTTGTTGAGCTTGCAACCCTTCTCGCAGATGCAACTTCATTTATGGAACCGATGGCAGTCAAATACGGAGTGACGCTTCATCTGACGGAGCCCTTATCTGGTTTGGTTAAGGGAGAAGAAAGCTTCTTATTCCTGGTCTTTCGAAACCTGCTGGACAACGCCATCCGGTATAATCGGCCAAATGGGAGCGTTACGCTGCAGGTTTTGCATGAAGACGAACGGGTTGTGATTCGGGTTTCGGATACGGGGAGGGGAATATCTCCTACATCCAGGGAACTGGTTTTTGAGCGGTTTTATCGAATCGACTCATCACGGGCACGTAGGAATGGCGGGGCTGGTCTTGGCCTGTCGATAGTCCGCCATTTGCTTGCATTATTCCAGGGGACCGTTGAACTGGAGACAAGTTCCGAGTCAGGAAGTGTGTTTAAGGTCACGTTGATTCGGGGTTAAGAATACATAATTAGGGCTTGTTGTACAAGTCCCTTTTTCTGCTAGGGATCGTCTACGCGCTGCTTCAACTGTTCCAACACAATTTCATTAAAATATTCACTAATAAATAAGGGCTGCCCACCTATCGCCAGATGACGATAAATGGACAACCCAGGCTACAATTGCTTCATCTCATTCAGTTAATCAAGCCAGACATTTGCAGCAGACGCTGCACAAGCGTTGAAATCTCTGCTCGGGACACTGCATCTTTCGGCGCAAGGTTGCTGCCGTCGCGGCCGGTCACGAGTCCGGCTTTCAGCAGGTCCGTGACACTACTCGCTGCCCAATCCGCCAGCATGGCGCTGTCTGTGAAGTCGCTCACCGCTGGCGTCCAAGCGGTTGCAGGCTTCAGCTTCGTTATCTTCATCGCCTTGGCGATCACGACCATGGCCTGCTCGCGTGTAATGCTCTCTTGCGGACGGAACGTACCGTCCTCGAACCCGCTGATCAAGCCGTACGCATGTGCCGTCTGCACAGCTCCGCTGAACCAATCACTGCTCTTCACATCTTTGAACGGCGATGTAGCGCTGCTTTCCGGCTTCAAACCGAGCGCACGTACTATAGCTGCTGCGAATTCCACGCGAGTCATGCTTTGATCCGGGTTAAACAAGCCATTACCCACGCCGTTCACGATCATCCGCGAACCTAGATTATTTACGGCTTCCTTCGCCCAGTGCGTCTCTACATCTTTAAATGTAATCGGATGATAGATCAACGTATAAAGGCTGTTCGTCAAGCTGTTTACTTTAGCGTAAAATTTGCCATCGATCTGCACGACCTGCGTTGGCACATGGCGCGTTACGCCTTGCGGGTCTACGACAATCGCTGTCGTAATCTTCGATGCGTCAACATCATCTGGGATCGCGATCGTACGCTCCACATACGAGTCGAACTTGGAAATCTCAAATGAATTGCCGTTGTAGATACCGCGAACCGTAAACTTCAACGGTGGCAGCACGATGCTGAATTCTTCCGTTTTCGCTGCGTTCGGTACGATTGATTCTTCCAACGTTGAAGGTTTGGCGATCTCGATCTGGATTTTGATATCCGACAGCTTCACGTCTTGTCCATACTGTGCCAAGATGGCATCAATGTCGATCTGCTCAGCTGGAATCGTGTATGTGGCTCCATCGGTTTTGATCTCGAGGATCGCTTGCTTCTTCTCCAAATTGCTAAGCATTTGCCCAGTCAACTCACCCACCGCTACATCCGATGTTGTCGTGATCGGAACCGTAATGACTGCCTTTGGTCCGGCTGCATTCAGCCTCTCTTCCAACTTCACTGGGTCGATAGCGACCGTAGTGACCTTCTGCCCATCCACCGTCGTCATCGACGCTGAGCCAATTTGCTCGGCTTTGCCATTCACGAGTACGATTACACCGGTATTCGGCGTACTGCCGCTGCCACTGTCTGTCGAATTGTCGACAGGGCTAACTGGCCGAGCGCTCAGCTCATTCGATGCCAAGCTTTCACCCGAGCTGTTGGTCGCTTTCACGATGTAGTAATATGTGGTGTCGTTCGTTAATTCACTGAACGTATAGCTATACACCTCGCCCGATACAGTAATCGGCGTAGCGCTTTCGTACGTACCTGATGCTACTGTTTGGTACAAGTTGTATCCTGTCGCTCCGCTTACCGAGCTCCATCCCAAAGTCACTTGCCGGTTGGCCGGTACGGCCGACTGCAGCACTGGAGCGTCCGGAGCTGGAATAACGGTCGAATCGACCACCGTGATCGTATATGTCTGCGGCGCACCGGCACTAAAGTTGAACGTCAGCGTTTTCGTGCCGATCGGCAAACTCGCCAAATACGTGCTGTTCAGCGTGACCGTGCTGTCATTGATGCTGTACTGCACTCCCCCGACTAGAGGAGTCGAGCCATCAGCGATGCTCACCAGCGTATTTCCATAGGTAGCCATCCTTACATTCAACGGGGATTGCAGCGTCATGTTTTTATCAAATGTGCCGGATTCCGGCGTAATCTTGCTGTTTTGCGGGCCAGACGTATCGATAATCGATAGCGTCAGCGTCCGAGGCGGACTGATGCCAAAATTGAACGTCAGTGTCTTCGTTCCAAGCGGCAGCTGGTTCAAGTACGAGCTGTTAATCGTTACGATTTTGCCATTTAGTGTGTAATCCGCTCCCAATACAAGAGGCGTAGAATCATCCGTGATGCTTGTCAGTCCTAATCCGTTCGCCGATAACACTACTGCAACAGGCTCTGGCACATTTTTATCAAATTCTGCCGTAGTTGGGCTAATGGTTCGCAATTCTGACGAATAGAAATTCACAGAGACTCCCTTTCGATAGGCGATATACATCTCATTATTATAGAAGCCTATTTCAAATTGACCGTTAGGGATTGGCACTAAGTCACTTTCCGTTACCCATTCGGAACCTTCGTACCGCTTTAAGACGATCCCGTTATTCCCTTTCAAATAGGCCGCATACAATTTCCCATTCGAAACGGTCATGACCGGGTATAAATCACTTGGCCCGTTACTCAAGCCGGTATCTGCAGCATCCCAAGAGGATTCATTGTATCTTTTGGACTTAATTTGCCCAGAGTCTGTCCAGATCATAAAAAGCCCGCTATCCAGCGCTCGTAAGCTTGGATTCGCCAAGAGCGTTGCGCTAAGACCGCCATTATCGACAAACTGCCAACCGCTGCTATCCAAACGTTTGACTCGAACAAGCGTATTAGAATCCTGTTTCCAGCTTACATATAACGCATTATTATAAACATCGGCAGAAATCGAGGCGTGCAAGTAGCTCGGTGTGCTGCCCAGCGATGTACCGCCGTCCGCAGTTACCCAGGTACCGCCCACTAGCTTTTTGGCGCGAATTTGGGCACTGCCGGATTGCTCTTCAGTCCAAAATGCGTAGAGAACGCCGTTAAAACTTATCAAAAATGCGCCATCTGCGTATTCGTCGGGATTGTAGTTCAATCTGTCTCCGCCGTCCGCCCATGACCAACTGTTATTTTGGTACTTTTTCACCCGTAATTTTGATTCGAATTCTCTTTCTGACCAGTAGGCATATAAAGCGCCATCGTGTACAACCAATTTAGGGTGTGCATTAATAAAGAGATCTACGTTTTCTGAAGGTGATTGAATACCTGAGCCAGAGATATCGTCCCATGTCGATCCATTATACTTGTACACCTTTACGATGTCCCCATGTTCTCCTGCAGCTTTCACCGTTATATATAACTCGTTGTTGTATTCTATGATATCGGGTGGTAACACGCTACTAATCGGCCCTACGATACTCTCGAGCGGTGCGAATATGAACGAAGCCGACGCTTTCTGTCCCCCAAATGGAATGGTCAGCCCGAACGCCAAAATAACACATACTAGCAGTGAAACCCATCTTCCTCCAAATCGTGCAGCTTTCCCCTTCAATCCCATTGCCGACAACCATCCTCTGAAGTTATTTTTCAGTTTCTATAAACGTAACCCATGTAACCCCCCTCCTTAGGACTACATTTTCACCTAATATTATCCATCTATCGTTTTAATTCGACATATTTTGCGGAATTCCCTCCTGAAAAGTTACTAAAACTAAATGTTGTACCTTCGAGACATTTAATTCTAAGGTGAGTTTGGATTCACTTCTTGGTAGGGCAAACGGGGGAATGTATGGGTCGTAGTTGAAGATGGAGAATACAAAATAAAAACAGCCAAGGAAGGGTTTGTGAACCTTCGTTGGCTGTTAATCACGCTATCCATAGTCTCCCAGATGAGGATGAGAGTAGAATACACCTAATCTCTCCGAACAAGTTATGTTTGATGTGAATTAAACTTTCTTTCCAATAAACTCTTTTCTAACCTGACATGCAGTAATTCTGTATCTAGGTCCTGACCTATCTGATGAATCGCGGTTATAATATCTTCTGCCGTTAGAATATGAATAGGATCTACCTTATCAGATACATACTTTAAAATAACTTCAATACAGTCGTTACATACTCCGATTCTTTGAATGAGTGTATCTTCTTCTACAGCAAATCCATCGTATTTACTCTCTATATCTTGAATAACAATCCCCTCCTCATTGTTACTTATATGCGTACCAGTAATAGAAATATTATATGGTACGTTATTGCGTATAGTCAACATTAATTATGGTTCCTTAAAGGTGGCTCTACATGGCAAAAAAAATAGTAGTTAAAATTGCGAGTCTTACCAAACAACATAAGATATCCTTACGTGAATTATCTAGATTGTCTGATGTAAGACATGCAGCATTAAGTGAGTTATCCAATGGGAAAAGGGAAAATGTGAATTTCTCTCATATTGTTAGGATTGCTGAGGCTTTAAATATTGAGGATATACGGGAGATTATTGATCTTGTCGAGGATGATCAAGAAGATGGGTAGTACCGCGAACACAAAATAAGCCTACTTGAGTCTGACTGAACTCGAGTAGGCTTTGTTATTTTTATATTATTGAATCGACTTCGTCTGCCTACACTTAGGAAATGTGGAACAACCCAAGAACGGTTTCCCCTCCCTCCCTTTCCTAGTAACCATAGGAGCGCCACAGGTACATATTGTTTCTTTGGAAGCTGAGACTTGCGCTTGAGATCTTTGCACTTCGTTTTGAACTGTATCGTTCACTGGTTGTGCCTTTTGCTTCTTATTCGTTGGTTGCCATTTTCCCCATGATTTTAATTTCTGCTCTACAACCGCCCCATGCCAATAATCAACTTTGAACTGCTCAGCTTCTTTCTTCGCAGGTTCCGTTAAATCCGAAGTAGTAATTAGTAACGATAAAATACAATCATGATTCCTTTTAGCTCCAACCAATTCGCGCACAGTTTGTACACCAATAGTGTTATGGTTTGCGTAGCACTTGGCTTGTACGGCTGTTTTCTCACCACGTTGGTCAATAATGACAAGATCCACGCCACCATCCTTACCACCTATACCAACTTCCTTAACCTCATAGCCTTTATCTCGAAAATACAACGCAAGCAATCGTTCGAACTCCGCTCCCGATAAGCTTTCCAGCGAACTACTTAGAATTTCTTGATCCGATCTATTTTGTGTAGAAGAGTGTGGTCGTTGCACTTTGCTGCTGCTAGATTTCACTTTCGTTTTTCTGACTTTCCCCTTTTTCTTACTAGGAAGTAGGGCAACTACAACACCCAGTACGACAGCAGAGCTTATCATCCCTATAATCATGCCTGTAACAGTCCAGTCTTTAACGAAAACCTTTATTTCATTAAATTTCTCGGAGCTTGTAAATAGAATAAAGACAGCTCCAATGAACCAGACTAGTGTCGCAAGCTTCTCATGTAACCACTTACTTAAGAAACGATAATAAAATAATGCTCCTATAAATGTAAATAATGCAATACACATAGCAATGAAATAAAACGGGGCAGCAAAGCTTTGAATTGCCAATTGAGATAGTTCGTTATTCATAGGTAGTAATTCCTTTCCAATCTTCAGTAGGTTAACAGTCCTTTTAAATGGATAAATTCGACAATAAGTTACATAAATCCTTCCAATTTGTAATATAGAAAAACACCCTGAAATTGGGTGCTTCTGAGCTCCTCGGAAATAATCTCATCCAAGAACTTATCCAATATAGGCCACATAGCCAAAAACACTTATTGAATGCAAAAAGCGCTGGCACTTCCCTGGCCAACGCTTCTCACTTATTTTCTTCTATAGAATTTCTCCCAATTTCTAAGTATTCTTTCTTTCGAAAATCTTGACTGAAGTTTTGCATTCGTTTCCCACTCGAGAATGGCTTTTTCATTTGTCTGGTAAAAAACTCAGCAATAAAATAGCAGACAGATTTATTGCAGTCTTTGAGCAGTACGGCCTCATTCTTATCGCCGTTTGAAATTACTTCTAAAATGCATTACCTTCAGTCTCCAACCGAGATCTCTCTACCTAACTTATTCCAGTTTAAGTATGTTTTCAATTCTAAATTAATTAAAAATAGTACATAGTCTGGTTGTGTTACAAAACCCTTAAATTTAGGTACGCTAACCTTAGAAATAGAACTAACTAAGTAATGAAGAACGTAAAGCTTATACAGAGTTTATTTGATGACATTAAGATTATTAGAATCGAAATATATAGTGAATTAAGGAACAAAATTTAATATTTTGTGTTGTTGAACCATGCAAAAACACTATAAATAGTTTCTAGCTTAACTAAATCTAAAGATGCACTGTATAAGTACTTGCTTGCCTATTGTTGGCCTTCCTTTGTAAATTGAGCCTCTCTGACTCTCCTGCACTCGTCAAATAAATCAGTGAATATATCTCGAAGTTCTCCATAGGTGATAATGGCGACTTGATCCTTCGTTGTACCTTTATTTGCGTAAAGCGTTTTTAGACCTTCGTTAACTAGCCATACAGGAACATGTACATCTCCATCATAAATGTTGTTATCTAGGTGCTTAATATTATTGTCAAACTTATTTAAACGGTCGAAAATAGATCCATCACCACTATCAAAAAAATTTTTAAACCCCTTTACTCCGAGGTTTAATGTTCTATATGACTGGTATAATAATGAAAGAGAAAGCTCAAAGTAGTTTAATGCCCTTACATATTGCAGAAATTTTTTCTCTGTTCTAAAAAATTCATCTAGCTCTTCTTTGCCATTCTTATATTGGGAATAGGCTTGATCTGCTCGGCGTAAGAAGTTGAATATTTTAAAATCAAGATCTTTATTATTTCCCACTCTAAAAATAGTTTCGAGTATATAGCTGACCTCTTGGTGCTCTTTTATTACTTCTTCTCTCAAGGAAAAGGTTTGATTTTCGGTAAGAGATGAAAACTCTGGAGCGAAATACTTATCCTTAGAATATGCACCTGTTATTAATGTGACTGACGGTTCGTCTTTATTCATATTGAATATACCTCCATACTTTAGTTGTTATTAAAGGGAATTCATAATTTGGTGTTCACAAAAAAAGAGCTAGATAAATAACAACTTGGATTCGAAGAATCTACTATCGTTTCCGCGCTTTTATTCTTAATGTTATTACCCCGGGCAATAAATTTTATAGTTAATTATAAAGGAAGTCCTAGATATCATTTGATTAGGGGAAATATGTTATCAAAATAACATTTAATTTATTTCGATTCCTTCTCATAAATCTTATCTGTTAGGATACGTAATAGTTTTTTTATTTGATCTCGGTATTCATGGCTTATAATTACTTTATTAGTGTAAATTTTCCCTTCAATAGTTCCAAGGCTTGTGAAATGAAAATAACCCATTATATGAGATAATGTAAAGTTGTACTGAATCTCAAGAAACTCGTTTATTTCCTTAGTGTCCAAAGTAAAATTTGAAGATTTGACATTGAAAGGCTTCCAATTAAATGGAGGTATAACTCTTGCCCTTAATTTTATGATCATTAAATCACTACGATAAATCACTCCAGACACTGACTTAAATTTAAAAAGACTGAATACGTCTTTATCTATCGAATCTAGTGTTAAAATTTCTGTATTATTAATTGCTTGATTTAGTTGGTTCATAATAAGAAAATCATGGTTCTCATGTTCTAAAATACTTAAGAAATAATTTTTACTCTCCTTACAATTTTCGTAATCAAGGGACCATTGGGATAATAAATGATTATTTAAATCAAATAAAATGTTCATACTTATAAGAATAACCTCCCAGTTGCCTCAAGAATTATTTGTTGTTTTGACTTTCTAATTTTTGCATTCTTGAATGTATCTTTTTTAATTAAGTTATTACTATAGGCTATTTTTCTAAAAAGCTTTAGATTAAATGGTTTTCTTCTTGGTATAAATAAATAAAAGCGAATTGTTCCAGGTTCTAAATTAACTCTAGCAATTATACCATACCCTTTTAAATCCTCAGGGCATTGACTCCAATAGCTCTCTAGCTGTTGAAGCGCTTCAAATGGATAGTAATTATCTGACTCAAGACAGGTTTTTACTTCCACTGGCATATCAGGAGCTATTCGAGTCAAAAGAGATACTAATGGTGAAGGCCACAATGATGATAGCTCAGTAGAGGTCAAAGATACTCTGTAGTCTGGGCATTTATTTACTGATTTAATTCTATGAAACGGAATATTAGCCATACTTGTTCTTAAGTTTGCTGCAATAGCAGGTATTATTATTACTTCTCCAATATTGCCTGAAATGACCTGTGCCTTGTGCTTGTTATCTTGCATTTCAATAGTTCCTACTTTTACTCCCCAACTAGTTTTATATACTTCCCATAGGTTTGGAAATGAAGAAGAATTAATATATGGATTGAAATGTTGACCTAAATGTTTAACTAGATTACTTGAGAATAGTTGTCCAAAACTTCCTATGAGAGTTGTCGATATATTAAATGTGTCATCATTAATACTATGTACTAGATCCGAAGCAACATAGTAGCGAGTTTGGAATGTTGGCATCCGTTTATCCTTCCATAATCATTTAATAGGATTAACAATAGATTGAATAAGAAATTCGAAAGCAGCATAAGCCTCTTTAACCACGGACTCAAGCATATAAGATTATTAACAGCGTAGCAAAATCCGACTGAACCGAGATAGTCTCCCAACTCATAATCGTTTAAAGTAAGAATAACCACTTTAGAAGGTTCCTATATATTTTTCATAAACCCATTAATGACCCTTTCCAAAGCTGGATTACTAGGTTCCCCAGGAACCATTACTATAGCCCCCATACGATACTGATCATGAAACCACTCCTGAAAGTATCGTGGTTCTTCCTCTCCCTTTGAAGGAGTAAGAATAAATACATTCTTTACTGCAGGAATCTCTAAATCTTTTACAAGAATCCCATCTCGATATTTATGCATTTCTCCTAAAGCTGTGCTCAAATTAGTTGGAATACGATACTTAGGATCAAAAATGAGAATTCCTTCATTACTCTCCAAAGTAATATCCGGTTCCATTCGTTGTGTGAACGAATAAAAAGGATGAGAATTATATTGAAAAACTCTTTGATAATATAGATGATGGCCGTTAGCAAGCGATACATGACTTTCTTTATGTTTAGCAAGCGATAAAAAGAAACGATCCAATGTAGACTTATAAAGATTTGCAGAATTCTTAATCAAACTCTTTTCCCTCAACAATCTTAATACCTGCATGTAACACCATATTTCATACAAAGCAAACGTATCCTTAAGTGGGAAGGGATACTCGAATCCAATTCGCTCGTTACCATGTTGATATAAACGATCAAACCACCTGTAACATAAACGATAAATAGGATGCTTACGAAAAATTGTAGAGACCTGTATAGGTCCCTGATACGAAGTAATCTCTTGGAAAATGCCCTGTCTCAACCAATATCTCACCAGATCCCCGTACTTTGCAGCCTTCTTTGAAACATCGCTTAAACTGCAGTGTATATATGTAACTAAAAGGCTTTGAAGATCTAAAAGATATCTTTTTATGACCCTATTTTCATACATTTCGTAAGTGTCTATTCGAACATGTGTTAATACGTTAGCTGGAATTACACTCGAAGGATCTTTAGCATAATGTCTTTCTAGCCATTGCGATGTTCTGTTCGTAACGACTTTCATTTGTTCCCGCTTCAGTAAAGTATCTTTCTGAGACAGTCGCTTTAACGGATGTTCCAAAAAACGCCGAATATAGGAAGCAAGATCCTTAAACCCATGATCGATATAACTCCATTGTGCCCATGAGACATCCCTTGCTCTGTCCTGAGTGCTAATTGGAATCGTAAGCCCTGCATGATCAAAGCATACCGCTGCTTCATCCAAAATTTCAAGAAGCATAATGTCATATTGCTCTGCAGTCATTTTTCGATCATCTGGGTATACGTAGGTCTCGTATGCCTGATGTTCTAATGTAAAAGTCAACTGCCCACTTTGAAATGGAGTCATAAAATGACCTGTAACTCCACCATCTACTTTCCGATAAGTTAGAGGAATACCCTGCATCAGCAAAATAGAAATGTCTATATGTTCCCATTGCCATTCAAATTCTGTTGCCTCGGTTAAATAAGCTTTTTCAATCGGGAGCCATTCACCGCCTCTTGAACGGACTAAAAAGCTATCTCCAAAACTGAGCGGCTCCATATCGCGCAATCTCCTTTTCCATCCGCTCTACGATACTTAAGGCAGCAGAATCCGATCCGAACTCTGCTTCAAAAACCTGATGAAGTTTAGTTAACATTTCTGAAATGGAGTCATCGCCGCGAACTTTAGGGAGCACTTTTTCAATAATGACCTTTTCAAGAGCCTCCATTTCATTCATTTGAATATTAGCTTCCAGGTCTTTATTATGTGATAATTTTTGGAGCATCTCATTCATAGAACGATAACCAAAATGAAGATAATAGGGCTTTAGAATATTATGTACTTGTTTCAAAAAGTCAAACTCTATCTGAAGCTTAACCCTTACATTCTCAGCGGATCTTTTCCAGAACGTATCGAAATCCACTTCACTTAGCGTCATAACAAATGCACGGTCCAAGACTTTATCAGAAATTGAATGAGTCGTCTCGTCTACATTTACCGTCCCAATTACATACAAGTTCGGTGGAATTGTAACAGTCTTTGGAATATCAATAAGATCAGCTCGGTTATGTAAAGGAATTTCCTTCCTCGACTCCACGCCGCTCAAGTAATCACTAAGATAATATTCCACTCTCGCCAAATTCATTTCATCGAAGACCACAAAATGCGGTTTCTCACGTTCTTGATGAGCTTTCAACACCATTCTCAAAAACTCAGGAATGACATACCGATTTTCGAATGAGCTGTAATAACCGAATAAAGAACTAGAATCCGTCCAATCAGGCCGTACTGGAATAACAGACATGTAAGGGTTGTCCGCCTCATATTCCATACCGTATACCGCGTTAGCATATAGCCGTGCCAGTTGAGTTTTCCCAGTACCAGATATGCCGCTCAAAATTACAAAATGCTTATCGTCTAGTGCCGTTAAATTTAAATGAAGATCCCGAATGATTTCTTTTGCAAAAGTAAAGCTGCTATTTGCGATTAGCTCCAGAATGGACGTAAGTTGGAAACTCGCGGTGTATTCTTCTTCCTCTGAGTCTCCTCCTTGTTCATCAGCCTCATCAATAATAGGCCCCATATCATCTACAGTTGGAAGCTGTAGCTTCTCACTAGCATGAGCAAATAGTAGTGCTGCAGTGATCAGCCTTTTTTTGACAACATCCACAGCCTCTGTAAAGGCTTCAGAGACATTGTCATAAGTACCTGCGAGATATTCGCTCTCTTTAACTTCCAAACCGTGTTGCCTTAATAAAGACTTTCCCGTTTCCAGCACCTCAGCATTATTCAAAGACTGCGTGGCAAACAGCTTACGAATCCACCAATCCTTCGTTCCTCTACCGAGCAGGTTGCGAACGTTTGTATATATGTGGCTATGTCCATCTAATTTAACTGCCAAGACTTGGTGCGGCGATTGTTTTTCCTGAAATTGATAATAAACTACGTAACCCTTTACAATCAGCTGCTCTTGATCTTTCAAAGAAAATTGCTGCCTGCAGACACCCGATTTTACTTGCTCAACGGAACCGTACTGCAGTTGATACGATCTGTGGAACAAAGTCATTTCCTGGTTTGCATCTTCAACCTGCACAAGTGTTAAAATATGTGCTGCTTGGATACTGACTTTCTTCTCTTCCTGCAAATAATTACGAATAGGTTCTAAGTAATGCCATGCTTCTTTCAATTCATCAAGAAGTTTTTCTACAGACCATTCGCCTTCTAGCGAAATACATTTGGCAAAATACAGCCATGGTCTTTTCCTAGGCTTAATACAAGACTTAATAAAATCCTCTAGCTCTTGTCGTTTAAGAAGTTCTCGAATTGTTGATTCCTTGGATTGGCTCGAAACAAGTACATCTACAACGGGATTCAGCTCATTGACAATACCATTAATCCTATTCAGTCGGACTGCTTCCCAAATCGGATAAAAATTCGTTTCAACTGAAAGTAAGACTTTCCTCTCCATCCCATTAAACTCAAGCGTAAGTGCATTTACCTCAGAATCCCCGATTTTCTTCATGATCTGAATAAAATACTTTCGACCGATATTGCTTTCTTTTCTTTGTTCAGCATATTTAGGATTCAATGCATCGTGATAAGTAGTTGTTAAGGTGACACCATATGTATGGAGGTATAGACTAGGATCGTTAAGGCTATCCATAAATTGTTGCACGATTGGCTTTAAGGGAGCTTCAATTTGATCAAGAACTTGCTTACAACGTTCGTGTGTGATGTCGTGGTTGAAGATTGTTTGATATTCATTAAGATTTATCTTGGTTGTTACTCCTCTTAGAGAATGAGTATTGCCAAGTTCATCAATAGAATTTTGCTTCGCTTGTAATTTACTTATTATTTCTTGATATATTTCTTTCACTTCTTCACTTGTGTCCTTCACCCACGGCTTATCGCCATTACGATCAGCCTTATAGTGTACCATCATAGAATGATTGAAGTCAGCGGAAGGATACCGATTAAGAAGCATACTTATTCCCTCAATTTTTGCTCCACGAAGCCTGTTGCTCACTACCCTTTTCTCATGAAGTAACTCATCTTCCATAAATCGAACTTCGTAGTGATCGACATCTCTTTTAACTGTCAACAGATAAAATTTCGTTGGTTCGCCAATTATATATTCTTTATTAGCAATACTTCTCTCTAGTTGTATATCTTCAATGCTTTGGACTTGTAGAGTTTCAGACTGTTTATATTGATCAATTTGCTTTTCATATTTGGGATTAAAATTAAATGCCTTTACTCTCTCTCTTCCAATATTCCATGGAAATTCCAATAGATCTTTTAAACTAAAAATGAAACAACATGTTCTTCCATTTTTAGGTGCCAGAATTGCAAAGTATGCCTCACATTTATATTTTGCTTTTAACTGTTCGATCAATTCTAGTTTGTCATCGTTATCAATAATATTGATTTCAGGCTGTTCACTTTGTCGCGTTATAACATTAATAAAAAGATGTTCACCTAATTGATTGCGCCCGAAAACCCACTTACTTTTGCTATCTTCTGTTTGAATTGTTGTATAACCCTGAGAATTCAACCAATTAATTATCCTAACATCTAACTCATTAAATTGAAGTGTCATCTTTAATCCATCCTGACTAATTATTAGATTCGTAGTATCTCAAAGTATATAATCTCTAATTTAAACTCCGTTTAAAAGTAATAATAAGTCACATCATTTGCCCACGTTATTAAGTCTTTAAATGGATAATTTCGACAAAACACAACATAATCCTTCCATTTTGTAATATAAAAAAAACACTTTGTAATCTAATGTCTCCTAGACCCGCAGGAATAGCTGTCTTAATCTAATCCAAGAATTTCTCCATTATAGCCACTGGGTTAAAATTGCTTATTAAACACAAAAAGCGCTGGCACTTCCCTGGCCAACGCTTCTCACTTATTTTCTTCTATAGAAGTTCTCCCAATTTCTAAGTATTCTTTCTTTCGAAAATCTTGACTGAAGTTTTGCATTCGTTTCCCACTCGAGAATGGCTTTTTCTTTTGTCTGATAAGACCTATAATCACAAATATTCCAGGAACAAAATACCTTTCTGTAAGATCTGCCATTTTCGATAATCCCGTCATGTCGTCTTACAGCTTTAGCAGCTTGACGTTTAGCCCACCTGGTTCCTGGTGAAGTATGATCGGTACATATTGGTGATTTTTTGTAACTTCTGCTCATTGGTCTAACCTCCTTGGGGGAAGTTAGAGGCCGTCCAGCTTCTTCATCTGCTCACCACTTTCATTTTCATGTTTTAACTATTTATATATACTGAGTTACTGCGAAATATGTTTCTTAATATGTCCTAATAATTTTGGAATAGCTCCAGTGCTTGCACCGGGGGGGGGGACTATTATCTTAATCCATTAATTTGGGTGTATTATCCAATTACGATCTCATTTAAGCTTCCATATCAGGACAATAGCATCCATATCGTTATCCTCCATCCTACTCCACCTCAATCCCCACAACCAAACTCCCTTGATCCACATGCTCCCGATCCAGCTTCACGCGAACCTTACCAACACGCCTTTTCTCTCGCCAATCGCGCAGCTGCTCTTCCGTTTCCAAACGTAACTCCGACACTTCCTTAGCCCTATTAAATATATAATCCGTCGTATATAAAATCCGATAAATCCCATGCCCCGCGGGAACAATAGCCGTCTCTCTTTGGAGCCACTTGTCCACTTCAAAAACAACATAAAGCTCATCCGTCGCACCCCGACTTGAGGGAATCGCTGTTATGGCAGAACGTGGAACAACCTTCCAACCCATCACTTTTCCATACCAAGAGATACCCGCTGCTTCTGTACCAAACAATCGAATGGACTGATACAACGCCACGTACTCTATGTGAGTCAATACCTTATGGTCTGTAATGTTCCGCAAAGGGGTATGATAAAATCCATGCTCCAAAGCAGCCTCCAGCTGAGGCTTTTTACTCAAAGCACCAACCAAGACATTCTTACCAGACATTTTATGCTTGTAATACTCCTTCGTGCCTCTCGGTCTAGTCGTCCGTTCATATGCTTTCTCTGGGCTATCCATAATAATCTCATCCAAGAACTTTTCCATCAAGCTCGTTGAATTCGGCAAAAAGGGAAAAGCCCCAATGTTGATAAGCTCTACACTTTTATAAAACTTATGCTGCTGGAACTGCTCTTCATCATGATAGGGAAACAACACATAAGCCCCGAACATGCTCCGCTCGTACTCTTGGCCTTGCCCCTCCGAATACACAATTGCATCCCGATAACGATGCATCGTGTTAATATCATCTTCTTCCGGTCCCGGCATCCGGTACCTTTCAAAATACGGAGTCCCCTCATATGCCGGATTAATCCGGTATTTCGCATCGAAAATATATTTATACTCTGCCGCGGCATCGTTCTTCTTCAAAGTCAGGACATTATCTGGCCGCTGAGAAAGCGTCGGACTCTTATCTCCCTTAGGCAGCGCATTATAAAATAGTGTGAAAAGCTCACCATTAACAGGATTCCTATACTCCATCTTAGCCTGCTGCGACTTATCAAGTGTGACGAATAGCCCACTCCGATTAAGTTTAATAATATCTTGTTTCAGTAGTTCATATTTTTTGCTTAAAAGGTGGTGAATCTTCAAGAAGCACCAATATTCATAGAGTTGAGCCAAATCTTTCATCGATAGTCGAAATAGATCATTCTGGATCGACAAACCTTTTAATAGCATTAAGTAATATCGATACACCTCTCGGTACCCTGAAGCCATCTGTAATACTAAGGAAATCGACAGTTGCCTCATCTCACCTACATTCAGAAAATCATGCTGCAACAACCGTTGTACATGACTTTGCATTAAATTCAGTTTCCTTGTAAGTTCAGGATCTTCCACGCGGCTTTTCTGTGCCAAACGTGTTTTAATGTCCTTAAGCTTTTGCCCAATACGTAAAAGAACCCATTTTACAAAACGGTTCTCAGCCGTATCATAATTTACATGACGCCTGCTCTCTAGCAAGTGAGTCGGGGTATATCGCTCTCCATTTACTGAAATAACCCCGTTCGTCGAATCTTTCATTAATAGATGAGGACGTTTTGTTAGAAAGCTAATGTTCTCTTTGCCAGCTCTTTTGACACGTGCAGCGTCTACCAGGCGATTCTCGCTCTGCAGCTTGGAATGAGGTGAGAGCTTAATGCGTTCAACAGCTTGAACAAGCTGCGTAAAGATATGCTGAAGGATCGTAAAATACTCCGTCAAACTCTGATGGTTCGTCTCTTTCAACCCGGTCATGTTAAACGTTTTGCGCAGAAAATCAAAAGATAGATTATAAATCTGAGCATTAACGTCGTTAAGAATCATTTGATAGTCGTTCTTATAATCAATTTTGGCCGGAAATATCTCCAGTTGAAGACGGAAAATAGCCTCCCCATTCAAACGAAGCTCCAGTTCGGACTGACCCACTTCATTTTGAAAATTAAGGATCCCAGACAAAATCATCTTCCCTAGCGGCTTAACCGCTTGCCTCAAATGAATATTCTCATGGAAAAAGGATAAAGAAACATCCTCCTTCTTTTCGATCACCAGCTCATACGCCTGCGTCTCATAAAAAGTTGGCGCACACACATCCCCCGAGCTCCAACTCTTTACAGCCCCTTGCTCATGGGAGAAAACAGCAATCGTCTCAATTGTTAGTGTATCCGCAAGCGGAGCAGCATAAAAATGTGCATCCACCCACTCCTGATCCACGTTACGATGAAGATTCAAAGTCTCAACAGTAGGATGGAACGGCTTGCCCTGTATATAGAGATTAAACAGATTCGTCTCAATCCGCAGCAATTCCCTGCTCTGATTAAGAGATCCAGTATGAGGTAAATCCATCTTCTTCTAACCTCCGTAGCATGAAGGCAATTTTCCGTGCACTATGTGGATATTTGGACGCTGCCAATGTCTCCAGCGAAAGATAAAGCTTAGAAGCATCTTCTCTGTATTCCGAAAGAGGTAGGGTGCGATCCTGAGCCACTTGCATTAATTGTAGCAAAGTATTTTTCACAGAAGAATTACTACCTTGTATACGAGGCAAAATCTTCTGAAGCAACTGCATATCAAATGCGGATTCCTTGCTTAGCAGTCCAAATCGTTCGTTATAAACCATATAGAAACATACAGCATCCCGAATACGAAATCCTACATGTGAATGGATCTGCTCCAAAATCCCATTAATTTTAACCAATATCTCCGTCGTATCTTCCGTTAGCTGCTTATAGTCCCTATACACATCTACAAGCTGCAAATACTCGCTCCGTAATAAAGAATTAGGAGGCATAGGAATATCCGTACGATCTGCGAGATCCTCCAACGACGGATATTGACCAAGCTCAATATAATTGAACTCGATTGTGTTCGCACGGTCTAATACCTTTTTGCTAAAAGGATGCGTCGTCTCATCCATATTTACCGTTCCTACGATGTACACATTGTCTGGCAAATAGAGATTGCCGTACATCTGTTTATCTGACTCATTTTGTAAGGAGTCTATATGTATAAGCGGCGTTGTCACAATCCTTTGGTTATTCCACTCCTGTGTCTCAAGCACGCTCAATAGATCACTAAAATAATGCTCAACCCTAGCCAAATTCATCTCATCCAAGCAGATAAAATAAGGCTTATGCTGGTTACCCAGCTTTGAAGCTTTAACCAGTATCTCCGTTAACTTCCCAGGGCGAAAAGTCCCCGATAAATCCTTGTACCCCAACAGATCCGAAGGATCGCTCCAATCTGGTCTGACAGGAACTAGTGAAAATTGGCCGTTACTCGCCGTGGCTCCAACAGCCTCAGCGAACAGCTTCACTAGCTTCGTTTTCCCTGTGCCTGACACCCCTGCAAGGATGACGAATGGTTTTGTTTTTAGAGATAAAAAGAAGTTCTCGATCCAATGGTCAGGATACATAAAGCCTTTATTAGCAATGAAATTCTTGATTGTGGCTACTCGTTCAATTACCGTTAGTGAATCCACCAGAGGTGTCTCCTCCCACTCCGTATACGTGTACTGCTGGCTTGATTTATCAACAAACTTCAATATTTCTAACCAGTTAAGCATGAAAATAGAGCGTTGCTTCTGGGTGACTTCTCCCCAAGTCTCCAGTGTGCCAAGTGCTTCGTTAAATTTTCGGGAGAATTGGTCTAATGTGAAGGACGCTAGTTCTTTGCATATTTGGATAGCTCTATTGATGCTTTTAATAAGAGTGGTTTGGAGATCAGCGTCGGTTAAATTGCTTCGAATCAGCCTGACTTGTGTTTCACTGAGGATCCACTTATTTTCATTAAAATGGTTTGCGTATTCCTGACCTAGCTCAGTTAATGAGAATTGGTTCTCATTTATTGTGATTAAACCTAGATCTCGCAAAGCTTGTCCCAGATGCTTAACTCTCTCCTTGGGGTGCTTTACATCATCTCCAGAAAGAAGAACTGTAGCTTGATTGGCTGTTAAAGTGTCTAACGAGATCGGGGTTGGTCCGTGGTCGTGAAGGTATTTTATAATGCCTTGTCCAGCATACAAATGACTGATCGTATAGTTAAAGCTGATTGACTGCTCAGGTTGCTCAGTCGGATTGACGACTCTACGAACGTATTCGTTGTAGTTGGTGACAGCATTGTTTAAGTCTGCGATCAGCTGCTCATCATCAGGTAACTGATCCAATTCGTAGCGATAATAAGCTATCGTGGATACTTGATAGTCTTGACCTAGACCGCCAGATGTTAGATAAATAGCATCATCCTTGATCATGCCTTCCAAGGGAAGCATGTTTCTAATTTCTTTTACTTTTTGTTTGAAATATTGATAGGCTGCTGGTTTACCTTTCTCAGCAACTGGGATCGTAACCCCTTGCATGAATGTAAGATAAACAGACTGCATATCTTCTGCGAAAAGGTACACAAGATACTCGCCTTGGCGAGTAGTCTCTGTAATACGCTTATCCATAATCGAGATCCATGGGATAGTTGCCCAGTTTCCTTGTCCAACAGATCCTTGGATCTTTAATTCAGAGTGAATAAATGGGAGTTTCCTTAGCGCTAAGGGGATTTCTTGGCGTACAAGATTGCCAAGTCTGTGTCCTGCAAAGGTTTCTCTCTTTGCGGTTAAGTAGGTGGAAAGGATATCAGAAAGGGCTTCTTTTAGGGAGAAAGTATCGTTATTTTGCTGATTATAGTAGTTTGTTAGTTCCGATTGTGCATACTCATAAAGCTCACTTTGTACTTCAATGGACCATGATTCCAATAACTCTTCCTTGAAGCTAATTGAATCGTCTCTTTGGTTCAGAATAGCGGAAAGTGCTGCAATTGGTGTGGATATAACTGATTGAACGTTGTTTACAGTCATGCTGTTCCAGCTAGATCCAGCTTTCTCAGGTGGTTGGTCAACAATAAGACCGTTAGACTCTCTTTCTTGGAGTAGGGAGAGAAAACGTCGTTTTAAATTAAGTAGAGATACAAGCCTTGACCCACTTGATTGCATCTCGGTTAAGAGCGCTAAGATGAGGACCATTTTGTAGGATTTTTGTTTGTTTGAGAATATATTTTGGAGCACTACAGGTAGAGACACATACATCACCTATTTCATACAAGAGTTTATAGAGAATTTCGCCAAATTGTATAGATATTCGTTCTATCTATTCGACAATCAGAATACCCTACCTTCTTTTGAAATGATTATAAAGGTGATAAGGAGCGAAACCAATTACTAATGTCCCCCTATTAATTATTATTGAAATACATATACCCAGTTCTGTATTTTGATGATATCCTTTGCTATGCCTTACTTCTTTCGCCATGGTAGGTAGTATACTTCACATTGTCTGTAATTTTCCCCGACACTATATCCCGTATCGGCGACACGCGTCCTAGGCAGACTACTACGCTCAGAATATATTTTTTAGATATGGGATTGAACAGCCCGTATCTATAGGCTTCTATAGACTGTAGGTGGTACCACTCTGCACATTATACACCAGTATTAGCTGACTGTTTCGCCTGTGCTCTTCTTTCATCAGTTATATATTTAACGTCTTCTGTCATTCTTATTGTGGCCATTTTATTTTCCTAAAATATTATTATGAGATACATATTATTTGGGTAAGGGAGCAAGCCTTTACGGAGATCATACACTTTTCCTTCAGCGACTGTCCTTTTGGAATTTTCTTCAATATTTTATAGTTGTCACTTTACATTTTTAAACTCAAACGCTTCAACGAGCTCATTTCGATTTCACCGAAATATGTACGCTCTTTCTTGATCCTTAAATAATTGCAAACAGCGTAGGCAGTTTCCTTGGAGCTTAACCTTATGTTCTACAACCACTTTACCCAATTAATCGTAGTATTTGCTTCAACTATGGTATCCTCTACAAATCTATGAACGAGTTGAAAGTATTTTTAAAGACCTGTTATTGAAGAACAATAGTAAATACCGTCTCTAGTTCTTCCTTCATTAGTTCGGAACAAAGCCGAGGATTGTACGGAAATTCGGGTGTAATGCTACCCGCGGAGGCTGTTAGGAGTCATAACCGTTACAAACTTTTGAAATGAACTATCCTCTTATTTACTAAAATAGATGCAAAGAAAAGCATATTTTAGGGGAAAGAACTAAAAACGACACTCATGTGAGTGCCGTAAATCATCTTGATAATCTTCTCCTCAAATCAAAGTGCATGTTACTCATGATGTAACATTGTTTCATATTCATATAGCTGCTATCTTTAAACACTAAATCCTTTACAGACTCTACAATAATTTCCATTCCAAGTACATTGCCCGTCTTATAAGCATTAATATAGAATCCGTTTAATTTCTTTAATTGATCTAGGATAATTGCTCTTGCTTGACATAGGTCAATATCACTGTTGAGCCCAAATATATTTATAGTTGTATTTACTCTGGTTTGATCTAAACTGTTTGGTGTTAAACACATAGCCAACGCTACATCATTATAACCTATAATACTAACATCTTTTTCTTTAGTAGGATCTAGAATCATTGGTTGTTCTATTGTTATGTTCCTCTTATTGGATTCTGTCGCCCGATCTGACTCGGGATTTGCTAGTGGGAATTTAGCTCTCTTACCCGCCTTTTTATTTGGGCTATTACAATACGTACAGCTAAGTCTATAATTTTTATGATCATATGCTAACCACCAGTACCCTGTATGGTTACTGTTCTCATTCACTTTACCCTTAGGTCTATAATGATCCATATCACCATGTTGCCTTGCAATTTTACTCTCACAATACCAACATTTATTCTCAGATAATTCTTTATATTGCTCTTTCAGTTCTTTCCAAATGGAAATTCCTGATTTATCAAAATATTCCTTTTTTATTCGGAATTTAAAAAGTTCTTTCATCTTCTCCTTTCTTTTCGTTCTCCATTTTTTAGTTATAACAACCCTATTAATGTCAATGTAGATCATAAGTATCACTCATTAATAATTTTTTCAACAATATAACATCATCTTCTTCGATCGCTCTGTTTGTTAATTTTGTCCTTGCATTGACAAACTTATTATATAACGGATCCCTCAAACTTACTGTTAAGTCGATCTCACCTAAAACATCATTTAACTTTTCTAATCTTATTTCTTCTTCAGAAGTAAGATTGTTTTTAATAACTAACTTTCTTTTCTCTTCCAAGTAGCCTTGCATTTCTTTTCCAAGCAAACTATCTAAGCCAAAAAAATCTTCATTCACTAAAACACCAGCTATGCCCAATCGCCGTGGCTCTTCTTCTATCTCTCTGGAATGTCCCTTCTGTTCTAAGACAATTACATTGTTTGCGCTTTGATTTGCAACAAATATTGGGTCATGAGTGTTTATTAATACTTGCGTATTACTATTTAAATTTACAATATTATCAACAAGTTGAAAGTAATTTGACTTCCATTTAGGATTTAGGTGTGTATCGGGTTCGTCCAATAAAAACAAAGTATCTTCAGAATTCGTAAATTTCATTAAGCCTAAAACTGTAAGAAGTTGTTGTTCTCCTTCACTCAATTCGGAAAATACCAGTTTATTACCATCCTGAGTTTGTACAGTTATTCTAATTTCATGAACTAGATCGGAGATATAAGTACTCTCCAAAATTCTAAAAAAACTAAGGTTATCTTTATATTTTTTTGCTAACTTTTGTAATGTCTTATCATCTTTCAAGAATAAGTATAACAATTCAACTTTTTTTGTTTCGTTATACCCAATATTAATTAATTCTTCTCTCTCTATTGGAGCCAATGAATGTTCTTGAAGGTCATAGAGAAAATCCTTCACTATACCTTCGGCACCCCAAAATTTCTTGTTTTTATGAATTTTGGGTTTATACCACTTAGGTTTTTTTAGTATAAATAACACAGAATCTAGTTTTTTTATTCTAAAGTATCTATTGATAAGTATTTTTGTCATTTCAATTTGCTTATCAATGAACGAGAATAAAGATAACATAATAAATTGACTATGAAAGTTTTCAGTATAAAACAATTTGCGCATTTCCAATTGCTCATTATTTACGCCTGGTTTAATTATTTTGTTGTAGTAATTTTGCTTGTGTTTATCAAATATTCTCATTAATCTATCATTATTTCCTGAATAGTAGGCTACGATATATTTTGGAAGATAAGCATTAAACATTTTTTTCGAGATGTTCTCGTCATCTTTTTTAAATTCATACTTACCTGAGAGACTATCCCCCATAATTTCCAATAAACTATTCTTTAAGAGGTAAATAATTTTAAATGAAAACAATGGAACTTCGTCTAAATGTACATTTCTAAAAAGTAAAGATATCGCTTCAAGTAAGTTAGACTTACCAGTACCGTTATCACCGATAACTATAAACCAGCTAGTATGATCATTAAAACTGATAGAAGAATTTTCTAAATTCTTGTATTTCTCAATATATAGCGATATTATTTTCATTTGACATACACCAAAATTGCATCACTTAGATCTTTCGAATTGTCCCCTGTTTGTCTCACCTTACCCTGTAATTCCAATATTTTAAGTTCTGAAAAAAAATGATTGATATCAAGACCTGATTCAACTAATAGTTTTGATGCAGGAATAGATCTATACATTTTTAATAGGGAATGCAAATCATTATTATGCATAGTATTGGTGGTAGGAACATTCTTCACAGATTTTGTTGATTTTACTTTCGGTATTTGAGTAGCTTCACTAATAATATTTTCAATTAAATTTAATGAACTTACTTCTTCTGGGTCATTAGTGCCAAGCTCACCACGAAAGGCACGGGCTAGGATTGACTTTTTCATAATTTCAATCTTACTGATTACATCAGTAAGATTCTTTGCTCTTTTTTCTTTGCTAAGAGTCCTATTTAAGATTCGTGCTATCTCTTGTTGTTCTTCAAGTGAAGGAACAGGAAGTTCAAAGGCTGCTATTTTTTTTGCATTTATGTTAGATTGGTTAACTCCATCACTCTTTACAGCATTACAGTAATCTTTAGCTTGGACTGAGTTCATAACAAAATTAAGGTATTCACCACTAATCTGGCTATTGTACTTTAATCTAATAATGTAACCTGCAAAAATAGCAGGGTGTTCCCCTCTATAAATCGATGTTTTTCCAACTAACTCCGGGCTGTTCGTTCTATTAAAAAGAACATCTCCAGGTTGAAGTAAATACTTATCAATATCCACTTCATCATCTGTATAGGCCAAACTATCCCACACAATCTCCCCATCCTGTAAATTCCCCATCCGTACTACTATCGCTTTCCCCCTATTAGAAGATTTCTTTGATGTACCGTACTGTAAAGATACACAAACTTCACCAACTGTCTTTATACTCCAACTATCTATTCCTATCTCATGTTGTTTACGCCAATTAGCAGTAAGTTCACCTGTAAGAGCTTTTTGTAGAATAGCTGCTTTTCGTTTCCCAAAATTGTCTACAGCATTTTGCACTAATTGTTTTGCCTTGTCAAGTTTAGTAAATAATCTTTCAATACGATCAACAATACGTTGTTGTTCAGTAAGAGGAGGAAGTGGAATTTTGGTTTCATTGGCATTTATGATGGTATAAGTATCAACCGTTGTTCCTGAAGAAAAATTCTGCAATTGATTTTTCATAAAGAAACTTTTGAAAAGATAAAAGATATATTTGGCGATAAACAAACCTTTGTTTTGAAACCAAATGATATTACCATCTTTAAAGTAAATTTGATCGGTACTTTCTATAACAAATGGAATCCCGATTGTCCCTACTCCACTTATAAGTAGATCACTTACTTTGGGAACACCGTAAGTTGTTCTAAATTCCTCGTACATATCTTTACTAATAAAGAGTTCGTTATTTACAACTCCTTTTTCTGACAGAACCACTAATTCTCTTGTTCGATAGAATGGAACACCTTCACTTTTCCAATCTTCTTTAAGAACACGTTTACTCGAAGTTACATCAAATCCGACTTTAACTTTTGTCCATACCCAATTAACTGGAATCTCATATGGCTGTTCTTCTTCGGGTAATACCACCTGTTCTAAGTATTCATCCGTCGCTATATTTTGCTTTTTAGCCATCAACGGCTACCCTCCAATGACTTCAGTTCCTTCACGACACTCATAATCAAATCAACCGCTTCTTCAAGCTGTGCTACTACTTCTTCACCGCTCTCGATAGGATCAGGCAAATCTTCAAAAATTGACTGGGATTCATCTTTAAGCCATGTTAAGTCTAAATTGTCTTCTCTTGCCTTTAACTTTTCCCTCGAAAAGTATCGGAACCTACCCTCTTCACCCTGGTCTACTCGGGGAGAGTTACCGTTAGGATCTCCTCCATATAATCTCTGGAACTCGGAAAAATGCTCTCTTAATAAGGGAGTCCTTTTTCCAAACTTCGGCATATTTGACCTCATATCATAGACCCAAACACCTTCAGTAGGTTTTCCAGATTGGAAGAACAAGACATTGGTTTTAACTCCTTGTGCGTAAAAAATACCGGTAGGAAGTCTAAGAATTGTATGAAGGTTACATTTGTACATCAAGTCAGTTCTAATGTTTGCACCGACGTTATCCTCGAATAAAACATTATCAGGTAGTACGACTGCAGCTCTTCCACCCGGTTTTAGCGTCCTGTAAATATGTTGTAAAAAAGCTAATTGCTTATTAGATGTCTCAAAGGTAAAGTCATCACGAGTTGGACCACCGCCACCTTTTTTGGTACCAAAAGGTGGATTTGTAATAATCACTTCTACTTTGGGAAGTTGTTTACCTGCTTCCGAAAGAGTGTCTCCTGAACGTAAGTCCGCCTCAACATCATGAAGCATACAGTTCATCAATGCTAATCTGTGAGTATCTGGAACCAGCTCCATACCCACGTATCCATTGGTCCTCTGTTTCTCGTATTTCTCAATTGAAATCGAAGAAAAATTGTTAGTACTTTCTTTAAGATACTGCCATGCTGCAACTAAAAACCCCGCAGTTCCAGCAGCAGGATCTTGTACAGCCTCACCGATTTGAGGTTTAATAATATGAACAATGGAATCAATAAGAGGCCGCGGTGTAAAATATTGACCAGCACCAGATTTAACCTCACTTGCATTTTTCTCAAGAAGTCCCTCGTATAAGTTCCCTAGGCCTTCCTCTTTTGCTGAAAACCAATCAAGTTGATCAATTTCCGAAACAAGTTGCGATAAATTTTTGGGTTGACGAAGTGAAGTATTTGCACCAGAGAAAATATCACGAACACGATGAGAACCATTATTTCCAAGATAAATAAGCAATGTACGATAATAATCAAGTTGCACCGTTCCACCAATATTAAGAACATCTTCCCAACGGTATCCTTCAGGCAGCTCATCCTCGTGTCCAGTTTCCTGCATCATCTTAAGGAAGAGCAAATATGTTAATTCAGTAACATATTGCTGATAAGTAATACCATCATCACGTAGTGTGTGGCATAAATTCCAGAGCTTTGAAACAATATCTTGTGTTGTAGCCACGATTAAACAACATCCTCCCAAATAGCCTCTTGGAGATCACCAAGGATCTCTTCAACCTGGCCTTCAAATATTTTATTAATACGTTGTAAACCACCTTTAGTACGAAATTGTCCCTCATTTAAAGCCTCGACATCTAAAATAACATTACCCTTAATGCCGTCGGCCAATGCCCGCAGCCAACCTTTTTGTGCATCCGTCCAACTTCTAGAAGCAAGAATTCGTTGAAGTCCCCTTTCAACTCGTGCTTCTAATGATTCCAATGCACTTCCTAATGCTTGCTGACGAATATAAGCAATGATAGACGCTGCCATTGAATAATTTGTTTCGGAATATGCCGTGTATAAGTATTGCTCAGAAAAACCAGCTTCATCCAGAATGCGTTTTACTTCTTTTAGGTCTTTTCGCTTTAGTTCTCGAGGACGGGAACAAATTACTTGAAGTGACGGTATTGCATTAATATTTGCGCGTATCCATGCTTTAAATGATTCAAGATAGTCTTCAGGTCGCTTAGCAGCTCCATAACCGCGACTTGTCTCTGCTATACGATCAGCGTGCTCAGAAATATATGGCAAGCGAGGATCCCCCACTTTTATCTCGTCCAAAAAACTAATTACTCCTTGATTATTGCTCAAGTACTCAGCTAACTGCTCGTGAGTCCATTTCTTCATTGTTGCTGCTAGTTGTTTAGCATTCATTCCTGCAGTATAAGTAAAGCCCTCCTGCTCTACAAGTCGTGAAGTCCTTCTATGTAGTTTAGCTAAAAATTGATCCCTTGCTAACTTCTTAATTTCTTCACTTCCAGATCCAGCCAACTCATTTGCCAATTGTTCAAAAGTAATACTGGGATTAACAACCACAGGTTTCATTGTATTCACTTGTTGTAATACCTCATAGAGACGGACAAAGTCAAATATCCTAAAACTTTCTTTTTCTATCTCAGGACACAACCTAGTTGCCCGACCCAGCATTTGTTCATAGAGAATCCGAGAACGAACCTGACGAATAAATACTAAGTTAGTTATTGCTGGCACATCAATACCAGTTGACAAGAGATCCACAGTTACAGCTATTTTAGGGAAATCTTCGTTTTTGTAACGTCGGATTAATTCATTTGGTTTATCTGAAGCTCCTGTAATCTTTTGAATTGCCGCGTCAACTTCAGTAACACCCATTTCGCTGTAGGTTTCCCTGAGGATTCGTATTAACGTATCGCAATGATGATCAGTTACACAGAAAATCAGTGTCTTACCAACATTACTAAGTAGATCGTATGTTATAGCTAATTCTTCTGCTACGGCTTTGTTAAAACCTTTAGCTAATACAGCTCTGTTGAATTTTTCAACATCAAGATCGACTTCATCTTCAAGCTCAATTGAGTCAATTGTTCCATTTAAAGTTTTAAAAACTGAAACAACGTCCCCCTTATCCCAATGGATTCCATGCTCTGATAAGTCCGTTTTAATTTGAACTGGTGGCCCATGATCAACCAAGTACCCATCTACAACAGCTTGTCTATATGAGTACTGATAAACTGGATGGCCGAAGATCTGAGTTGTATGGAGAGCAGGCGTTGCTGTTAAACCTATTGATACTGCATCAAAATGCTCAATAACTCGCCTATACCGCGAGAGGTACTCCTCCTCATTACGATATTCGAGCTCAGCTTCCCCCATTTGACGGTCTAAAGTGTAGCCGCGGTGACATTCATCAACAACAATACAATCATAGAGTCCAACTGCTGGATGTCCAATTTCTCCTGATGATAAGATTCGCCGGCTTAATGTTTGCACAGTTTCAACGTCTAGACGAGTTGCAGCTTCTGGCGCATCATCTTTAAGGCCCTTTACATCATAAATCTGAGTCAAAGAGAGATTGCCTTCCAAATGGGTTGCTTGAAATGTTGCTAATGCTTGCTCCCCTAGAGCCTCACGATCGACCATGAAAAGAATTCTACGAAACCTTCCTGATTTCAATAAGCGATAAACTAGCCCCAGTGCAGTTCTAGTTTTACCTGTTCCTGTCGCCATTGCTAGTAAAATTCGTCTTTCATTTTGATAAAGAGCGTTTTCTACGGCTCGAATTGCTTGATATTGATAATCACGCAGTTTCAATGATTCTAGTGGTTCTAAGGTTAATTTATCATGAGCCTCCAACAAGTCTAATTTTAGAATCGATGATAGGTCTTCTGGTGTATGAAAACTTGGTAGTGCCCGACTACCACCTAAATGATTACGGACATCCCTAAACCAAATGCCAGAACTCTCCTCAAGTTGTTTTAGAAATCCTCGACCATTGGTGCTAAAGAGGAATGGAATTTTATTAACCCCCCATGGTCCTCCAGGACATATCATGTCAGCGGTGAGTTCGATTTTTCTACAATATCGCTCGGCTTGTTCCAGCGCGGTCATTACGTTTTTAGTTCTTCTCTTTGCTTCAACCACTGCAACAGGCATTTGACCAACAAATAGTACATAATCAGCTCGATCTTTTCCACAGGGCCATTCAGCAATAGCAATATTTTTACCGGTTTGTGGCCGACTTCCTCTTCTATAGGTTATAGCCGAACTATTTACTTCCCATCCCTGGTCTCGTAACATCTGGTCAATGATTTGTCTTGTTTCTGCCTCAGTCAATTCTACCTTCTCAGACTGTTTCGTTGCATTGGAAATTAATTGATTAACCTGATTTTGTGATAATTTTGCCGTTTCTTTTTTTAGAGACTCAATTTCTTCTCTTGCTTTTTGAAGATCTTCTAATAGTTGAGATTGCTCCTCTGTTTTCTCAGCAACAAGGTCTGTAGGTTTTTGCGGCATTTTAAAAGTTTGTGCTTGAAAAGTTGGTTCTCCACCATAAGAACGAATAAACCAAACTGCGAGAGTATGAGCCATTCGGAGAGTCGTCTCTGCCTCTTCCCTGTCACCAGCATTACCATGAACAGCTGCATTACCAGTCTTACGGATAGAGTGAAACAGGCGTGATACCTCTCCAGTAATCGTACCAGAATTTTCTAGTTTCTTAAGTGATTCTAATTGCGTGTCATTAGATTCTATTACAAGACCAACTTTTGCGGCAAGAAGCTTTGCAAGGATTTCAGCCCATTGCCTAGTTTTAGTTAAAGAGCCATTGGGATCCTCTACTAGATATGCCTCTGCGAAGCCTGAAATTTTTTCAAGCATTGGCGATACACTTAGTAAAAAAGTAAAGTTCTGGGATCTTGGGGTTAAGGTCATCCTATAACCTCCTTTACGCTACTGGTTTCAATTATTTGGTTATTTCTTACCATTTTTAACTCGAAATATTATATATTCGACAAATATAGCATAGGTCCTCCCTAAACATTGCTTTGAAACATATTACAAATAATTTAAAAATCAATGTCAACGATAATTAAGAGCTGATTTCTCAGCTCCTTAAATCTTGTAACCATATACATGTTCACCTTTCACGATTATTAGTCTCTACTTTCAAAAACTTCTCGCACATTCAATGAAAAAGCTGGTATTAAAGGCTGTTCAGGATCTGTTTCATTTGTCCCCCATGCAAATAAGCCTGTCTCTCTTCTCCCCACCTCTAACCATCAAACCCTATCCTCACAAGGCTCGCTCTACTTTCCCCCCTCCCCTCTCTTCATAACACTAAACCACTAAAAGTTTGACATGAAACAATAAAATAAAAGGATGCGACTGAACTAAACAAGATCGTAATAGCATTTTAAATTTGATGTAGACCCGAAGGAAAAACCGGAAAAATCCGAGAAAAATGATTGAGCAAAAGCGTTTTGGATTGATTGAACAGAGAAATTGATATGGCAGTAGAGTGTGAAAAGCAGAATTGGAATGAATTTTTGTTCCGCGGAAAGTGGTTCGGGATGAACATACCGTTGAAATATCAAGGTTTATTGAACCACGGTGATAAAATCACGGAATTCTTGCATTGTCTCCTCTTTTTCAATCTCATCACAAGAAAAACCGAGTGATCCCAGGTGAGGTCCTGATCTTTCACTCGGCATTTTTTAGTGTTATTCTCGATTCCTACTCATGTCATTCCCCCGTCTTAGCAGGACTTTTTATTACAAAATAGCATGGTTTATTTTGTTCGTTGCACTATTCCTGAACAACAAAGCTACCGACTCCACGTGTGTTGAGTAAGTAGAGTCAACACATAAAAGGTATAAAAAAAAGCGGGGACGATGAAGCGTCGTCCCATTATGAATGCTAAATTAAACTTTGAAGTTATAAACGACCTTAATATGACCATCTTCCCGTACTTCAATGCGCTTAACAAGCATAAGTAACAGCTCACGATCCAGTTGCTCAAATGAAGTGAGTTTCCCAATGTCTGGCAAAGTCGGCTTACTGCTCTCCTGATCTTTTTGTAAATCAGATAGTTTCTGTCGAACGTCTGATAATTGACCACTAATCCGATCAAGCATTTGATGGTACTCTTCCTTGGTACTTTCTCCATCGAGCCATTTATCTTCCGCCGCTTGTTTACGCCGCTCGAACTTTTCAACGTCCTTTTTTAAAGTTGCTACTTCCTTTAATTTTGACTTAGCGCCGTTATTGGCTTCTTTCTGAATTTCTTTGATAATGGCATCATTATCTACGTGCTCACCAACCAATTTCCCAATGTCACACAAAATGAGATCGACTAGACCTTGTTCGTAAACAGAATGGCGGGAGCAGAATGTTTTTCCTCTCAGCTTATAATTACCACACATATAATGTGTTTTACCATAAGAGCGTTTGACACAGTGCATTCCTCCACCGCAATCGGCGCAGTAAAGCACTTGTGTAAAGAGGTTAGGCATGCCACAAGATTTGGTCCGCCCTTTACGATGGATCAAATTCTGTACAACTTGAAATTGCTCTCTAGAAATTATCGGAGGATGGTTATTCTCAATAAAAACCTGTTCTTCCTGATCTTTTTTCTTTCGCTTCGTACTACCTAAAGCAGCTGCTTGCTCCTTTTGTGCGACTAGATCTCCGACATATACTGGGTTCGTTAGTATATACTCAATGGAACTTTGACACCAGTACTGACTTCCATTTTTACGAAGTTGAGTTTGTGCGGGAGTAGGTACTCCTTCCTCATTTAAGCGATTGGCGATAGCCTGCATACCCAAGATACCCTCTTGATACCTATCAAATATACTTTGAACTACATCGGGAGTGTTATCATCTGCGATGGCTAGCTTTTTATCTACCTTCTGATAGCCATAAGGCGTGAATGAACCTGTAAACTCCCCACGCTTCGCTCTTTGTTTCTCAGCCAGTCGAATCCAATCCGAAGTCGTTTGGCTCGACATGTGATACACCATTGAGTACATTGCAATCTTACTTTGCCAGTCATGATGATCTGTATCAATCGTTTCTGAGAGAGCAATAAAACGAATCCCCTTTTCGACAAGCTTGGGAACAATGGTGTTGAGCTCACCAGCACTCCGTCCAAATCTACTTAGAGATTTTACTAAAATGACATCAAACTTCTTTGCCATTGCATCATCGATCATACGTTTAAACTTTGCTCTCTTTTTGAAACTCGACTGCCTCTCGCTATATGATTCATATAAGACCCAGTTGTCTTTTTTACGAATATAATCGAGCAGCCCCTCCTCCTGATTAATGACTGAGGAATCCTGCTCCTCAAAAACCGTTGATACACGAACATAGGTGGCTACTTTCACTTCGAATCCCCCAATGGAGGGAACACCTAAACCGTAGTTGACTGTCACATTATAGCTCATTCTCTATCTCCTTTGAACTCGTTTTTGAGCCAAGTACTCATAATTACTTGAAGCGTTTGTACTCCATCGAACTGTCTCTCAACAGTTGCGATAATGGACTCATCACAAAAAGTAATACCTTTCGGAACAGGCTCTTTCGTTCTCTTTATTGATTTATTTCCCGTTTTAGTGAACTCTTCATTGCCATATTTGATATCCAATCTCTGAGCTTCCTTTATTAAATCCGAAGTGAAACCCTCGATGATATCCCTTTCTATATCAGCATCACTTTTGATAAGTTTTTCGGCAGCATTATACATGTGATTCAACCCCGCATCGGTTAATTTGGAGTTTGACCTCCATGCTCTGAGGGCGGGAACCTCTTGCCTACTTAAATCTCAACACCATAATGACTTGCTCCAACTCCCCCAAACAACATTCCATATCACCGACTGTGGTTCATCTCTTTAAATGAGTTTGTAAAAACCAATCACAGTCGTGATGCTACGAGTAAATGATAGGAACACGAAATAGAGGTGTCGTTTTTATCGACACCTCTAAAGATGAACCCCGTGAGATTAATACTGAGAAAGTTTTGCTGATTTGTTATAATGAGACCATTATCGATACCGTAATGAGCTATTACAACAAGCTCAGTCATAAGGGGAATACGTCATGTCCATACATATAAATGAACTGATACCGAAAGAGGTTAGCATCAAGGAGTTTACGACCGGATCGGAACTACTTTTGGCTTGTGAGTTAGGGAAATATACGAAAATACTGTTACAGAAAGACTTATCGGTAACGGGCATTAATATTTCAGATAACCTCAAAAAGACAAGTCATTTTAGCTTTGTAGTTCAATCTAAATTTGTAAATGACCTACCTCACGATGGCATCCAATTAGTGAAGTTTAATCTTGGTGACTTCTTACTCAAAACACAAAATGTCTTGAAAGCAGATATAAAGTTTGAAGATCATCATGCTTATTTCAACTACAACTCCGATGTAAAAGCTAACAGGGATTTTCGTGGTAAAAGTCGTTCAGCTGCCTATGTAAGTCTAATGGCTTTTGTCTTGGTGAAGAACTTCATCGACGACAAACCTAATCGTAAACTGATCATCGACCAAGAAAGCCACGATCAGAAAAATGACGAGTATACAGACCTTATCGCTTTACAGACAAGCGGAATCCTGCCTGAACCTATTCTCGAGATCAAATTTCAAAGTCAGGGTGTAGTTCAGCTGCCTTGGGAAACCTTTGTGAAATACAATCAGGATATAGAGTTAATGAATAGGGAATATTCCTCGAAGGAGAAGTATGCTTATCTGTTGGAGGAAGGGTTGGAGGTTGGGGATGTAGTTCTACTGTACTTTAGAATCTTCAATGTCAAAAACTCAACAGGCAAAAAGATAAGCACTATAGGAAGCTTACAATCCTGTTACCCCGCTGTGATCGAGAGTAGCAACGAGAAATTTATCACTTTGAGATACTACGGTAGTGTCGAGACTAAGCTGACGCAAAGAACAAGGATGGAACAACTTGTCGACAAGATCGAAGATCTTAAAGAATGGTTTTCTCCGGATGACTTCGAACGCACCTCAAGCAATGTGGAAACCTATTCTTTAAATTCAATCGGGGTTGGCACATGCACATACCTGGAGGAAACCTTTATCTTCAAACCAGTTGAAGGAGACTCCACTGAGCAGTTATTCAAAGATAACAGCAACGGTGAACTGATCTCAGAAAAACTAGATACACTGGATACGATTTATGCCGTCTTCGAAGAACGCGGTGTAACATACAATAGAAAAAAGTTCCTTCATGAGTACTTCACCTTAAAGGGCAGAACACCAATATATGATAAATACACGAAAAGAGCCGAATAACATCGGCTCTTCTTAGTTCAGTTAGCATGTTTATCGATTAGAGCCTGAAAGCGACTAATATCATTACTATCCATGTACTTCGCTTTTATCTTCCAACCATCCTTAGTCTTCTCATCAATAGCCTCTAGGTAATCACGAATTTTACCAAAATCAAAGCCGTTACCATCCTCGTCCTTACCATGAATGAAGGTGATCGTTGGGATCGGGAGCTTAACCTTACCTGGGCTGTTTTCAACCTCAAGTAATTCGTAACTCAAATCCTCATCTATTTCCAAGAACTCATATGACTTTTTGCCTTCTCGCTCATCAAATTTAACAGCAGTCTTTACAGACAGACATACCGCTTTATAACCTCCATAACTCACAAACCCCGCATACTCATCACGAATCACTAAAAACATGAACTCATAATAAGAAAGGCAAAACTCTTCCCCTGCTTTTACCTGCCTCGACCCGATATCTGTTTTAAGGTTTATACCCGTATCCTTGTCTATGGTGACATCAATAACTGGAACATCGTCAATATCGATATCTGATTCCAAGAGAACAGCCACTGGCTTCATGTCAGTGCCGCCTTCATTCCTTGTCGTTTGGAAAGAGCTTAATCCATAAAGCTCTTTGAAGTGTAGCGTGTTCCATTTGCTACCGAGATACTCACGTTTCGCAGGACTCATATCTTTCTTAATTATTTGCTTGCCTAATTTTTCGACCCTTTTCTTCGTATCGGATGGGGGATACTGCTTCTGATTTACTCTACTCACGTTGCCACCTCGCTGAATTATTCAAAAACCTCATCTACCCCATTATATCGGTAATTAATAACCTCAATTTTACAAAAAAAAAAGCACCTATCCTGTTCGGCAGACCGATAAGCAGTCATGCTACACAGAATAGGTGCTATTTTTGATTGTTCCTTTAGATTTTATAAAAATATCCTTCCAATTATAAAGCTGTCTTTGTCGTTATAAAAGTATTGACCTCGTTCTAATAGTTTCAATGCTTTTATAAAACTTCTCAACTGCGGATATGCTTGATAACGTCTACACCATAGACCACACCAAGGGTGGAGCCCCTGTCCCAGTTTACAAATATCGTTCCCGCATCGTCCACCAATTTCACTGTGCCTTGGTCACCTGCCTTAAGAGTAGTATAGGGATCGGACATCAACACCAACTCGACCCTCTCCCCTTTCGGGTTCGATTCCCGCACTTGTTTGACCTGCTCCATATTCGGAAACATTATCGTTGCCCCCCATTAGTTGACATCGCCGCTTCCTGTAGATTGTAGAACGTTCCAAGGTAATCAGAGTTGCCGTCGAAGCTGCGGAAGAAAGATACTTTGTCTACGTGGTTGTTGATACTTATTACCGAGAAACCTAACTCGGAGTTAAGGTAAACCTCAGTAAATGATGCAGGAAAGTCGTTATCCTTCAACTGCTGTTCCAGACCCGACTGCATGCAGTCCGAACAGGTCAAGGAATGCTGAACATACTGCTGAATGGAATGCTCACAATGCTCGCGGCTCATAATTAGACCCTCCTCAATACGGCGATAACTCGTATACGACTGTTGCTTCTTCAAGACTAGTCAGGTCGAACTCGCCGTTAATGGCTCTGGCTAAATCCAAGCCGTTGAGCGCCCAATATCGCATATCCCAGGCATGCATTATTACTCCACCGGCTTTCGGAAGCCTGAATATGTGGGGCTAATAGCTTAAGGCGGCAATCGGCACAGAGCACCATTTTTTCTGTTCCTTTAAGAAAATTAGTTACGTCATTACTACTATTACAGTTTTGACAGACCATAGATTACCCCCCATTGAATTAACGGTTGGTTGTTGACTTTAGCTCAAGTATCGAATTATTTCAAGTGGTCTTTTTACTGGTGCTTTTACACAACATAAAAAGCACCTTTTCTATAGGCAGACCGAGAAGAAAGTCATGCTTCATAGAATAGGTGCTTTTTATAAAATGGATCAATTAATGTGGTCCCAAAAACCGATCACCATTGAAATGTATGAGATGAGAAGGAGCATCTGCTACCCAAACCTCAGTTTCCCATGCAATAACACTTAGATATTTACCCATAACAGAGCGACTTGGGAAAGCAGTAACATACACGATACCCGCAGTAGAATCTCTGAAAAGCCGTGCTAATTCATCATGCCGTTTTCCGTCCACTGGTCCGTGGCTTGTTACTGACTCAATCAATAGCAACCAATTCTTCTTAGGATAATAAATAACTACATCTGGCATTTTTCCATGTGAGTCAACGGAAACACCAAGTTGACTTAATAATTCCTCATCGAAGTATTTTCCACCAGTATCGCCAGCAAATATTAAAATACCTCCTGGGACAAACCTTTCAGCAAAATCCTCGATAATTGCCTTTATTAACTCACTGTGTTCACCTTGGCTAAGCATGATCTGTTTGCCTGGGGCAACTTGAACTGGGATTCTATTTTGATCCCTTTCTTTGGCATACCGCTCTACAAGAGATTGTCTTGTTGAAAGATATGCTTCTAACGCTGATTTCCAACGTGGAGTATCATATAATTTTATGAGCTCCAAAGCCTCTGGCTCGATCTGATAAACAGCCTTAGGACTATTTACAGCTCGTGTTGGGTTATCAGGGTTGTATAATGAAATCCCAGCTTCAATGAACTGGTGCATCGTTTGACGTCTAAATGTTTCTCGAGTGTTTGGGGCATACTCTTTCCCATAATTTATGCGACTAAACTCCATCATCGGTGTTATACCGATAAGCGGATTTCCCGCTTTTGACCATGTCTTATCAGCAGTTAAGTTTAATATTGCAAGAAGGCAAAGTGCGGATCGTTCATTTATTTGAGCTCTTGGTAAATCGAGAGCTTTAAGTATTTCCAAAGCTCCCTCAAGATTGGGGTGAGTTCCTTCGGTCACAAAATCTCCTCCAACTTTCGGTCTAGTTCTTCTTGACCTATTGTATCAGAGTTGGACATAACCCATCTACCAAAATATTCAAGAACCTCTCTGCTAGGATATTTCATAGTCCGAAGATCTGTTGCGTTGACCTGCGTGTGTCCGTTAAATACTCGAAAGTACTTATCAACTTCAGTTGAGTTTAAATATGCATATAAACCAAATGCTAACTCTGCGGATATTCCCTGTTTTTTGAAGTGAAGCACGTTAAGTCCGTTTTCGAACCCCACCTCAGAATAATCAACACTGGAGGGCGTTAGTACTCCCGCGACAATACGGCGTTTTTCCTCTTTTGACGAGAATCTCTTTACAACAGTGTAGTATCCATTCGGATAGAGCCATTTTTTCATAGTGTCATCTACAAAAACTGCGTTGGGTTTCTTCATAACTTTTGGATATTCGACTGTTGTCCCTACAAAGTGATTGGGATAGAACAAAGGAACTGTTCCTTCTTCTGGCATTTCACGCAAATGACCCTTAACTCGAAAATCTACAACAGGTCCAGTTGAAACCTCCACGCCAATCTCACTTAATGAATAGTGAACTGATGGATACCTTTCAATAAAGCTTGGTTCATTTGACGTTGGGATATGAATGAACATCTCTGAATCCAAAGGTTGCACAATTTTCTCGAACGGATATGAGTTTGTTGAATAATCGATAAAGCTATCGTCTTTTGAAGTTGAAATTGTTACGTTAGATTGCTTTCCTCCACGTTCAAGCAAAAGAATCACGTTCTCTTGAAGTACTTCATCATCTTTAAAAGCCTTGTCCCTCGAATCAAACAAATGCATATGCTTTATTGCTGTTTTTTCAAGGAGTAGTTGACGAAATGGGCGAAAATAAGGTCCGTTACAGAAGCTTCTAGGAATGATTGCCACGATCTGACCATTTTCCTCCGTAAGCTGAATGGCAAGTCCGACAAAAGCAGAATAAAGATTAACCGTCTCTATACCAACGCCACGTAGGATCTTACGATGACGAGATGAACTCATAATTTTTTTATAAGGCGGATTCAGAATAGCATGGGTGAAGCGAATTTTTGTCCCTGCAAGTAAGCTATCTTCATTCATTAAAGTGGTCGTAGCCCATTCTATAAAGTCCTCAGATATTACTTCACTTTTCAAAGATAGCTTGTCATCAAATAGACCTAATGTGTTTTGGAGCCGCTCTCTTAATACCTCATCAATCTCAACAACAGTAACCTCAGCATGATCGCTTATCTGTTCCGAAGTAAGACGTTCTAAGACAGCACTCGTTAATGCTCCGATACCTGCTCCTGGGTCAAGAATGTTTGCATTTGACAGTTTGGTCCTATCGAAAAGAGAAGCCATAAATTTTGCGACACTCGATGGAGTCAAAAATTGACCGAGTTCGGATTTACGTTTTAATAAAGGATTTACTGCTAATCGCTCTTTATCTAGAGTTTCAAGTAATTGAGACATAAAACACCTCTGACTGCTTATTTTAAACACTAAGTTCTAGTATAACACGCTATGCAAACGTATGATCCGATTTCCATTAAAAACTAATGACACCTTGGAAAAACGATAACTTGGTTCTATAATTGATAGGGAGCACCCTAACACGAATACATAATAAAGGGATGGATAGGCATTAATGAAAATAACTGAAATGCAAAAACACGTTAACGAGCTTAGTATCTCCAGAGGATTTGATAAGTCCACAATAGAACAAAGAAGTCTCTTTCTTGTTACTGAAGTAGGTGAAATGGTTCGAGAATTGTTGCATATTTCTTATCATCCAGATCACAAAGACATTGAGGAAATAAAAGAACGCCTTGGGCTTGAAATGTACGATATTGTTTGGAATATCTGCGAACTTGCCAACAAGTTAGAGATTGACCTAGAAAGGTCTTTCACGAGTAAGATGGAAATAAACAAAACAAGAACTTGGTAGTGCTGATCGCTCCTTGATGATGTAATTTTGTAAAAATCTTAAAAGCGCCGTGCTCTAGACGCGGCGCATGGCAAGGACATAACCTTATAGATTCAAGTACACGTCAAGACCAGTAATCTGCATTATGATCCAGCTGTTCGGGTACTTGTAGTAAGCTTTCAGGTTTGTGGTTAGCTCAAGCATACTAACGACTCCCTCCTTCGCAATACGGTTCTAAAAAGCAAGAATGCCTTCCAAGGGCGAACCCCCAGAAGGCAAAAACTTAGTCAATATAATGGTTATCATGGCATGTTGCTTTCAAAACCTCGCTAAACTTGATCCACTCACACTCTCCAACTCGGAACTGGCGTAGCTGTTGATCTACCCTCGTTACGATACCGCGGATCTCCCTATTCTCGAACGGATCAAATACTTCAAATGTCGCTTCTGCTTCTTGGCGGTAGGATTGAGCGACAGCAGCTGCAATGGTTTGAATCTCATCTGTGGCTAAGGTCGGCTTCTCGCGGCGGTTTTGCTCTTTATAATTTTGGATGATGCTATTTCGATGCTCGGGCAAGATGAAGCGTGTTTCCCACATTCCGTTACCTGCAAGCTTATGTCCCATTATTTATACCCCCAATACAAGAACTAACGTTCGATTATTAATTAAATTATATTGGATATGATCTGGAACCGCAAGATGATTAATGCTACCAAAATCATGTTATGGCTGTTTCTATTGCAAAGGCGAGATATCTCTTTTAAATAGAATTTTCTTGAGATCCTTCTTAGCATCTTCTTTCTTATCCTTAACCCCTAGAAAATCAACTAAGGAATTCAATGAACTATATCGACCGTTCAACACCCATATACCCTTTGCTATTTTGTAACTAATGTCGTTCTCTAAATCCCGCACCGTTTCCATCAAATCATACATATTAATATCATCGATAATCTTATTTTCCATTAAAAACTTTACAATTGCATAAATTCTTTCGTCATCGATATTTTTTGATCTTTCTGTAGCTACATTTAACGAAGAACCACTACTGTCCCCATGAACCAATATATTATAAATAAAGCTTTGAATATCTTCCTTAAAAACGGCAATGCTCTCTAAACAGTGTGAGATGGTCTCCAATTCTTGTTGTACTTCATCTTCTGAGAGTTCGAGATCATCCTTCAGCCATTTGATAAATTCTTCTGCTGAAGACAAGTCAATCTCATCTTCATTTTCTCTTAGGTAATCCTGAGCACCTTGCACAATTTTATCAACAAGTTGTTTACTAAGTTTCGTCTTGATGCTGTCCTCGTGATTTTTCTTCATTTTAATCAAGTCTTTAACAGGGTATTGAGAAGCCTTTTTGTCTATTTTTTTGTGGTGTTTTGAGCACATAAACATAAGATTAGCTACACCATGACGTTCTTTATCGCTTTGATTTGAATTATATCTAGGTCCACCTGGACTATCTGCTTCGATATGTGCTAATTCACCGATATAAATTTGGTCTTCTTCATCGTAAATAGGTTCATCACAATTTGGGAATGCACACTGATTGCCACTTTTCAAAGCAACATCCCTGGTGACTGGTTTATTTGGTGTCATACTCCGAACTCCTTAAACTGATATGATTTCATGTTTACCAAAAATATAATATCCCCTAATTTATTATAAAAATAACTGATACAATGAACTATTTCGGGTAGAGATCGCCTAGAACTTAATTAAGCTTATCCTTGTGACGAGTTCGATGCCAGTTCAGGTACGGCAGATTCTTCTCGTTGACCGTGATGATATCAGTGTCCCTAATGTTCAATGACATTATCGTTAAGAGATCGAGCAAAGGCGAAATGATGATCTCGCCTGAATCCTGGAATGAGATATACCCCTTATCGAATAAGGAATCGTGATTTGGACAAAGCAGGAAACCGTTATTGGGATCAACCCGTTCCTCTGGCTTCTCTATGCACTTACTCCAAGGTTTGATGTGGCTACCAGTCAGAAAGCGCTCATCCGAAACGCTGCACATACGGCACTTCTTGCTTAGATCCAGTAGGTCTCGCTTGAATTTACCCTGACCGATTCTAGCTTTAATCATTTGATCCTTTTCGGTTGATGATAATGGCAGGGAGTTTACCCCGTTAGCCATTTCCTCCATCTCTTTTACCGTATCTTCGGGCAACTTGTTGTTGCTGTAATTGTTGTAAGGGAAGGTGTCCAGCTGCTTTACTGGAATCAACTCATAGATGAAATCCTTCTTCTTGTTTAAATAAGTTACATCTTGCGTTGTTGTAGCGAAAGCTCTCGGAATAAACGTAAAGTAGCAAAAATCAGTATTGAACCCCTCATGATCGAAGTATGTTCGAACTACTAAAGTATGACTTACTTTAGATGGAAGCTCTAGGACAGCAGGGACGTTTGGAACCGAGGTTCTTGGGTTGTCCTTACCTTCACGATGCCAACGGACGGTAATCTTAATTGATTCACCGTTATCACCGTGTACGAAATGGGATTGCTTTTGGGTTTGCTTATTATTATCTTTAGTCGTTTCAGCACCATTATCCTTCAACCATTTCTCCGCTCGTTCCTTACCTATCTTATGTAACCACGGATTTACAACAGGATCATCTTTTGTGGGAATTACTGCAAACTTCATCGACTATTCTCCATCTCAGCATTATTGTTTGTCAGCGCGGCTAAGTGTTTTTCTAAATATTCCTCTAAATTGGAAAGCTCCAAGTAAGGGACTACGATCAAGGGTATACCCCTGGATGTACAATAGTCAGTCTTAATCGAATCATTCCTACGCCGTTCCTCATGTCCCGATGTTCCACCAAATGCTTTGACCATTTCGTAATGCTGCCTACCGTGATACTCGATAAGACAAAGCAGAGTGTCTCCATTAAATACTGCAAAATCGAAAGGTAAGGGTTTTTTGTAACGGCAATCATCGAATCTATACTGACGAATGAAGCTAAGCTGCTGTTGGGTTAGGAAATTAGTTATTCGCTTCTCACCCTTAGATTCTCTGCAATAAGGACATCTATTACCATTCCTGAACTCATCTAACGAAGTCTTGAACTTAAAATCGCAAGTCACATGACGCATCATTATTTTGGTCTTTGAAGTGACATACTCGCCAAGCACCTCATACTCAGAACCCTCTTGCTCGAAGATATATTTTTTGAAATCCTCTGTTGTCCATTGGATATTGCCAGCACACCTCGGGCATCCATACCCCGCTATGAGATTATCGGGAGAAGCACTGTATTCATGATCGCAAACAGTATGTCTTAGCTCGATCTTGGTTCGATTGTTCTTGTACTCTCCGAGGATGATATACTCGTCACCATATTTATCCTTGATTGACTGTTTGAACTCTTCGGTGGTTTTTCTTATATTACCGTAACAATAAGGACATCTGTTACCTTTAATAAAGTCATTAGGTAAAACGGTATACTCTTTACCGCATGACTTGTGCAAAACGGGTATTTTGGACTTAGCTCCCGTATACACCCCAAGGAAAGTGTACTCATCACCAACTAGATCGTATACTTGCAGCTTGAACTGTTTATCGGACTTCTTTTGTGCTCCAAAACATTGAGGACAGCGAGTCCCATCTAGGAAGTGGGCAGGAGTGACCATATAGTTATGTCCACACTTATTATGCTGCATCTCTATTTTAGTCCCATTAGCGACATAATTGCCGATAACTCGATACTCATCAGCAACGAGATTCCTAACTTCGCTCTCAAATTGATCCTGAGTCCTTCTCCTGCTTTCAATAAAACATTTTCTGCATCTCGTTCCATTGATGAACATGTACGGTCTCATCGAAATTTCGGAGTTACATTTGTTATGTCTGAAGGTGATCTTGGTGTTGGCGTTTATATATGTTCCAAGAACTGTGTACTCTTCCCCTGCTAAAACATAAACCTTTAGCTTATAAAGTTCTGTGGTCATTTTCATCGGATATCACCAGATCCTATACCTCATGACGTTATATAATTGGCTTGTTCCGGCACAACCGTGAACTTATTCGGACCACCAAGAACCCGAATGTAATTACCCCATATATGGAACTTCCAATGTTCGCCTTCGTTTGGGTTTACTACCTGAAGGTCGAGAGTAATCATCTTACGTAGCTCCTTAAAGTCTACGTAATAGATGTTGCTACCTTCTAGTCGAACAGCTAAAACCGCGATGTCCGCCTCATCCAGAAGTTCTACTTGTTTTATTGTGAGGTCAAACCAACCCTTACCGTTCGGGTGAAGCTTGGAGGATGGTGTGCAGACAACGATCCGCTTTCCATTGATCATACCTTGAAACATAATTTGTTTCCTGTTAATTGTTGAAAGGGAACAGCCGTACTTTTGAGTTAGTTTGTTAACAACGATTTTCTTGTCAGGAACAGACATTTCAAAACCCCCATATGCCGTATTTTTCCATATCATAGCATATGGTTTTGTAACCTGCAGAGGATTTTGAAGGGCTAACAGCTTGCTGTTAGCCGAGTCGTGGCTAAACACGATTGCATTACTTGTTTCTGCCTCCTGGCTCAAAATCATTTCGGCACCATCTGACAAAGTTGGTTGAATGGGTTAGATACGTCTTAGCGGTTTTTGGCTTTAGGTTACCTACTGCCAATTGCTCCGTTACTTCTTGCTCATACTGCTCATACAATAACTCCAATTGTTTAATAAGATCCTGCGATGCTTTCATTCGGTTTAGCCCCCTTGGGATAAGTAATAAGCCTATTATACTGAATTGGAAGCATTTGCATAAGTAATTGGAACTATGTGATTCGACATATGTGATTGAAGTATGTGATCAAACTATGTGTTAAAGTATGTGATTTAAAATACCATTCATGCTGTGTGATTGATGGTAAGTTATCCATAAAGAAAGAAAAAGCTGCCGTTTTTCACTGGCAGCTGTAGAACCCTGATGGGGCATTATTTTTTTGATACCGCTCCTTCCTTGCCCTTCGAACCATCCTTGTTTTTCAAATCCTTGTATACCGCGTAGCCTGCTATTCCTGCTGCAACCACTGCCCAAGGTCCCATAAATGCTGCCGCGAGAGCTACCCCCTTGATAGCCAATGACCATCCTACCGTATTGGACGCAAATCTAACTGGCTTTGAGTCCCATACACGTTCCATAGGTGGCGACGAGACTTTATCTACTCTCATATTGAAAGCTTTTCGAAGCTTTTCAGTTAAAGTAAATCCTCCGCGACCATTATTGTCATACTCTTTTGAAGTGGCTTCATCAGTAATCTTAACTCCGGCTATATACAACTCACTTAGATTCGGAAAGCGTTCAAATATGCGAGGGTTCGGCTTTCTTGGAAAGAGAAGGTGCCAAGGCTTACTCGGACTAAAGCCAATCTCCTGACGGACACGACCTTCTGCAAGCCTGGAATTATCGATCCTAAGACAAGTTAAGTTTTTGAACTTCTTCAAATCTCCGAAATGGAACAGGTCAACAACATTCCCTTTGCTCACTTTTAACTGAATAGCCCTTGGCATTGTCTTTAGAACTTCTGGTGAAAACCTCGGTCGGAAAGCAATATCGTTAATAACAAGTCCCGTCCCAGTAATCTCAACACTCTCTACCAGTCTGAAATCACCGACCATTAATTTTATCTTCTGCATTAAGTGTTCCGACATCAGACGAAGTGCGTTCAGTGTTGAGATAGCATTTCCGTTCGCATTAAAAACGCTGAATGGATTGGGTTTAGGCTCAAGCTGTTCCTCATACACATCCGAGTATGCCATGCGTTGGTTTGGAGAAACGTGAGCATCAGCATGTTTAGGCACACTCTTGGGTTGTTGTTGCTCTACATAACCTTGGAATTGACCTTCATCTAACTTATCCGAACGAACAGCTGCGGAAGCAGAACCTGTGAAATCACCGAACCAACTTTTTCCCCCTGCAGGGGGAATAGAAGCATCCTGTACTGTACTCGAACTAGACAGTGCTCTATCCGTTTGCATAGTTACTGGATTTGCAACGCTACCCTGGCTAGAAAACCAATCGAAGTCACCGTTACCGTCACTGGAGACAGAAGCGCCATCATCATGTCCATCTACACCAAGATACATTTGCTCCAATTTACTTATAGAAAAGATACTTTCAAAACTACAATCGTATAGATACTCTTCAATGCAGGAATAGGTCTTATTTAATCCCATTTGTTGAAAGACCCGAGTAATCAGGTTGTAGGCACTAGACATTTTCTCTGCCATCGCTGCATCATTCGAGTTACCCATGATGAGCTTCATTAAGCCGAGGAACCCCACTGACTCGCGAATTGAACCGTCTCGATTCAAGAGATTGTCTGTTACAACCGACTGCCGAACCGTATCGTCATTGATATTGGTTAACAAACTTCCGGTAAATGAGGACTTATCGACTCTCCCGGCACTATACTCGTTATGGTTGAAGTCGTTTTTATTAAGGACGAGATACGTCTTGATCATATCGATTGAGCCGTTGTCGTTGGTTGGCGTCTTGGAACCCCTATATCGGATAAAGTAGCCTCGTTCATCCTTAAACTCAGAACCGGAAAATCTGAAGCTTGGCAGACCATAGGATGGACTGTTACCACTGTCGCGTCCGATCAGCTTAACATTCATGTTGGCAACTAGGTTACCGAATACACTTTCCCTCCAACCCCCAACTTCCCCGAGTTTCCACTCGACTGGATCGGCTTTCTGCCCCAAAACGATTAACCCTACCCGACCTGCACCGCCAGTGGTGTTCATGATCGCACCCATACCATCCTTTAGATCTCTCATGAATACATCAATGAACTTCTGGGCGTAGAGGTATTCGGGAGTTTCTGCCTTGTCCTTTCCTTTAGGCTTAAACTTGGACTCTGCTCCTATCATTTTTCCGAGAACTATTGCGTAACGGCTGTTGGCTTTTTGTGCCTCGTCCAAAATGAAGAAAGCTTTATCCTTTGCAGGTAGGTGTCCCGAAGCTCTCAACCCCGCCAACAAACAAGCAAGCTGCATCGATTTCAAATAAGGAAGCATTGCCCAATCCTTTACATCTAAACCCAAACCTTCAGGAGCGTTCAGCCCATAGGGATATTTTCTTACTGGAGTTACAATGCTGCTATCATCAGCCCTTTGACCAGCTAGGGAGTCGATTGCGAAAATCGGAGCTTGTAACCCTTTGGAGGTTAACTCCTTTTCGGCTTCCCATAATGTAGCTGCCATATCGGGTTTGTAGTCTAGATAAAACACAGGGCAATTATCTGCATACAGGCTTGCCAATACATTGAGAGTCACAACACCCTTACCTGAACGGCTTCCTGCAATGATCCCGATGATGACATTACCAGCATCATCAAAGTTTTCGGTGATATCCTTACCATTCGTTCCTCTACCAAGAACAACACTCTTAGCTGAGGGAACTACCCCTGCAGAGAGCATTTTTTCGATAGCCTTATACGAGAAAAGGATCTCATTGGTGTAAGCCTTTTCGTCAAAAACATACAGAACGCTGCGAACCTTTACGCTATCCTCTTCCTCGTTAATTAACTTACCCGTAGAAGTGGCGAACATCTGAGTCGAGTTGGCTAACAAAAAGCCTCCGAACCCCTTCGGTAGTCCTTCAACCTTCATTCGCATCTGGAGAGCCTTTACCCGATCTAAGCTGTCAATGACAATACAGTTAGTGAATAGCTCTTTTAGAGCCATCTGCACACGAATGGTATCGTCACTTTCTACCTTGCTGAGCACACTACGGACTTTACTCTCAAGATCATTTTTTAAGTAGTTCCTAAACTCACTCCATTTAGGCTCCGTGCTACCATCTGCCTTGATACCGTAAATGTTTCGCACATGATACATTGGGCTGTAGACTTCATTAAGCTTCCCATCCGAGGACAAGAATGAAGAATTGATTACTTCCGATGAAGTGGTCGTTGGCAGGTAGCCGTTAGTGAATCTTGTTAAACCTGAATAAATCGCTTTGGCGTAGGATTGCCCAATTTTAATAATCCTCTGTTCCCCGCTTGGTGTAATAGTGAGAACCCCTTCCGAGGTTAAAACCCCTAAGGGACGATTAATGAAGCCAGGCGCATACAACTTATCGTAGGTATTGAGAATGTCCTGTACGATAGCTGATACTTCCATCTCGTCTACATTGCTGATTTCAGGATCTTCCTCAATAGACTCAACCTGCTTCGGCTGACCTTCAATAAGGAGCTCAAGGAGTTTGAGATTCTCCGCGATCACAGCTGTAGGATGAACATCAAATGTATCTGCGTCAATGGCTACCTCCCCAATGAACTGAGATTGTTGCATCTGAGATAAGTAAAATGCAGGATCAATATCACTCGATTGGCACAGCACTTTAAACGCTTCAGGAGTTAACCCTTTCTTGACTGCCTCAGACTCGATTCCTTTCCAAATAACAGCTGAAAGAGCTACCCCGAACAGATCGACAAGGATTGTATTATACTTCGGAATCATGTCAGGCTTTAAGAAAGGAGCAACTTCTGGGATACACTTCTTGATTAATGAAAGGTATGTTTTGTCAGTAGAAGTTGCTGCAATGGCTACATCCTCCATTCTTAGGCTCTTCAAAGCTGTCAATTCCCGAAGCCGAATTTCAAATAAAGACATACGCATGCTTTGAGGGTCAATACCCATCATATGCATGTACTTCAAGGCAACATCGGCAAAGAAATTTAAGGAGTCTTTCGGAGAGCTGCTGTCGATCGGAGTAGAGTCTTCCTCGCTAATATCCATTGGATAATCATCAACCCATTCTGCATTACTCATAATTTTCACCATCCGTTTAATTCGGTTAAGTGAATAAAGGATCACTCACTACTCCTGTAAAATTGATCAGCTTTACTTTGCTGAAATCGGTTAGTTTTTATTGGTTACAAAATCGAATGTGATATAACATCAGGAAAACAAAAAGAAGGTGTCGATTTCTCGACACCCTCACATTTCGTTATATATAATTAAAGAATCATGACCCCTCCAAGCACTGAAGGTACCTTCAATATCTAGGTGACGAGTATGAGATAGCGTCTGATTTTGTTGGACTTCACCTTGTACTTAATTTATTTTATCGCCGCACAACTCTTGGATTAGAAAAATATCGAGCGGCTATTCTAACTGCAGTGAACTACAGTGATATCAGCTTCTGTGGTTGGTTGGGTGGGTGGGCGGGTGAACACTTAAGGAAAAATAAAAATAGCTGCCAATTTTCACGACAGCTACATAACTCGACTCATTATTGAACCGGGGTTTCAGCATTTTCTTTTACTGAATTACTACCGTAGCGGAATGCAGAGTTGCCATCGAGCTTTTCAAGCAAAACCTTCCGAGTATTTTTATAATCTGTGCCCACCATTCCGATTCGAACGAGGAAAAGCCTGAAAGAGAATTTATCGTTGTCGGTGTCCTTCGACTTAGGTGAAGTGTACTTTAGCGTCTTGGCACAATCATTGAGCGTGGAGACAAAGTTTGTGTAAGCTTGGATCTTTTCGAGATTAGCTGCACCTTCTAGAAACTTAAAGACGATAGTGCTGTTGTCGAAGTCGAATGTGATGCCTGGGCAGAATTGTTCATTAAGTCCGTCAATCGCTAACTTGAAGCTTTCTAAGGTATCCACTTGGACTCCATTGATGTGTGAACTGAAAGCCTTGTCGATAATTATCCCTTCACCGCTGAGCGACTTTCTTATGAGGTCTTGTTTACTGTAGACCATATTTGCGAGATTCTTCAGGGTGGAGCCAGTGTGACCTTCCATTGTGACAACTACCTCGACATCGGAGATAGGACTTGTTGGTTGATCGGCTACCAATGACTGCTCAACGGACGGTTCAACAAGCGGTTCAACTGGAGGATCGACTTGCGGATCAGCTGACGCTTCCGCCGTTACTCCTTCGTTCAGTCCATAAACAAGGAAATTTAGGGTCACTTCGTTACCATCTGAAGACGTGATTGTCCCTGCTTTATCAATATTATAAATCCCTTGTGCTGTTTCAAGCTGATAAGCGAAGCTCGGCGCGCCCATATACCGCGCCGTTACACTAAAATGAGTTTCTAAAGCTTTTCTAATATCTTTTCTATCCATCGTTCCAAGCCTCCAATTATCGATTTAATGAGATTGTGTGTTTGTTATTAATCACTTGGAACGACAGAAAAATCAAGATAAATTTAGGAGAATATAGCAAACCATCAATGCAAAACAAAAAGCTGCCTTTTTTCGCGGCAGCTCTGGAACTACTTAATACTATTATTTCTCCTTACGAACACCCTTAAATGTTCCACCGGATGTCTTTTGATCCATGATACGCCCTGTCTCTACATCACGCTTTGCCCAATTCCCATTTGGAGTTTGGAATTGGGAGCGATCACTAACTGCTCCCTTACGATATCCGTTTCCTGTGTTTTTAGCCATTGTAATAACCTCCATAATGTTGTTTTTATAGTTACGGCTCCCCTGCCACAGAGCCGCCAAATCTAAACTTTGCTTCTAACCTGCTTTGTCAGCCTTCTCTTTTTTCTTTTTATCGAGATAGGCTTCGTGCTGTTCGTCAGTTACTTCAAAGCATATTGCTTTCAAACCCAACTGTGCTGCAGTGACTATGGTGCCGTCTTTACGACGGATAGATTTACGACATATCAACATATTATCAGTCCTTTCAAATTGTTTTGCTTGAAGGGAACCAATCCTAGTGGTAGAATAAAAACCAGCTAAAGTATTTACGACAGGCACTAGGATTTGGCTTAGTGCTACACGCCCGTGGGTTCCCGACAAGGGAATTTGCGGGCTACTTTTTTGTCTAACATCTTCCCGACCTCCTATCCAAATAATTTACGCCACGTTGACTTGATAAAGTTAATGTTGTGACTTTTCACATCGACAGTGCGTTTCTCCTCTAACCCACCCTGTTTCAGCAAGCCTGGCTCTGTAACCGCGACAGTGAATGTATCTCCAATCTTTACATTGCTGTACTTTTTCAAATCGATTTCCTGACTTTGCGGCACATATGTATTTCCTTGGGTAATAATAATCGTCTTGTCCTCATTCCACTGGATAGTTGCTTTATCCCCATCCATAGAAACCACTTTTGCTTTGTACTCTACGGTCACCTTATCACCAAGTAATGAATTATAAGCCGATCTTCCCAAAGGAAGGATTATCATTACTACAATTAGCAAAAACGCCACTAACGGAATAGCAAATCTGTAGATCAACCTTGGTGCCAATCCCATACCTTTCACCTCCTCCCACGACTTCAAATTAAGAATTGAAATCGATTTTATAATAAAGACTGAAATCTTTGATTTCAATCCTGTAATTGAAGTCCCCTGTTATTAAAAGGAGATCGCTCTCCCCTCAAAATAAACTGCTATATACGAACTGTCTTCCGCCTTCTTCAAGCTGCTCTTCTTGGCGTTTCAACAACCTTTGCTCATGAAGCTTGTTGAGCTGCGTGCTTACAAGATTAAGCTTTTTTCCGAGCGAGTCAGAAGCAAATCTCGCGGTTATTTGCTTGTGCTTATAGGTAAGCTCAAGAAGTTCTTTTGAAGCATCACCAAGGTCACCAATAAGTTCAAACGATACCCCACTCTGAGCAACAACTACAACATCTTCGTCGCGAAGAGTTTTTCTAAGGTTGTATAGATGATCTTCTTCTTCACTCAAGTTTATAAGATACAGGTACTTGTCCTGTGTCTTAAGTTCTTGACGAAGCCACTTTAACGGTTTGACGATAACCTCATCGATTCCAGAACCATTCATACCTTCCACTTGCTCCATATCATAAACGAATACTGTGCCGTATGGAGCATCGATGATCTGATGCATTACCAACTGGTTCAGCGGAATCATTATTCGTCTACCGATTAAGCTTACCTTCTCTTCACCACCAGTTAGTAAGTTAATCTTAAACATAATGATCCACCATTTTCTATGTAGTTTGGAGGGAGAGGTTTCAATTTCGTAATTGAAATCAACCTCTTCCTTAAATTTAGTATATATTCTCGTGTCTGTCAAGTCTTCGCCTCTAGACATTTATTACAATGTAAAAATAAGTTCCGTAAAAATAATTCCCCACATCCAACAACTCTAGTCCGTCCTCGTGGATACGGTATGCACTATCATGTGTTCTAACATAGAACTCTGCATCTGAAGACCAGTCAAACGTTGTTTGCCTGACGTCGATTAAGCCTTTCCCACGATCCTCCTCTGGCTTACTGGTTGCTCGAGTGAAGATTGCCTTCTTGACGATATCATCGTTGTCCTTATGTGGTATATGCTTCTTTAAGGATTTAACAATACCCCTGCCTGTATCGCAAATGGCAATCTCAACTCTCGCGGGACGACTACTTGTTTTCTTATAGTATTGTACACACGAGTAACAGTCTGTTCCCGTATGTTCAACGGCGTTCTGACCCAGTTCCGTCACGATGCCAGCAATATCAGTTACCCTATTCTTAATAAGCCCTTTTGCTCTCATTATCTTCTTAACCGATCTATCGAGGTCGATAATGTCCTCATCAGATTTGGATACTCGCAGTTCATCAAGTTCCTCATCCTTCTGATTACGGTTGCGGTGATAATAAACTTCCATATTATGATCTTCTTCAAAGGAGTCTTTGACATCCGATGGGCATAGCTTCAAGAAATTCATTCGTTCCATATAGCCTAAGATATCAAGCTTACCTTTACTGGCATCATATTCAGGTGAATCCGTTTTTAAATAGTAGGTATTGTCCAAGTAATTTAGTGTCGACAGTAACACCGTTATTCCTACTGGTGATACCCATTTTAAGTTTGATAAATCAACAGGTAACCTATCGTAATTATCTATTTCATTCTTAATATTCGCACACTGATTTAACCACTCGTGAATATCAAGAATGGATCTTAAGGATGAAGTAGTTTGGAGCAATTCCCCGTTCCCCTAACCTCTAGTTTTGTACTATTCTTCCATATTACTCCATAGCATGAAGTAGGTCAAAGTGATTATTACTTTTGCACTATTTGAGCAAGAAAAAATCTACTGGCTACTTCTGATGTGTTTATATTCATGTCAAAATAAAAAGCTGCCGTTTTTCGCGGCAGCTGCTATACCCAACGCTAATGTTTTAGAAATTCACTTGCAAATTACCATTCACTCTCCCAATGCGACGAGCGTCACTACCAAAGCAACCGTTGTGGTTATAGATTTCTGATTCATTGTATACCAATGCTTCCGTTCCGTCATCGTATAAACGAAATACTTCAAAGTTGGTTGTAATAAAGAGTCCTAATGCCTCTTCTTTGCTTATTTTAAGCATACCATTCCAATTATAACTACACATGTGATAACACCCTTTCTATTCGAAATTTATGATGACTCGTGCCCCCTCTACTCCTGATAAGATTGGAGCCGTGCAATGACATACTCTTTGATCGATGGGAGTAACTCCTTGAAACGAGTGAGAACCTTATGAAATTGGTCGATATTTTCACGAATGTGAAGCTTTTCTTCAAAGTCTAACTCTTTACACTTGCTGAGACCTAGGTATTTATGTTTTTGGAACAGCTCTTCACAGAGGTAAAGGACTTCTACAAAGTAGAATTCTTTACACTCGCGGAGATCATTGTCATACAACTTCAATAATTCGCTGAAAAACTTGCTGAGTTTTTCGGCTTGCGAAGTATAAAGCTCATTTACGAACTCTGAGTTATCAATGTCAAGCCCCGCATACTCTTCGAACAATAATCCGTAAAGCCTGCTGAAATACTGTTTACTCGTTTTCGGTGTAATTTGATACTGTACGGTGGCATCAAGCTTCATGATATCTACAGCATCTTTTTCAATGATGGGTCGTAAGAAGGATTTGATTTCTTCGGAATCAATGATGTTGACTGGTCGGTTGAAGAGTTTCTTAAAGGCAAGAGCTAGATCGACTAGGGCATAGTAAGCTTTAATTTCTAATTTGTGTCCGTCAACTACATACACAGAAGGATCAAGGGTGGCAACCAAGTTGATAACTGAGTTGGAATGTTCAGCTCGAGCTAAAACTGGACCGAACAGCTTTAAGGTTACCCCTTTCTGAGCTGCTAACCATTGTAGATGGTGACGGTAGACAATGATGCTGTCGAGGACATTCTTGTTGGCAAGTTGACTTCTGACGGTTACATACTCCTTGATCTTTGGAAGGAGCTCCTTGAAACGAACATAATCCTGGGGTGTCCACCCTACCTCACTCGCTTATTGATCGCAAAGAGCCATGACTTCGTTAACGTCGAAGTCGTGTGTTGTTCGGAGATCGTTAGTTTGGAGTGGTAATAGGCTCTTGAAATGTGAATCGATTTGATTTGCTAGTAAAGCGTAATGGACTTCGTGAAATACAGTAGCAAAGTAACTGGATTCGCTTTTCTCGAACATTTTAACCATCAAGTTGAAAATCGGCTGACTCGACTTAGGAGTTATCTCATAAGACCTATCGTCCAAAAGCATAATGTCTACCGGATCGTTGGGGTCTGGTCGAAGGTAATCAGATGTGCTTCTGGAATCTCGAATAGTTATTCTCCGATGGAGAATTGGTTCTAGTATTTGCTTCATAAGATCGATAGCGGTTGCTTTGTCATACTCGCTAGATGGGTTTAAAACACAAATAAAGTTGATATCCGAGTCGGGACGTTCGGTTCGATCAAGGACAGATCCGTAAAGCTTGAGCCGCACTACCCCGAGGGGAGAGACAATGGACATGATGTAACCACGTTTCTTGATGATAACGTCGTCGAGTACGTTCATTTGGACACCTCATCTACAAATAAAATTTACTTCATATTGATGTAAATTTTATTAGCGGAAAAATGCTGAAATCGGTTGGCTGCTGTAGCGGTGGACGTGTTGCAGAATGACCTCGAATTTCAATGGTTAGAGATGCGGAAAGCAGTTAGATATCGCTGCAGGGTAATTTAACTCTGGAAAATTAAAATACCTTCCAAGGCTAACCCCAGAAGGTGGTGTTTGTTAGTCCATTTCTAGGAACGGGTCGAAGCTTCTAGGCTCCCCTACCCATACTCTTGCGAATTCAGTTAAAACCTCATCCTCAGGTAGGCAGCGGTCATATACATACTCTCTTACTTTGGGGAACAGTTCCTTGAATCGAGCGATTTCGTCAGTTGACGCTTGGTAAAACTTGTCTTGTAACTTAGAGCAAAGGTATAAGACCTCAACAAAGTAGAACCCCTCATAAGTCCGAATATCGTTATCGTCCAATCGGAGCAGCTTACCGAACCACCAACTGATCCTTCGGGCTAGATACGTATACAGACCACGATAATGTTCGGGATTTATAATCGGCTCTACCCTTTCAATATCATGGTGCTTTAGGTAGTGCTGCAGTACGATGAAGTAAAGTTGGCTCGTCTTTGGAGTGAATTCGTACTGTTTGTCGGCTTTAAGATCCATTACGTCAACTGGATCGGTAGGTTGGATGGCTTCTGGGATGCGGCTCGAGTCAATCAGAGTGACCTTCCGGTTGAATAGGGCTTCTAAAGCCTCATGCACTTCGAAAAATTTGTCATGATAGAACGTACTTTGGTCAAATGTCGCGAGGAAGTCGATGCTTGAGGTTGGAGTTTCGGTTCTGTTCAAGCAGGAGCCGAAAAGCTTCAGGACTACCCCGTGATGAGTGCAAATGCGCTGAAAATCGGTACGTTTGGCGACTACATCGTTGAGAGTGTTAGTCATGGTAATGGTACTCCTTTCTATCTGTAGGATAAGAGCAATTCATTGAACTTAAAGTCGGATAACGGTGCGGTGTCGAATATATTGCAGTCGATTAAGGCGAGATTATCGAGTTGCTTTGCATGGGTTAGCTGCTTCAAGCAAAGTTCTCGGATGACCGATAGGTCAATGAGCTACAGTTTTGCAGACTCAGGTGGCTGAGGTTAGATGTTGTGAGATCAGCGGATTCGGGATGTTGAGGGCTGACCTGACAGCTCGCTCGAAACCTTTATCTTTAATCTTGATCATTATAGGGAACCCCCTACCGTTAAGAATTTGTTGGTATTCTAACATTTAATAAAGAATAGTTGAACCCATAAACGAGCAAATGTCTTACAACTAATAAAAAAGTGGTTCATGGTTCACCAAATGGAGAATTATCCGCAACGAATATAGTAGCTGCCGATTTTCGCGGCAACTTGCTACTATTCAAATAAAAACAAAAATAAAATAGAGATGGAGCCATTAGACTCCATCTCTATTTTGCTAAGAACCTATTTTGAATGTCTTGTTTACAGTTCAGCTCCAGTATTTTCACTAGTGGTAATATAGAGTTTTATTCATTTTCTGGACAAACAAGATTGTAGTTGTGACCTCTTAACACTCATTAAAAACCTAACTTTACTGTTTTGTCCCCGTTAGCGGTTCTATACGTTAGTTCTCCATTTAGATAACTATGGAAGAATGCGTCAGATGCCTCTTCAAATAGAAATGTGTCTTTAAGAGTCTCAAGTTGTACAGCATGGACCCTGACCTTCCGCTTATCATAACTAACTGAGTAATCGGAAGCCTCCACATAAAACATATAACCTCCAGAAAACATTACATTTAGTTGGTCAACATTTTTAGTGATTAGTGTTGGAGCTTCACCATCTAATGTCATCCGGTAAATATCTTTGCTATTATTGTAGTAAATATGCTTTTCATTAACGTGCATTAGATATCCTTTATCCATGAGAATCTTATCTTCTCCAGTGTGCAGCGATACTCGATGAATATGGGTCTTACCTGGAAGCTTCTGCTCTGGGTCCCACCAAGTGGAATAGTAATAAACATTATTCCCCACAATTACAGGATCGCCATTCATATCTTTAGCAACAAGCGTTTTGTCCTTACCATCTGGTGTGATTCGATACAAATCCATTGTATGCTCGCCAGTACGTTGATCAACAGTGTAGAATATATGATTGTCTATAACGGTCTCGTTCAAAAAGCCATTCATTTGTTGCTGCGCGAGAGCCCCCTTGATTTCATTACCATCCTTATCAATAGTTACGAGTGATCTTGTAGAGTTGCTGTTTGCTGTCGGGACAATAATACTGTCCTTAGATTCGTAAACAGGAAAAGAAGATCCACTAGCCATCGGATCACCAAAAACCTTATCAAACCTGTTTCCTGACTTTGGGTACTTATCCTTTTGGAATTTATGTGTCCCATATATAAAGTTGTCAGAAACCAAGAAATAATCTAAACTTACGTCGCCATATGGTGCAGGATTCGCTGATTGTGTGTCGCGACTCAAGTCCCTATCACTCCAAGTGGAGTCGACATGATAATACTCGCCATCTAACTTTACAAGATTCCAATCATGATCTTCCCAACCTTTATTTCTTTCACTAGGGACAGCACCAATAACTACCCTATTTTCTATTCCAGCTTTATCAAGGAACAGCTTCATTGCCTCGGTATACCCATTACAAACTGCAACACCCTTTATAAGTGCGCCTTCAGCGGTATAGCTTACGGCAGGAATTGTATCTTTCATATAGTTATCAAAATCATAAGTCACATGATTGGTAAGATATTTGTTAAAGGCATAGACCTTCTGGAAATCGGTCATCGATGAGTCGATGATGTTGGCATAGATATCATTTATTTTTTTCTCCAATTTTGAATCAATCTTTGTGCTAGTAATACTGACCTTACGCAAATCTGAATCGAACGACACGTTCGCTCCTAAGGACTCAGCAACAAAACGTAACGGCACCATAGTACTACCATTGATTAGCTGCGCATTGGCAGCCAAGGTTACCGACTCACCGTTAATGGTAGCGATTGATTTATTGATTGTAAGCTCGATTAGTTTCGCGCCTTTGCGAGCAGACGCTTTTTGAAGTTTGCTGTCCCAATCGACCTCAGCACCAAGAACTTCGAATATGCCTCTTAACGGCACTAATGTGCTCCCGTCCTTGATTATCGCAGGTTGGGAGAATGTCTGTACCTTGCCATCAATCTCAACCGTAACTGGCGTTTCGGCAGATGCGGTGTTTCCAGCTCCGAATAGCAATAGCCCTGCTAAAACAGAGGTAGCAATTAGTGTTTCTGGGTGTTTCAAAATACTTACTTTCATTTTCTTACTCATTCTAAGTAATCTCCCCTATTAAACAAATTAGTTACCGTGTCCAAATCAATAAGATGATGCCACGTTAAAGGCATCATCTTGGTAAATAAAGGTCTATTCTTCTTTGTAGCTGATGGATGTATCAATACCGATCTGGTTGGTCGTTGCATTAAAGGTTACTCCGATGTCAAAGGCTTTAGCTACATCTCGCAATTTGAAATAATTGTTGCCATCTACGTTATAGGCTGTAAGCTGAACTTCTTTACCATCAATATAGACCTTCGATGTGGTCGGAACTGCACCTTTCGGAGCAGGAGCATTGGATGTCTCAAGTTCACCACCAACGGAAGTGTAAGCTTTGTTGGACGATAAACTAATTGCATTCTTCGCTTGTTCGAAACCAACTTCGAATTGCTTCTTGGAACCAGTAACTGCTTTTGCAAGGTCACGAAGTTTGAAGTAATTGTTGCCATCAATGTTATAGGCTTGGAAGGAAACTGCCTTGCTGTCGACCGAAACTCTGGAAGCCGTAGGAGTAGCGTTACCTTGTTTGGAAACTGACACAGTTTCAGGCTTAGATTCAGCTTCACCTGACGCGGTGGAAGAGTCACTAATAACTTGAATTGCCAGCTGTGCTACGTTCGCACCGGTGTAACCACTACCAAACATTACTCCCATTACATAATATCCTGGCTTTGTGAGCTCTACAGCATTATCAATTACATCAATCTTCTCGTGTTTCTCACCGAAATCGAATGAATCTCCAGATAATTTAGCTTTAGGATGAAAACTGAGTCTTGGACGTGGATCTAATCCGTTGATAGTTAGTTTTACAGGAGCAGATGTTACATAAATCGTATCCCCTGTACCGCTACCCTCGTCAACAATCTTAATTTCCTTGATTACATCAGAAATTGTGACCGAACCACCTTCTGTAGTTGTAACTATTTTCTCGGCTGCAAATGCCGAGAGTGCCGCGGAAATAGAGATAGTAAGAGCTAAAACCGAAACACTTGAAAACTTTAAAACCTTCTTCAACATTGTAAAATCCTCCATCGTATGTATTTGAGATTAGATTGGCTCAAATAGAACCCTTTACCCCAAGTTTATAAATATTTAGTCTTTTATTTAGCTGTGTCAATGATTGCTGTGTAAGTATTCGGGTCCCAATCTACTTTGGCTCCTAAGGTTTCGGAGATGAATCTAAGTGGCACGTAGGTTGAGCCTTCCTCCGAGATAAAAGGTGCTGATGATAGGGTAAGAATCTTCTGGTTAACAAGTGCTCGTGTGTCACCGATATGTAAAGATAGATTTGCCCCGTTACCCTTTATTGAAATCTCTTGTGTTGGGGCAAACCATGAGACTGTCGCACCCATTCCTTCCAAGACCCCTCGAATTGGGATGAAGGTGCTTCCGTCAATGATTCTCGCTTTGACAGGTAGGTCGATGTATTTACCATTGAGACGGACTCCTACGTTATCGGGGCTGAACTGGCTTGGATTAGCTTCAGATGTTATGGAGCTTTCAGAAGCCCCCGTAATTTCCTGTCCTCTTTGGCGTTTAACTTCATTTTCATATTCTATTTGAAACTGCTTTGGAGTAACTCCAAACGCACTAGTAAATGCTTTCTCTGCACCATCAAATGAACTTCTATTACTTTGCTCAACAAACTGAATTAATTTAGAGACTCCATATTTGTTAACTAGGAAAGAGACAGATGTAACTGTCCAAGCATCCTGCTTAAGATATCTCCATAACTCGGGAACTTCAGTAGTAGAATTTGAAATTTCTTTCCAATACTTATCAGTTAAACTAGAAGTCCAATTAGTTCTTTTATCATGCAACATCCAAGCAATGTTATGAGCCATTCCTTCATTAATATAGCTTGGGACGTAGTTGTTAGCAGTTTTAGGAAGCACCTTATCAACAATAAAATGCACAAACTCATGAGTGATAAGTATGTCATTTATTTGATCAATATTTTCTCTGTGATGCTCTAATAAAAGTAAATTTGCCTGTTTGTACTTTCCTAAAAATTGATTGTACTCTCCCCAAGATTGTGTGAACTCTGTCCAATTCTTAGCTGACTCTTCTGTCCGAGCTACGATTATTACAGGTCTTTCAGTATTACTACTGAGCGAAGGAAACACCTTTACTAAACTAGGCACCAGTGTATCTACAAAGTAATTATGATACTTTTTTAAATATTCCAAGGGTATGTCCTTGTCCCCAAGAAAAATTACATCTTCTTCAATAAGTTGGTTTGGTACTTTTTCGGTAATTGAAGGATCTGACATAAAAGCAGGAAGATTTTGATTATCATTACTCGCTGCCAGTGCAGGAGTCGCTTGCGATCCAATGATGATTAAGAACGTGATTACAATTGACATTTGAATTGAAAACCTCTTCATTGTTAATACCCTCTCCCCTAATATTCTTTTTACTAACAACAACGGTCAAAACCAAACTACCATGCGTAGATGGCATATTTATTTTAATCTACACTTCGTTTACAGTCAGTTGACTATAAGTCACATTTCAAATATTCATTTACAAAATTCGACAATTGAGATATCATTTTATTGGTATATTTTACCTTGTAAAATATTGTTTTCAAGGGGTTATTATGATAACAGACATACAAACCGAGTTTGGACAACGTGTAAGGGAGCTTCGGGCAAGATCGGGAATGTCGCAGGAACTTCTCGCATATCGAGCAGGGCTCGATCGGACATATTTGAGTGGTGTCGAACGAGGGGAACGAAATATCAGCATTGTTAACATAGAAAAGATAGCTGTGGCATTAAAAGTCACTGTAGCCTACATGTTCTCAACAGAGCGCTTTAAGAATACCCCTGCATATCAACCGAAGGACTTTATCGTGCCATTTAGTGAACGGTTTAAATACCACATTGATAGTGAGAAAAAGGTGCTCGCTTTTGAAGTGCATGGGTTGCTTACTCCACAGAATGTGGACTACATGTCAAAAACTCTAGTTGGAATATGCAATACCTTCGGCAAGGGCGAACTAAACATTCTTGTCGATCACCGAGAAATGTCAGACTCATCTGGTGAGATTGCGGTCTACTCACCTGAAGTAGCTGAACGTGCAGTTGCCTTTCAACAGGAATTACTTGTCTACAGTAAAAAGGTCGTCGCACTGTGCAATTCAGAATTTATGGTGCAACAACTCAATCATGTTGCTCAAGATAGCGGCATCATCGAAAAGGCAACGCATCTGTTTGAAAAGGATATGCTTGAAAGAGCCTACAGTCTTCTGGACATCAATGGAAATGATCTTATAAAAGCGATAAAAAAGTAAAACCGCCAGTTCCTACTGGCGGTTTTGTGCTATTTATTAAGCTCCTCGTTCATCTTATAGATCCTATCGTTCAGGTCTTCAAGACCTTTCCGCCCTGCGTGATTCAACTCATAACTCAGATTATTTAAGTCAGGTAGATTTAACACAAACTCTCTAGCGACTATTTTATTAAGGAATGCTACCAAAAACTCTAGGTCAGCGTAATTAACAATTGACTTGAAGAATTCATGTTTTCTCCAAATTTTCTTCTCCAATAACCTATGAAATACCTCAGGACTAGAAAGCAAATGTTCCTGGAATAGTCTAAGACTCCTTGTTATTGGTTTAAAGCCATCCCTAATTAACGACTCAGCAGCTCGAGACGGGCGAGAATAACTTGCCGCCTTGTAAATGGCACAGACTAACTCGACATGGTCTTCATAGGCGATGTGGTTGAAGATCGGCGCATTCCATTCCAACAACAGATTTATACCTGCATTTTGGTCATTGTAGTATCCGCTTTTAATTATTTCAAGGATCTTTCGGAAACAGAGCCTGTGCAATTCGCCGTCAACAAACTCTCTTGAAGGTGCAAGGAAAGCCTTAATTTTTGCGCTGTCTGCAGAGGATTCTTCACCTGTTAGCGCGAACGATAGCTGAGATATATTAACCATGAGTTTCTCCGCTTTAACATTCACTGCGAGATCTAATTGTCTAAAAAGCATCGATGCAAAGTATAACTGCTCTAACGCTTCCTGTTCTGATGGATGTATCGAATGGTTATGCACTAGGACATTGCGAACCCCCATCATAGCACCAGAAAACAACCACATCGCTCCTAGCTGCGGGTCCTTACCACCAGCTACCTTAAGAATAGTTTCTTTATTGGTAAAAGCATTTATCATTAGATCTGTTCCATTGATTTGTAGCCTACTTTTATGCTTAACATCATTATCCAATGCTACATACGTATCGAGGACAGCCGAACGATAATGCCCATCTTGGAAAAGCCTTTGGGCGATCTCCAATACTCTCGGATGCAACCCATCTAGCTTATTGGGTTTAGCAACAGGTGTCAATGGCTCAACTGTTTCCACTGGTGCTACTGGCGGTGTTACTACAGCTACATGTGCTGCATCTGAAGATAGTGTCTCTAACTGGGATACACCTTTCTCAGTTACTATGAGATGAGTAGGGATCTTTGCGTCACCAGTAACCAGACCTTCTTCGATCAAAGTTCGAATCATCATTAGGCAAAGCTGTTCATGATCTATCTCAGGATAGAAAACAGGGTAGTCTATGGTTTCTATCAAAACTTTATCGCCAAAGAATTTTGAAAGCCCTTTAAGATTACTCAGGGCTTTCCACTTAAGATCTGAAATGGATGGGAACAGTTTAATAATTTGTTGTATCGAATACCCCTCAGAATAACCATTTGGATCACTGATAAACAATGTGGGTATAGGGTCTTTATTGATTGTTCGGGATCTGGTAAATGCTGAAACCTTTATCAGCTGTGACTGAAATTTACGTTCGGCAGGTAAATCATCAAAGCAATCTTCGGTTATCTGAAACTCACCGCAACTCACACAAACCATCTGGTAAACCTCAGAACCATCTTGTTTTAGTTTTGCATAGTAACCGCATAGCGGGCATTTTACCTCTGATGTCATATCAATCACTCCAAAAATAAAATTCACAAGAAATATTACTTGTAAATATTCACCAGTAGCGACTTAATTCCTGCTACTTTAGCATAATTCGACAAGAAACCCGTTTTAGAAAAATAAAATACAGCTACCCCCTCTAGGATAGCTGTTTCTTTGGATAGCTAATTTAACCTCTCATCATATAAAGGACGCCTTGCTGCTACATCGAGATTATATTTCAATTGTTTTAATCTTGGTGCCAGTTTTCTCTATCGGATACCCCAGTGCGTTATTAATTAGTCGACAACCAGAACTGTGGTGATAGTCAGTGTGAGAATGGGTATGACCGTAGCACCATACCTTCCTGTTTGCTCTCTCCAGTAGTTGAGACCCATTAAAGTAGAAAAAGGTTGATACTGGATTGTTTTGATACTTGGTCGGCATGCTTGAAGCATCGGGTCCGACATGAGTGACGATTACTTGGGACTGGTCGAAAATACGTTCGAGTTTTCTAAGCTCTTCTTCAAAGAAGTATTTAAGCAAAGTTCTAGTGAACTTCGGGTAGATCAAGTCGGCGTCCCGCATGGATCGTTGCCAGATGTCGTAGAGGTATGACTCCGAGAAGCCTAGCGATACCCCATAGGTGAGATCGTGCCAGCACATTGAGCCACCGTAAGTTATACCATCAATACTGACTGTCGTGCCATCGAGTACTACGACACCTTCAATATTTTGAGCCACATGCTTCATTGATTTAAGTCGATTCATCGAATTACTCTCGTAATGCCAACTTTCTGATTGGTCTACAAGGTAAAGGTCATGATTACCAAAGACCATCAGAATGTTTTTATAGTATCGCTTGAAGCTTTCTAAGAGATGTTTATTTTGGGAGTTATGATGACCCAGATCTCCAGTAATGAGTAGGGTGTTCGATGGGTTATTGTTAGGAAGTAAGCTGTCTACTAAAAGATCGATGCCGTTGGTGTAGTCGAACTGAGGTTGCTTTAACCAAAAATCTAAATGAAGATCAGAAATGAGATCGAACGATGCTGCTGACATAGAAAAACCCCCGCCTAATTATTGGTAAGATTCTACCATTAAAGGCGAGGGTATTGAACCCCTTTGTAAGGATTTATCGCGGTTTTTGAAATTGTTTTGTTCCACCCGTTTGGGGCTAACATTTATTTACAAACGTTACCCCTGGTGACAGCTAGGTGGTACTGGGGCAAAACGCGGATTTACGCAAGGGGAATCGTCACTTTAATTGTCGCCCCACTCTAAGAGTTGCCACCCTTTCCAATGATACGACTTATTCTTCAGTTTTCCCTGCATGGAGTATTTGATCTTTCTTATACCTTCCGAGGCTTGAGTGACCGTACCGTCAAGCAATTCCTCGTGCTCACGCAGCCAGTGCTTAAGATTGCGGCAACGATACGTCTCGCCGTAAGGAGACAGGATAACCCACTCCTTGACGTGCATGTGGGTCTCAACCTTTTCGAGGGGCGAATGAACACCTACAACATAAGTAGCTACCTCTTTTATCACGGAAGAATCAATCTTTGAATTTTCTAACAAATAGGCTATGTTAAGCCTTGGATTGTAGATACCTAATTTTTTTATATTTTGGAACTCCGTATGAATTGAGCGAAGACCCATGATATAGTAGACTAACAATTGCAAAGTATGCTTACTTGTTGGAGAATTCTTAGACACCTTTAAATCCCACAAAGTATCTTCTGTCAGGTAATCCCCGTCGCCGGATGTAATCGTCGGTGTATAAGCTAATTCAAAACTGAACCCTTCCTTAATAATTGGTCCTGAATGTCCCCAGAAAGAAAGGCTCCTATTCACCATTGTACGAATGTTAGACACAGTATTTTCATCGGGATTAATGTCTTCTACTGGCATATACCTGATTGTGCCCACCCTAACGCACACGTCATAACCTACGAGTTTACAAGCATAAATTATGGATTGATCATCCAATCCCTTTATCTGATTTATGAATTCTTTTGCTTTATTTTCTTGTTTCATGTATTGAGAACCTCTCAGCGAAATCTTAAATGCCTCTTCCGCAGGGGTTCCAATCATGAAGCGAACCAGATAATCTACCGCTATCCCGACTAAACCAGCATATATATTCTCCTCTAAGCACAACTCGATCCCGTCATCGAAAACTGTTTTAGTAAAATCGTTTGGTCTTAAAAAGCCTCCATATGGCTGTTTAAATTTCTCGACTCTTTGTGTGACGGATGCCATTATATTGTCCCCCTAGATCATATAACATAAGCTTTACTCCGTGTACGATTATTACCGTTTCGTGAGATGACCCCATATAGACAGCAAAAAGACAACCCCTTTTAAAACGGAGGTTTTTTACGTTTTTATCCATGTGTTTGCGAGTGGTGTCAGCTATGCTAGTACTGCCCCATTTGAACCACAAAAAAAAATAAGAGCAATTTCCAAAGACCTATGTATTTCTCCAATTGCTTGCGATCAATATCGAGATAGAGTATCTCCGAATGAATTACTCTATCTCCACTTCCGTCTTGGGGTATGTGTTAAAGATATTTATCTCATTTTAATAGAAACTGGCTCGAGTAGAATAAGTCTAGGATCTTCATTGAATCCCACAATCTTAGCAGTGATACGAATATTATGACCTTTACCAAAAGAGGCAGGAACATTATCGCCTGTAAGATGTAAATCAGAGTAATTAACATTTTTAATTTGGAATTCAGGTCCCGAGAAAGTAGTTGTACTGTAGTTACCAGCAAAAATTAAATAATCAAATCTTGTTTTATAATCTTTGTAGGGACTCACATAAGCGGTATTCCCATCAAACTCAATAGTTCTTCCATTATACTTCTTAGCAAATTCTTTAAAAAGAGGACTAGTCTCATCTTTTGTGCTAAGTATTGTTGCCAATTCTTTGTTGTTTTCTACTGTTAGGATTTCTACTTTCGGTTGTTCTACTTTCGGTTTTTCTGCATTTGAATTATCCTTTGCCGCAGATTTTGCTGCACTCGCAGTATCTTCTTTTTTGAATGTATGATACTTAATAATGACTTCTGTATCTGCAGATATCCATTTATCTGAAGAATATTTGACATCGCCTCCAACAGATACTTCTTTAACCTCTCCATCTTTTGTTACCCAACCTGTAATTAAATCTTCAATTTTTTCTGTTTTGATGTTCTTGAATCCTTTTGAATTAAAGTCATCAACTACCTTATGATAATCTCTACCTTTTTGAGCACTTGAACCTGACGGTGTTTTTGCTTCACCTTCATGTTTGTTCGAATTGTCGCCACATCCCACTAATGTCATAACCATTATACAAGCCAAAAGAACACTAACCATTTTTTTCATTCTTGATGATCCTCTCCAATTTAATATATTTATCGCCCATTGTAGGGAGCTTCACTAAGTTTGGTTGCGAGTATTTAATATATTAGCGACGACCAATGATCCACTTTACGAAATATACCGCAAGTGCAATGAAAAAAGGTACTGGTCCGAAGAACGGAAACAATACCGCACAAACTACCATTACTAAAAGAAATTTCTTCATTTGAATATCCCCCTTATTTTATAATATTTCGTAATTCAACGACTACCAATAAGCTTTAGTCGCTCGACCTAAATTATGTAGATAGCACGATTATACGTTTGTGATCTGTCTTTAACTGCACCAATTCGACAATCATTGCCAGTATTTTTAGCCATAGTTCATTCCCCCTACTACTAAAGTCCTATTCAAGTCTACCATATATACCCAAAAGCATCTATATAATAACCCCTTCAGGATAGTAAGAAGTACTCTCTGCGATTATTGCTAAAGTAGATGTGAAAAATAGATTCTGTGGTTGGGTGGGCGGGTGAATTATCGTGTGGTATGAAGTTAACTTCTATTTTTTCTTAAAGGTGCGCTACAAGGTTCTAGACTGAACCCATTGGACGATCTCAACTACTCCCTGAATGAAGAAAAACTGCTGATGGTGTCAGCAGTTTGATAAACTTCATTATTGTTCTAACCTGATGAGCCGCATCATCTACGAAATACTTGGCTCATTCTAAATCATCATATATAGAGTCGGCTTCACACCACGCGTCAACAACAACATATTTACCCCTTAAGTCGATGATATCATCAATTCTTGTAACGATAGAGTCTGTCATAAGAGCCGCGATCAGCTGCATTATGACTGGAGAATATGCTCCGCGGAACTTCCTTGTTGGATGATTTCGGAAGTAGTTGCTCGACAGCTCACTTTGATCAATGCAAGCCTTTGCCTTAATATATAGAGCATCACTCACATGTTCATCTAAATAAGACAGTATCTGAGCCTTATCAGCGTCCGTAAGAGAGGTATCTTCCTCAAATCTTTTTCTGATCGCAAGGGTATCTAACCCTCTGGAATTGAGAATAAACGACGAAGCGGATTGTAATGAGTCCTTGAGTTGCTTATCAGTAAACATGAAAACCATCTCCTTTGGTTATTAATTAGGAATTATAGAGTGAGGTTCGTTCAAGATACGATGGAGCGTTTCGAGCTGCCGCTCGGAGAGATCAGCGATTTGCTTGCCCTCAACGTTCATTGCGAACCAGAGAGTGCCTTCGATTCCGCATGACCCACAAGTGCGGGGGGATACTACTTTGTACTCCCCGAGCCGTGGGGGATAATCCCAGCCTTCGGTGAATAATTGGTCGGAAGTTAAAATTTCCTCTTTACCGCAAACTTCGCAAATACATCTCAAGAGCAACAAATCTTATCCCCCTCCCTATTCTGAAACTCAGTCCTGGTACTCACTCTTAACTACGTCCTTGATCGCATCAAGAAAGGTTCTATCTTGCTTATTGTTTCGTAATACGCAACGTATGAGCAAAGTTAATAAATCTTCATCTGTAAGCTCAGCTATAGGAGACTCTACCTTTTCGGATGTGCCTCGTAACAAGGAACCATACCGAACAAACCCATTTAAAGCTCCATTAGCAAGGTAGCTGCTGAACTCACGCAACGCTCGATTGGGCGTATTTAATACAGCTGCGCTTTCTAATATGATGCGAATCTCGCTTACTCCAGCATTATTGACTACCTTGCAATCTTTGATTTCCTTAAAATTCTTGCTTCGTCTGCTCACTGAATTATAGTGCTCCACAGCATCAACCTCGATAGCCTTGAGGTATTCTTTATTTTCCTCTTCAAGTAGATCAGTTGCCTTCCTCAAAGGTTCGTCTGCAAGCCACAGCGCTAGATTGTATTTAAACATTAGTCATACCCCCCTCCATAAGATCACTCTTACTATCAAAAGTAATCAACTGAGGTAAGTGTAACACTTTTCTTTCGTTATTTCAACATATAGTCACTCTTAACTACAAAAGTAATTATTAATTACCCCTGCATAGCTACTTCTGCGACTAAATTAGCGACTACGATTAATCGTTCTGTAGCAAAGACCTACTTTACATAGAGGGAATCTGTTTCGTTCGTATAACTATCCTTAAATATGAAGAAAGGTGCTGATTTTGTCAGCACCTTTCTTCATGTTTACTATGGGAAAGAAATGATAGCTCAGTGATTGCCCACTTCGCTGGTAACTGAATACACCGAACCCCTACATACGACCAAAACTTTGGGCTCTACCCCTTAAAGGGTGGTAACTACTTTAACTGTCGTAAAGTCAGCGTAGACATTATCAACATAACTAGAAATGATGGTTTTATTTATTCATGAAAATTTCTTCAGCGGAAAATCTCTTGTATTGAAACAGCCTTCCGTTTATTGTAATTGATCCTAACTTGTAGGAATCCTCAGCACATAACTTACCAAACGCACTTCTCTTACCTCTTGTCCAATCGGTGTTTGATTTAACTAAAAACATCTCTTCGAAGAAAATTACTCTTGCCTCTCGATCAATAATTCGTGCACAGTTGCTAATCGTTCTGCTGCAACAATTAAAATCAAATTGAGGACTATTCCTCTTAACTGCTTGTTCAAGCTCTACCATCAAAATACTCACCATTCAAATCATCCTCCGAAATTTTTGTCATAAAAGTCATATTCCTCGGTTAAAACACCTATATATGCGCACAACTGCTTGAACGATGAACGACTGTGATTTACGGTGTTCCATCCGACACAGGTCTTCGATAATCTAATCGAAAAAACATTGAAAATAATTTTCAAAATTATCGCACAGGTATTAAAATTAAGAAATACTCTTTCAGTTTCTCCCTCTAATGCGTGAGGGTGTTGAAATGATGAACGTAGATTTTTCAGGTGTTCCATAAAGACATATTTATTCAATAAATTTTATTTCTGTCTAGAATGTCCATACAAACATTCATAACCATAATCTAACAAGATGCTTTAGTTGGTTGGAAAAACAGGTTCTGTGGTTGGGTGGGCGGGTAAATCATTTTTAGGCATGAAGAAAGGTGCTAATTGGTCAGCACCTTCAGGTCAATATTTCCTCCAATCGAATGCTTTAGCGTCCCAAATGTACGGACCCTCTTGCACAACTACTATTTCGTTTTCACCCCAAGGGTAAATTCTCCCGTCCGGATGCGCGTTTAATTCGAGTAATCGACGCTGACTAGCAAGGTCATGTCTGAGATGTTTAATCGATGCAGGTCTCCAGTTAAATTCTAATCTCTCTACCCCGACAAGAATGATTTCTCCGGTTTGTAATCCTTGTGGATGTAAGTAAATGTAGACTGTTTTCATTGTCTGTTCCTCCTAATGTGTTTTAGTTGCTGAATCAATGAACTCTTTCGGGATCGCTACCCCTAATCGGAGAGGTTACTAGTAGGCTTCTTCTTTACGTAGAACGAGGGCTACGATTGCACAACTGACTAGTAAAAAGACGATGATGAAGAAGTTAGACCAACCTCCTACCAGTGTGGCTAGGAGCCATACGGCTAGGAATAATACTGCTGTTAAAAGGACTTGTCTTATGTTAGTTACCAGTAGCTGCAGGAGAGCTATCGTTAGATGTAGGATTGTGTATAGGATCTTCATGTTTGGATCAACTCCCTTCGGTTTTATAGATACTTGGTAAAGCTCCATTTCTTGATCTTATCGGAGCTACGGTTAAACCGTGATGGTGTGTTGGCTACCCCTGATAGAAAACAGAGCTGTACTATGTTGCAAGAAATTGACTGATGCATCGTTACCACACCTTTCGCTCGAGTTGGGATTGAAGCTTTATACTACTGTGATTTAGGTTGGTCGTTGACTCCTGAAGTTGGTTGGAAATCGACCTTCAAGATTGGTTAATGCGGTTAATTATCTATCGACATGAAGAAAGGTGCTGATTTTGTCAGCACCTTTCTTAGTGAACTACCTTCATACCTACTGGATCAATCAGTTATCATAATACTCTCTGGCTCATTCAAGATACGATTAAGCGTTTGGAGCTGTTTTTCGTTTAAATCAGTTGCTTGTTTACCAGTGCTCAATGCCCACCATAAAGTGTGGTCAATTCCACAACTTCCGCATGTTCTCGGGGAAATGATCTAAACTGTCCCATTTTAGGTGGGTAGTCCCATCCTTGTTCAAAACCTTGTTCAGGAGTTAAAATTTCTTCTTTACCACAGACCTCGCAAATATGACGCAAGAGCATATTTATTCCCCCTCTCGATGATTGAAATGTGTTAAAGACCTTTAATGACTGCTACTCCTTGCAGTAGGTGCAGTTTGGATCCAAGTCGTTAATGTCTATTGCAAATCGTTCAAGTTCGGCGGGAGTTTGCCGGGCGTCTGTGACCGATACTTTGCTTCCGAGAATCTTCTCTAAGTCCCACTCTAGGAGCGAATTGAAATGCATATCGATCTCTTTTGTTGGGTTGAATACAGCGATGAACTTGATGACACTGCTCTTTCCGTAAAGGATCGAGTCTAATACCTTCAGGGACTGGACTCGATGCGCGGTGGCACATTTGGTGATGCGGGATCGGTTGGAGTGGATGGATAACAGAGTGGGCAAAAGAAGAAGCTCCTTTCAAAGTTGAATGTTGGTGTTTGTTGAACTGGTTCTTTGTTTTCGGATTTCTCCTTGTAATTATATTTGGTCTCATTCAATAACTGCTGAAATCGAACCCACTCTGGCGAGTAGGGAAAATTCCTTTAACAATAGAAAAACCTAAGTGAGAGTTCACTTAGGAGTAGTTTGAACTTTGACTTGCAAAAATTCGCCAAGCACAACAGGTGCGGTGTACTGATATGAAATACTCCATAAATCGAACTTTTTACGGTACTTCTGCAAATTATGATTAATAACTTTAGTGTCCTGAAAGATTGAAGGTGCAACGCGATACCTCCGACTTAGAATTTTGTTTGGGTCTTTTTTAGGATAATAACTAAGGAGATGATCCAAGTTGTTAAAAATATCTACAAAGTTGATCACTGTCTTTCGATCTCGACAACGTTCGAAGAACTGCCCGAACTTGTCCTGCAGAATCAAATTATTAAGATAAACGTACTCGTAAGAACCAAAATCCTCATATAACCTATTCTTTTCCTTCTTATCAGTCAGGTCTTTAATAGGTAAATGTTCTAAATAATGACCAATTACCGTTTGCACATGCTGATTGGTCGTTTTATCAATTGCCAAGATGATAAGAAAATTATCAGGTCGTAAAGCGTTCTCTTTAACTTCATGCATGGATGATGCACCCCGTTCCTGTTGGATTGAATTTATGAGTATACCATTTCGAACTTCTCGATTGGACAGGATGAGCATGCAAAGAACTGCATAGGAGATCCTGGCTCTACTATGAACCTGCAGCAAACCTCTCCGCACGCTCTGGTCAGACTTTTCAGTTGCTCAAGATAACCACTCATATTGAATCTCTCTAAAGACTCTTGATCCTGAATCGACTCGATCTGCGCTCTGAGCTCAGTCAGATTACGAGAAGTGTAAACAAGCTTTTTAAGACCCAAGATACGTAACTGTTCCACTTTTTCAAGAACTGCTAAATACTCTCGCTGCACATTACTTACTGCGAAATTGTCCAATTAACTCGCTCCTTTTACTAACCCATATAAACCACAATCAATTTAACTATTGATGTACTTCATATTCTCTTTCTCTTGCGAATACTCCTAAATCTGAAACAACTGTAGAAGCCGAAATTCATACTCTAAAGACACGAAAAATAAAACCCATCTTACGATCCGTTAAACGTAATAGGAGTCAGTAGAAAATAAAAAGTGCCGATTTCTCGGCACTCTTCGGTGTAGCTATATGACGAACTCAACAAAGCTCGGTGTTCTGAGCAAGTTCTGTTTCGTGTAGCATTGAAACTTTACTTTGCACTTAATATGAGGGTGGAGGTAAATCCAGTTCTTGTCTTCGCCGCGAATAAGCTGCTGCGCTATTTTGGCGAAAGCTTTTCGTTCGTTCGGAGGAACGAATTCAGTTACCCCAACATAGCGACCATCCTTTAGAAGCGACCAACCGAACTCGGATTTGCGGATCGCGCCGATCTGTACGACCTCGTAAAGGTAGTTCTTGACCTTTAACCATTGATGGCTGCGCGTATCTAGGTGGTAGAGCGAGTCTTTTGACTTCGACACTAAACCCTCTAATCCAAGCTGCTTAACGGCATCGAAAAGCTGAACCCCATCTTCGATGGAATCGCAGACCGTTATCACTTTTGAAGGTGTGACAACCTGTTGCAGAATATCGAGTCTGTCGGTAAGCTTATGCTTGGTTAGATCCTTACCGTTCAGGTAGAGGATATCAAATGCTGCGAATGATACCGGCTTTGAATCGATAAGACGGTCGATGGACTTTCGTGCTTGGAATCGCTCCATTAGTGTTTCAAAGCAAGGCTTCCCATCCACCACGGAAATTAATTCTCCATCTATAACAACCTCGTCTGCATCCAGCTCGGCGCGGCTTATTTCAGGATACTGCCTTGTGCAATCATTCTGATGCCTGGTAAATAGCCGAAATCCCTTGGACTTGCTATACGAGAGAATGCAACGATGACCGTCGAGCTTAAGCTGATGTATATAGCTGTCCCCTGTAGGGACAGTGTCCGACTTATGAAGCAACATTGGTTTTATTGGAGTGTGTATCATGTAGTAATCACCAATCTTAGCATATCATTCGTATTGAATTGGTGATATATAAAGATAATGGGAAAAGCGTTCAGATGCCAGTCAGACACTCCTGCTATTTAGATTTCCTGGCTTTATCGCTCTTTCTCGATATGACCCCCACTAGATGTAGTAAACCAGAAAATACCCCAAAAATAATAGCAGTCTTTACAAGACCAAATAACATAAACTCAACCCCTCATAATGATTTGCCTACACTTTTAGTGAAATAACTCTTATAAAAACTCATGAATGGGAAATCAAACAAAAGAAAAAGTGCCGATGGCTCGACACTTTGCAGAAACTTTGGTCTAATACCTAACCAAAAGACTCTCTATTTTGTATATAGTTTGATTTTTGATAAACACTAAAGCAGTGGAATTCGCTTCTCTACTAGCACTGGATACGGTGTAGTCGACCTTAAAGAGAAAATCGTTGGAACCCAACATCTCACCTGAGGTCTTGAGTATCCGTAAAGAGATATGTTTTTCCCCTCCTTGGTAGGAAGCCGTGGGGAAATACTCATTATAAATAGATTCACTCAGAATTTTTTGATACTTTTGCTTGGAAGTGGTGTACTCGTCATTGTTAGAGATACCAAACAACAAAATCGCGTCAGATGATATACTTTTCGCATAGTTATAACCATCTAAGCGTGTATCCGATGTTTTCATGATAGCTTCACTTTTCACCTTATAATTTAAATCAACAAGAAAAGAAATCAAGAATGCCACAACTATGAGGATTATGCTAAGCAGCCCTATACGCCTTAGATTCAACGTAAACGCCTCCTACCCAATATAATGAAAAAGCACCTACATACCCATTCGGTAGCTTCAAAAGAAACAGTTGCTCCACTTTTCCAGTTGCATCGTCTAGAAAGTAGTGAACCGATAACGAGTCATCTAGAAGCCCGTTGACATCCGTTATCTTTTGAACTGTAGAACCCCTATTAACTATCTTGCCATTGGAATCTTCAAAGGAATTGGACTCTTCCGACCGAGCATTATTACTTGAAATGAATGACCTGATTTTCTGACTCAATTCTTCGGTTTCTTTAAACACAATCGGCTGTAGCCCATCATATTCGGAAACAGCCTGGGAACTCTTTAACGAACTTAGATCTCCGGATTTCAAGCCAGCAACAATAGCCGTTTCTACAGGTTTTGCTGATTCTTTGCTCGTTGAGTAACTGGATAACGTCCTCTCTACCCTGGCATTGTTTTCTTTTACATTCTGACTTAAAGAATCTATACTCGAACATCCAGTCATAAGACAAAGAGCAATGAGACTTATCAAGATCCCTTGTTGTCGCATTATGATCTCACCTCGAAGTCCGCAATTTTACCTTTGACTAAAGTTAATCTTACAATTGCGTTACCGCCCTTTGCTGATTGGAATAAAACATCGATGTAATTTTTGTCGCCTTCAGAGAAGGCTTTATTTGTCTTGTAAGAATAGAAATTTTTAGCATCCTTTAACATCATGTCGTAAGTTTCTGGCACATCGGCTTTCTTTATAGGAATAAAGATACCTTTATAAGCGATTGTGTCACTTAGCCCATTAATAAACTTAAGATCGTTAACCTTAATGTAATCTACTCCACCCTCGGAGAATATTCTCGAGTCATTTGGAACGGTCGGCTGCGTAGAAGTAGTTGGTTGTATCTTCTTAATGGTGCTGTTATCTACTGAAGCACCGCTGCCGTACTCTGAAAAATCTTCTTTGCTCTTAGTATTGAATGTGGCATTGTAGTAATCCGACACGTTAAACTTCTCGTTATTGCTGTCCTTTAGAGTTTTCAAGTATTCCGTAAACTTGGTTTCAACTGAAGGTAACAGAAAATCCTTATCCTTACCCAAGGTATCCGCTATCGTATTTTGCCCTCTACGTAAATCCAAAGCAGTTTGAGCTACATCGATTGCAGGTTTGGTATTGTCCGCTAGACTAGGCTCCTCTTTCATTAGAATTGGTGTAACCACTGCTGCTATACATAAAAGGGCTGCGCCCAAGATCAAGAACTTCTTCATGTTAGCTCCTCCTTATTTCCAGATGATTACTGCATCCCTATGCATATTCTCGGTCAAAGTGCTTCTTGTGTACGATTGCATGGACTGAGATGGTTGATAGGACGTGTATAAAGAATATAATGACTGCCCATTAGAATCCTCTACCCCAGTTAAGGTCACATAATGATTCTCGCTGTTGGGTGTGAACATACCTTGATGCATCCGAACAACAGCTACTCCACCATTTTTAAGCGTTTGAGTTATCTCATCGAAGCTAGAAACAGCATCAGGCAGGAACTTAGCTTGCAATCCCATCTTCTTATAGATATCAGACATCTTCGAACCAACAATACCTGCAGATACGAGAGTATCTGAAGCTAACATAATTGAAGTCATTTCTGCAGGATTTATCAACCTACCAGCTAGAGCAGATGCTGCGTAAGCATGTGAATATACCATGCATCCTGAGTAATTCAAGGTGTCACTTACAGACCAATGCCATTTTGTATTACCATAAACCTCTCCAAATCGAATACCTTGACCGTAGAAAGGTACTCCGAATTTGAGATCGACATAATTAGCCTGTTTAGCAGGATTATCAGGAATGGTCAGGAAGGATGAAGTTCCCCAATCTGAGTGCAGACTATCTATTAGGCTTTTAACCCCAGAGCTGCTACTGTTATAAAATGAAGCAATATAGTCATCAGTTGACTTACCGTCAATAATTGCTTGGGACTTGCCTTGGTTAACTGCAAATTTTCCTGATCCACTGGAACCCAACAGCTTAGATTGTAATAAGGACTTCATCCGTTGTCCCTGTAAGTACGAATTTAGACCGTAGTGGAAGTTTAACGGGAAATCTCCACCTGTTGAAGATACTTTCTGAGCTAAAGCCCATGCTTTCTTCATACCTGCATTACCGCCAGTTTTCTGCCAAACAAAAGTCCAGAGTGGAACAGTCAACGGCTCACCATTAAAGGTAATAACCGTATTACTCTTACCATAGGTCAAACCTTCAGGAGTCTGCTGCAAATGAAGACTGTTCTTACCGCCCGACCCCATAACAGCAATACGGAATGCTGATTCTGAAAAATCATTCTTCGAAGGATCTAGATCAAGTTTCAAACCCCACTTTGAAAATGACCTGTTTTCATCTTTGTCCGCTGTTATTGCATACATAGCTGCCCAGAAATTTATATACCCTTCATATTGATCGTAGTAGGCTCCGTGATATTGAGCTTGAGCTAGAAAGTGCATGATTAAAGCGGCTACTTCCTTCTTTTCCTTAACGATACCCCACTCATCGAGAATGGTATTTACCTGATCCATTTGCTTACTAGCAACGCTCATCTTCTCATTTAAGGTATTTGCTGAGAGTAAGACAGCCCAGGGAGCATATTGAGCATCATAACTGTATGAAGTTGAAGGCGTGTATTGAGACTTCATATTTTGAACCACTGAATCGCTAAATGTCTTAGTAAATTTAAGATCCTTGCTTAACCCCATGAATCCATAACCCGAACTGTTTGGTGGGATGTCTGAAGGTACTTTTGTGATGTCCTCCATCTTGGAACCCTCGTAAAACTGCATACCAGTTTCTGTACTTAAAATACCCATTAACATAGTAGTGCTAAGTTCGTCACTGCCACCATCAACAGTGAGAAACTTCTTACCTCCATAGCCATCGATTGCCTTCTTAGACAAAGTTCCAAGTCTGTATACGTTCTTCTCATACGCCGTTAAATTACCGCCTCTTGAAGCTAACTCGGAATCAGTCCAGACTACAGCACTACTACTCGAGGTGACCGCTGCAGTCGCACTCTCATCTGGCTTGAGATTTGCTGCATTAAGTAAATTCGGTAGTGTAGTTATGAGTAAATAAATGATTAAAAAAATCACAACGGCAAACAGTAGAAATCCAATCCCATAGAAAAACATGAAAATAAGGAAATCCTTAATAAGAGACATTAATGTTGAAACAATTGAAGCGTATGTAATGGTTTTACTCATAAGGGATTCTTTTGGAGCATCCTCTGCATTCTTATCGCCCTTTCCTTTTATGAGAGCCATAAACTTACTTCTTCTTTGTTTGATCCCTCGAGCTCGGTCTATTACATTCTTTTTGATGAAGCGTCCTGCAGTAAAAAGACTTAGTAGGAAACTTAGCAAAACTCCCCACCTCCCTTCGAAGCCAAGAAATGAATTTCATTTACATTTCAGTGATTCATATCTCCAAAGAAGTTCTGAATCTGAATTTGCCTTCGATAAAGAGCAAAACAGAAAAAGAAAAAGTGCCGAGAAATTCGGCACTTTTTAGATGAGATGTATCAAAGTCTAAAGGGTTAGCATTCTAGGCTTTTAAGCAGATGAGGTATATGAAGTGAGTCGTGGTTATTTAGCGATTCAACTATGTGCATGGGTGTATGGGTTAGTTTTTAGCTTCTCGATCTGAAACAACATAATAAAACAGATGGTGATCGTCTGAGCTCTGCCCCCTATGCCCCACTATTTCTAGTTGGAGCTGTGACCGCCAGTATAAATATCCGTCTTAACAGAAAAAGGTGCTGATTTTCTCAGCACCTTCCAACTTCATAAATATTGTATTTTTAAAACATAAACAAGGAATTTTCCTAACAAATTACTGGGATAATTAGGGTAAAATAATCAAGGGTTTTAGAACCAGTTCAAGGGGATGCACCACGATGGATCTTGATGAAAGAATCGAACTCCTCAGAAACAAAATGACGAAGATGTTCGAAATGAAGGGAAGTTTCACCGATCCATCCGTGATCGAGATGAGCCAGCGGTTAGACGAGTATATAGTAGAAAAGCAAATAAATCAGATACATTCGTCCAACAGCAGTCCCAACAGAAAAAGGTGCTGATTTTCTCAGCACCTTGAACAAGCCAACTATATGACATCGAACCCCACAATAGGAAGAAATACATTATGATCGAGTGATGGCTGATGCGCATCGGTCAGATCATCCTGATCGCAATGCTTATGTATGAATGGTGGATCGAGGAAGATCCGCTTGCTCATTGACCACGCAGGTGGGGCTTCTCCCCTTCTTTGAAAAGATATCGCAACATACACCGCAAAGCACCCTAAACGCTCTTGCTCTTCCCGAGTTAACGACTCGAATTGCGCTTCTCCATAGATACAATCCTCAGTAACGTCCTCTGGAACACTTCCCTGATATTTAATGGAGTGAAGTAAAATCGAAACATCGGATATAAAGTTTGTGTTGTCAGGAGAATATACTCGGATCATTTCTAACATTTTACTGTCACCCCATCCTCGATCTGTTTCCGCTTTCGGAGCTCGCGTTTAATTGTTGCTTCACTAATACGAGTTAAGGCTGACACTTGTTTAATGGTATGGGTCTGGAGCAAACTGATCGCATGATCACGCTGCACTTTGGTGAACTTCGGAGGGCGACCCTCACGGAAACCTTCCTTCTGCTTTGCGATTTCTTTTCCCTCCCCAGTGCGCTCAACGATCATATCACGTTCGAACTCAGCAAATGCAAAGAAAATATTGCGGATCAATTTTGAAGTCGGTGTGTTATCTAAAATACCAACATTCAGGATATGAACCCTGACACCCCGATTGATTAAGTCGTTTACGATTTGTGCGCCTTCGATCATCGAACGAGCGAAACGATCCAGTTTCGTTACAACCAACGTGTCGCCTTCCTTCAATAGCTTACAGAGCTTTGAAAATTCAGGGCGATTCATTTTGGTTCCCGTAAACGTGTCCGAAAAGACAAGATCCCTGTCGACCCCTTCGACAGAAAGTAAGTTGATCTGGTTTTCCAAAGAATTACCATGCTTGGACTGACCGACCGTCGATACACGAACATATCCATACTTTGCCATATTTAAAGACACCATCCCCCGTTTTTACGGCTTGATTATGATCCTAAGTTTTGATACCGAGTGAAGCCGCATTCTACCGTCCGAAAATCGGGCAGAATTTGGTAGGTCATAACTTAAGAGTAATGATACCTTGATTCTGAGGATTATTGAACCCCTGAGCGAAAATAATTTCCAATATGTGTTCTTCTGTGTGGTTAGCGGCAGCAAGCCAGGACTCGGATACTTTGATGCGATCCTTCTATTATATAGAAGAAACACGTTTAAATAAGAAAACCTCACCAGTATGGTGAGGTGGGTGAATCACTTATTACTTTAATATCGACCAGATCGAACATAACCAGAGAATTAGAACAATCGCACCGAACGCCAAGAACATTGGCATCATCCAACCATTGAAAAAGACAGAGTACGTAGTTGCATGTGGATGAAACGAATACGTACTTGAATATAGGTGACTCATAGTTAACCCCTCCCTAGACAGTAACAGAATCGAAAAGACCTTCGTTAACGAATCCATCAGGAGCGATGATGGTTGACTCGGCGGTTGGCGATACCACGATGATACTGACTACGTTTTTCGATGCTGCATCAAAACACACATAAAATCCTGGCTTCCCGTACTTGGACGCTACATCGGTAACAATACGAAGAACCCCTGAGGTGAAAGGACTTTTTACTTCCACCGAAAAGAAGTTGAGATAACTGGCATACGGTTCAGGGTATAATCCTTTAGTCGACGATAGGTCGTCGAGGATCTTTTCATAGTCGCTTGCGAAGGACGGATCGCTTAACACCTTCTTTAATTCAATTTCGGAGATCCGCAAAACCTTGAACTGCTTTAAGGAAATTACATTGGGATGATATACATCACCTTTTACAACAGCAACATACGAGTCATTCGTAACCAGTCCGACACCAACCATTTTCGACTTGAAGATAATAGCCCAAGTTGAGTCTTGGTACTTAAGACTAATTACCTGACCTTTTTCATACGGTTCACCCTTCACTAATTTGACCCTACAGGCATCCATTTGCGCTACACTCATTCTAATCAGTCTCCTCTACACTAAGGTTTTAACTACTACCTATATAGAAAGGATGCACCGCCAGCTGCTGAAAGCGAATGACATGTCGAATGTGTTCTTCTAAAGGGTTAAGCTAGGACTAGGTTACTTTGATGCGTTCCTTCTATATAATAAAAGGAACACGTTTGAACAGCTACAGCTTAGCCGGTTAGCGAACCCCTTATACTAGAAGAAACACGATTGAGGGCTTAGGGTTGATCATCGAAAACCCTATATAATAGAAGAAACTCGTTCAGGGATCTGAGAAGCGATACCCCAAACGAGCTCTTTATTAGGACTTGTGTGCGATCAAAAGGATCTTAAATAACGCGGCAGATGTGGGTCTCAAGGGCAATCTAATATGCGCACAACAAACCTTTGAATCATTAGACCCATAGAAGCGACGAACTGAACTTTTCTGGTAACATATTAATAACCTCCTAAAGTTTTAGATCCTTTTCAATATCCTGCATAGTCTTAGCGGATTTTTTCTTATCCAACTTGATCGCTTTTTGTTGTTTTTGGTAATACACTTTAAACTCATCAAAAAGATTGTTTAAAATCTTAACTAAAAGTGAGCTGATTTTACCCCTGTGGGCGAGGTTAGCACCCGAAAAAGCTAGATACTCCCAATGCAACTCAGCGTCTAGAACATTTCTCTCCCTTCGACTAGGGTAGATATTGAACTTAACATCTTTAAGTGCCTCAACCATCTGCTCATGAGTGCGAGTTGAATCTTTAGCTATATGTAGCCTTTTATCCCTCTTACTTCCGCATAGATGTAGTATGAAATTGTACTTATCAAAAGTGATGTACAAATCATGTAGGTTGACATAGTAAAAATTCATACCGTTTTGACTAAAGGTTGAGGTGCCATTAAAAACCCTGCTACTCCCACATCTTAGCTCCAAAAGACTTTGGATACTGTCAAAAACAAAATTATCACTTTGTTCTTGCTTAGCCTCGAGTACTATCCGAGTAAAAATGGTAGGGTACTCAACTTTATTAAACAAACCAAACATACAGATCGACCTCCAGACAAGTTAGAGTTACATTTCCTTCTCAATGATAACGCATCTTTTTATCTACGGACTTAGCGTGTTCTTCACGTTCACACGTCTTGCATGATCTTCGTACTCAGCCATTACGACTTTTAGAATCTTCTACCTTTTCCACCAAAAAGCCCTTATGATCTAAACTTACAGAATTCCAAGAAAGATGCCTATCTAAATCATTGTACAACTTACCGTTAACACGTGACTTTTCAATAGAACTACCAAGTGCTTATACAATTTGATCATGAGTGAGATTCACCTCAGTGGCTAGTCGCAAGGAAACATGTTTGTGTCTGGCATGGCTATCCTTAGTTTCCAATGGAGTATAAAATCTTGTTTATCGAAATTTGCTTTTCCAATGTTGAGAGTGCTTCTCTATCTTGATTTATTTAATTTGATACCATCACTGTGGAATGAACAACATTCCACTATTTAGTAAATACTTTCGACATTTCATGCTATTTTCCTGCAATTATTGACCATGTCGATTTTAGAGTAAGTAACCACTTTTCCCAGATGAATTAATCGATTTGTCGGGCTTGATGGTGAGAATTTTACCGCTAAGCCAATAGGGACGCCAATAGGGACTAAAACAAATTACCGTCATGCATTCCTTAGGTTAAGGTTTTAGTAACTTCTGCAGATCCCCAAGACGAACGAAAGGCGACCTGCTTAGGTCGCCTTCTTGAATAAGTATGATTTTATAGAAGTCCGCAATCCTTCAATATCTTCTCTACCGATTCGTGGATAGTTAGTGAAGGGTTGTCACGATAATACTTGAACCCTTTGTACTCGAGAGGGCGTAAACCATTAGCTTCGTGACGCTGCATGATGTTCTTGGCTCTACTTATAGCTGTCTTTACATCACCGAGTGTTAGTTGTCGAAGCAATCGCTTAAAATTATCCTCATGCTTGTAAGTTTTAAGTTCGGTGAAATTCTCTCTGAAGGCGCTGTTAATGATGCGAAGATAACGGGATCGATGTTCGATATGGGCATTATAGTCGCCCTTATGCAAAGCCATCCAGAGCTCGAAGGTCAGGTTGCTATACCCCAACAGGTACTTTATTTGCTTACCTCTAATGTTGTTAGCCAGTTTTAACAGATCCAAGACCTCATGGAACCCCTCGATATGATCGTGACTTTCGTAGTCAAACCAATGAGTGATTTCGACCTTATCGATGATTGGAATACCTTTCGCAAATTTTAACGGGTTCTTCTCTACCTTACTTCTTATCGATACCTTAGATGTAGCCGCGGGATCAGCGTTGATCATATCTTGAAGCCAATCGAGATACCACTTTTCTGTTTCGCCCTCTACTGTGAAATAATATTGTTTATTACTCTTCCTGCTCGGTGGCATCTTTAACCTGTTCACCTCCGCTTCCCCATAGGTTTTCAAACACAGAGGTGAAATCGATGTCTTTGATTGCCCCGTACTGGTTGACGAAATAGTTCTTCATGTAGTCGCCGCCGTTCCTTACCCCTTCCTTACCGGAAGTGCCGAAGTCGGAAAGTGAATAATGGTTGCTGCAGAAGGTTTCTTCATCACGCTCTACAAATTTGATCTCGTCGCGTCTGAACAGGTTGGAGTTTAAGAATATTGGATTGTGGGTGTTGAAGATTAGCTGAGCGTTTTTCTTGTTCATATCATCGCTATGAAAGACATTCACAAGGGACATTAATGCTATTGGATGGATGGATGCGTCGAATTCATCTACTATCAAGGTGCCACCATTAAAAAGAGCATTCCGAACTATTGGAAACATGTTGACGAAACGGATCGTTCCAAAAGACTCGAAGTCTTCTGCTTGAATATGTCGGTTTCGGTCTCCTTCACCACCACCAACTAGTGAAACCAGTTTATGTTCCGAATCATCATCGCTCTTCACATACCCCAAGGCGTTTGAATTGACCCCAAAGATACGAGCTGCTTGATTAACAACATCACTAAGATGACGAGTAGCTAGTTTGGAGTTCAAAGATGGTCTCACTTGCAAGGAGTCCGCTCGGCAGTAAACCTTGAACTTATCATCGAACCAGTCACTTATAATGTAAACCAACGATGAACTGAACAAGTTTTTAAAGCCGTTCATCAGGAACAGCTCTTCCCTATTCAGGTTTTTCTGTGCAAGTTTAAGGGCAAGTCGAGCCTCGTCTCTTTCTAACCCCTCTATGAACTTCTTAATGAATTCGGATGGATTAGGAAACTCTACGCCATTAGTATCTCTGGAGAAAATTACTTTTTCATCTACATATAGAATTTCTGATAAGACGTTGCGCTTATACTCATCATCCAGAAATCGTCCAAGATCCAATGAAAGTTTATATTCGATCAAATACTCACTGTCAACGAACTTAATACCGAAGTCTACTGGAACTTTATTGATGTTGTCTTTATTAGGAATGTACTCTAAATGAGTTGACGCAGGATTTATCGGGGACTTGGGATCGACGTTCCGTATATGTCCTCTTAAAACGATTTGCTTTAGAACATCCATTGCTTGAATGATGTTGGTCTTACCTGATGCGTTTGGTCCGTAGATAACTGCAGAGCTTAAGCCCTTATGAACCTTAGTTCCGATCTTTTCTTTAAGGATACTGTAATCCAGACCCTTTTGTTTAGGAGCAGGAGTCATTGAAAAAACTAACTCATCTTTAAAGGATTTAAAGTTTTTTGTTCTAAATTCAAGGAGCATTGAAACACCTCCATTTTGCGATATTTTAGCAAAATCATACTTACAATATATGCTTTAGGATCACCAATAGTCAATAAATATATACGATTTTGCGGAAAAAATGCAAAATAAACTTATTTTAGGATAGATACCCCGACTAGTCATTAAGAGCTACCTCTTTTGCTACAACGACTAACCTTTTCGTTGTTCCTGCTAAACCGTAACAGGTCGAAAAGGTTAGAAACTTATCGAAGGTCGAAAGATCGTTTCTATTGAATAACTTTACCTCGTTCCGTTCAATTAAGCGGTCAATGAACTGCTGCCGATCCGCATCAGTGGCGAATACTTGCTTGGTGTAGAGCAGATCGGTCTCGTCGGTTACGTAGACGGAAGCGATCTGGAAAAGCATTTGTCGGGTCGGGGTCGTGAATTGGATTAACGAGGCTTCGGGCATCTCTTCTTCGGTCGTCTCGAGCAACCCCTTTAAGGAGCCAAACATTTGACCGTTGAGCATATTATGACCATACAGGACGGTGTTGAAGTCGAGGTGCTCCATGTTTGAACGAACGTCAGCGAAAACCCAACCAAGGACGTTGGGCTGCTTATCGAGGTCGTGATCAAGATAAAATACATTGTTGGTAGTTTGGACGATAGGCATGTCGATGTTTACCGAGCCGACCTTAAGCCAAGCGACGATGTCACTGTTACGCTTTTTCAGATCAGAGAAGTTTACCTTGAGGAACGGTGAAGGCGAAGTACGTGCTGCAGGAACAGAACCCCCATCGAGCGAATCGGACAGAGCTGCTGAAGCTACCGGTTCTGATATCAGGGATACAGCGGCTGATCGGACTTCGCTTAGGATCCCCTTGGTTACTTGAGTGCTATGATAACTCCCTCCTATCTCAAAAGCACAATAGAGAGCTGCGCCCAGGCATCCCCCTGTTAAGAGCAGAAATATCGATGAGGGCTTAAGGTTCCTTACCTTCCACATAAACATCACCTCCAATTACATGTAAAATTACAACATGAACCATTTGTTAAATAAGAAAATCAAACTAGATGTTATTAAGACTTAGAGGGACGAAATGATGGAACATCATTTCGAGGGTCTCCGCATGCGCAAACACCACGGCTATTCCAAGTCGGTAGGATATTGTCTGCCGGTGCAGAACCACCGATTATTTTTATCCAAGTGTAATTCACTGGTTTGATGGTGGCGTTATAGGCGGTCGCCACCTCATGACCATCATTGAACAGTAATGACCAAGCAATGAAGAATAGGAAGAAAGTGTTAATCATGAGCTAAAACCTCCGTTTTGAAATAGTCAGCGAACCTTTCATTAAATTGATGGACTTCTGAGTTAATCTCATCTACAGTTTTAGCATTGTTTACGATGTTTTTGACGTAAACAACAGCGGGAAATGGGATTAGGTTTAGAATCCTAAATTGTTTAAACGTCTTATTGCAAGTTGAACCTCACCGACCGTATTGGCTCTGGCGATGTTCTCTACAATAGCTTCGCCTACGACATTTAATAACTTTGCGTTCAAATCATCGAGTATCTGCTGTAATTCATCTTCTGATATACCAAGATTTGCTGCGGCTACGCCAAACTTTCCAGACACATACCCCAGATAGTATTTTAAGTACTCTGGGTATTCATATGCCGTATAAGACGCTACGAAATTATTGACTCGAGCTATGGCACTATTCTTCGCGGATACAAGTTTCTTCTCTTTTGAGAGATCAGGGCGATCATGATGAAAATTTGTTTTTGCCTCCAGATCCACAAGTGCATCACGTTGATGGACAACTAAAGCCTGAAGATTATCGAGGTCTTTCATAAGTTTCATATCGAACACCCTTTCAATCGGGATTAATGGTTTAGTGGGTAGAATCCCTCTTCTAATAATAAAATTGATGCCCCTACCTTTCTTGAATTCGCTCTTAGTTTCATGAAAGGTGCTGAAAAATCATGGATCAAAGTTGAAGCCAGGACTCGATACTCAAGAACCGTTCCGATAAGTCCAGAATTTATTATCGTTGTGATGGCAAAAGAAAAAGCGACCTGATTAAGTCGCTGCTGTAAGATTACCTTGCAAGGAAATTCATGTTGGGTAATACTCCCTTCATTGAAATATTGATTCTTGTATATCGTGATAAATCCGAATAATTCCGCTCTTTACGTCAGGATAAGCATTTACCACCCCACCCTTTACAATATCGTAGGCGTTCAGTAGTTCAGGTAATGTAAATGCATTCCCTGTAGGGTGGTTTCTCCATGCAATCCATATAACATTTGTTATAAAAATAATTATAAAAGTTACTAATGTCCATAAACATACCTTCAAAGTATTCTCAATAAGGTCACGAACCCCACGATGGAGTTTTCCGAATATATTGCTGATTGGATTTAAAATGAAGTTCTCAACCGTCCACCTCAGCCCGTTATCTTTTTTATCTGAGACAGTTGCCTTCTCTACAACTTTAACTGGAGTAGTTGCCTCTATATACTTTTGCTGCAGATCGTCTAGGTTTTCGAACAAGGGTAAATCATCTGTAACAACATCTTCGGAAACATCAACATCGATAAGGGAAGAACTTTTCGATTCTTCATGTATTTCTAGGTGTGAAGATATAGTTGGGAGATCCGTCATAAGTTCATTAAGTCGCTCATGATAATGCTTGGTACTGTCATGAAGATTGATCTCTTGATCTTCTGGAAGCCCTTCGGGAGTAGATTCAATATCAAAAATATTAAATTTGCTTGTAGTTTGAGAAACGGGCAATTGAGCATCATCCTCGGGAGCTGTATCCTCATGTGCTGCCGGCTCTACACTTGGTTCAGGTATTGGGCTAGCTTCGGTAATTACTGGTTCAGCTTCGACCTCTTCTGGTTGAGTAGTTGTGTTGGCTGACTCCTCTGGGTTTGGCGATGGCTGCTCGACTTTCCTTGGTGGTGCTTCAAAGGACAATTTATCAGACACAGTTTTGCCAATTCCGAGATTTACTTGTTCACCATCGGAACCAAAAACATCAAAAGAAAAATCATCTTCATCACTCACATCAGTTAATTGCTTTGCTGTAGCACTCATTATCGTCACACTCCCTCCATATAGTTATAGAGTTTCTCTTACACCATTTGCTAAATAATAATTACCTTAGAATGATTTTTCAGAATGTCACGAAAGGATGTAAAAATCACTCTTTAAATGAATCAAGGTAAGTCAAAACATCAGCCGCGGGATCCTAACTCCAAAATTTTTTCTACCACACCCTATCGAAAGACAAAAGAAAAGCACCTCGCGCTTGGCGAAGTGCTTCTTCTGATGATTTATACTTCTGGCTTGAAGATGATGTGGTCTTCACCTTCTGGGAGCACCATTGTGACTTCCGAGTCTCCATGCTCAATGATGATTTCCACATTCTCGAATTTGTCTGGATTTTTGAACTGGATCTTGTAAATCTCGGCGTTTTTAAGATCCGTCAGATCAATTACAGCGTATTTAACTTTTACCGTTCCTTCTGCGGTTTCTATCGTTTTCTTCTTAGGCTTAACACGAAGCCTTCTAATAAGCTTGTCTTTCTTCTTGTTTCCATCCGCTTGCTCTTCCTCTTCATTCACTGCATCGAAGATTAATACGTTTTTACGTCTAAACCACAAAACAATAATAATGATGAAAAACGGTACTGCTGCTAAAGGAAGATAATTTGTATCTTTCTCTGGCTGTGGCGTTTCAGGCTCTTCTGGCTTTGGAGAAGGAGTCGGTGTTGGCTTAATTTCTGGTTTTTCTTTCAACTTCTCGATTGGCTCGATCACGAAGTCGATCCGTTGTTTGTTAACCTTCTCGTCAAGCTCTAACCCCTGAACGGCTTCTTTAGGATCCTTTATGGAAGAAACCTTTTGAGCTGACTTCATATCGGTATGATCTTTGTAAACGACAACGTCGATGATGATGTCTTTTTCACCAGTTAATGGGTTTGTTCTAAGAAGAACTGTGTGCTTTCCAAGCTCAACGTTATCAAAGCTGTAATTTCCCTCTGAATCCGTGTAAGTTATCCGTGGGTTTGAGTGCAATTCGACCTGGACTCCTGCCATTGGCTTCCCAGTAGAATCTTTAACTACTCCGAACACTGTTCCGATAATAGGTGCAGGAGTCGGTTTAACAACAGGTTTTACAGGTTGGGTCGGCTTTACTTCTTTGATAACCACTGGCGGCGTAGGGATTGGTGTTGGTTCGTCTACCACAATAGGTTCAGGTGTGGGAGTTGGCACGATAATTGGTGGCTTTGGCGGCTTTGGCGTTGGCACTGGCTTAGGTGTCGGTGTTGGCGGCACAATTACTGGTGGTGCAGGAGTCGGTTTAACTACCACTGGTGGCTCAGGTGTTGGCGTAGGAGCATGTGACGGTTCAGGATCAGGCGTTGGTGTTGGTTCAGGCTTTACCTCAGGCATAGGAGTCGGCGTTGGTGTCGGTACTGGCGTTGGAATAGGTGGCTCGACTACTTGCTTCTTATAGAAGAAAGTGATCGATTTGAGCTTCTCCCCGACTGTCAGGATCGCCTTTTGGATCTTGTTACCAACTAACTGGAATACCCCTTCTGAGTTAGATACTTCGTCATCGGCTGTGTACGATTGTTCACCCATCGGGAGATCCTTCAATGTGACTGAATCTTTTACCGAGTTATTTGTATCTTGGTTGATGAAATCTACCGTTAGCTGACCTTTTACCTGAGCATATTTGAAAATTACGACTTTGTTGGTGTTGTTTTGATCAAGCGTTACCTCTACGGACGATGGTGTAGTTACCTCATAACCTGAGATGTCTTTTGCATTGATCGTGTACGTGCCGAAATTGAATGTTTTAAGTTCTGGTTGATCCAGATTATTATCAGATTCATCAGTATAACGAACAAATACTGTGCCCGTTGTTATTGACTTCTTATACAGGAAAGTTACGATTTGGGTTTGATTTTTCCCTACAGTTACTGATGAGGTAGGAGATGATAATAGGTCATACCCCTCAAAATCCTTAGAATTTAAGGTATAGTTTCCTACATCGTACTGCTGCATTTCAGGTGGAATAATATCCGCGCCACTGTTGCTAATATCTTGATACTTTACAATGATTGTGCCTTTAGACTTAGCAAAGTGCGCTACGGCTGTCTTGTCGACATCCATTGTGATCGGAAGTGTTGAGGTCGTGTAATCTGTTCCATTGACCATCCATTTTACGAAATCAGAGTCCGCGGCAGGAGTAGCAGTCAATGTTACTGGATCTAACTCATTAAAAGTTGACGTTGTGCCATCTGCAGGGGTTGTTGTTCCGTTACCCACTTTAGAAACGGTCAGCGTGTGCTTTGGAACAGCTACCTTGTTGTAGTAGAATGTGATTGTTTTTGCGTTAGCGTCCGCTGCCTTTACAGTTACAGGATACGTCCCAAGAAATACCCCATTCTGACTTACATCAATCGTAGTATTTCCAGAACCTAATGCAATCAAAGTACTTGGTGAACCTGCATTAAATTGCAAAAGGCTTGAATCTGCAGGAGTTAATGTAAAGTTACTAATGGAGTCCTTGACAGTAGATAAGGTGCTCGATGAAGTAACCCTTAGTTTATTGATATCAAAGAGTTGGCTAGAATTGCTCACAAACTTTATCGTCTGTGGAGTTGCATCTACAATCGTATACCCTGGGAACGTTTTTGGATTGTAGGTCTTATCTACCCCCACAGAAACGTTTGAGTAATAATCTGGAAGAGCTAAACTTGCTTCAGTTCCAACTTCCCGATACTCCACCGTCACCGACTTAGAAACAGTTGGCTGAGTAAGTTGGAACGAATTTTGAGGGGTTAAGGTTCCAAATACGTTTGTGGGGAGTGTAATCGGGAACTTCAGGTAGTTGTTGTTTAACAGGAAACTTGGACATTTCAGAGCAGGATTCAATCCAACTTTACTTGTAATTTTGTTGGAACTTACATCAACTACCTTAGAGTTTAAAAGATTACTCAAGAACGAGAAATCTCCACTTAACTCGTTATTGTTCAGATACAGATACGACACATGAGTCAAATGACTTGTTGGAGTAGCATCTGAGATTTTGTTATTGCTGAGGTCTATTGTACGGACGTATGTGAAGCTTCCCATCGGTCCGTAAGTTGGCTCGTTTGGCTCAAGGTTCTGCAGACCATTTGTACTTGTGATTTTATTGTTTTTTGCATCTAACTTCTTACCGATATGTTGGAGTGACAGAAAACCGCTTATCTGAGTAATTTGGTTGTCGCTTATAAGAATATTATCGACATTCGTAACTCCAAAATCGTCTACATTCACAAGCTGATTATGACTGAAATCGATATTAACGCTCGAGCCTTCCGCTGTATTGACTGTTCCATCGATCTGACAAAAACCAGTGAGACTAGTTAGTTGGTTATTTGAAAAATTCATGTTATACGGATAGCCCGTGTAGTCATCAAAAACTTGCATACCTTGGAGTGATTCGATACCCCTATTCGAAGCATTGAAAGGAACAATCAAAGAAGGGATTACTACAGTCTTAACTGGTGGAGCAACACTCTTCAACTGATCGCGTGTAATTGTATCGTCTACCGTTACTGCAAGACCACTATCCGTTACCCATTTAGCAAACACAGCCGCTAAATTGGAATCAGGGAATAAGGCACTAATTACCACAGCCTCACCTGCTTTGTACTGATCCATTGCTTCCTGTGGTGTAACAACTGGTGCCATCATCAACTTGGGTGCCACCGGTATAACTGGAATTACTGGTACTACAGGTTGACCGTATGTGCCTTCTGTTACCGTGGTTCCATAGGTATCGCCTGTTACTGTTGTTTCGCCAGTCGATGCGTTTACCTGCAGATTACTCCCAATGATCGGAGCTGCGAGGACTGCAACAGCGGTGGCGACTATCGTAGCCTTTCTAATATTATCACTTAATATCCTTTTCACTAAAACCACACTCCCTTGGATGAAACGCTCTATTTTTTATTTGTTTATTTGTAGTTATAAACAAAGTGCGTCTACATCTCTTGGATTGTTTTTTCAGCTGCAGGTAAAGGAAAAAACTATCACCATCAGGAGAGTGGGAAAAATAAAGAGCAGCTGTCGTGGTTTAGACAGCTGCTCTTTGGCTATACGTTATGTAATCAAATTAAAACAACAATATAAGGACTTTAAGGATTTTTACCCCTTAATATTCATTAGGGAGCATGAAAGTGAAGTACTGATTTTGACCATCGTCCCCGAAAATCGCCCACACCTTTACCCCCTCTTGGAACAAAAGCTTATCGACTACGGCAAGCTCATTTTCGTTGCCATCAGTGATCCGAGTTTTCCCACCGGCTCTTGGCTCGAATGAAATAAAGTGCTCCCCATCTTCGAACAGCCTTGCGACGATGGAAATCGCCAGCTGCCAATCGTGGGATCCAACTCGCTTCAAACCCTGGGTCATTACGAATTGCAATTCTCATCACCACCATCATGGCTAAAATTTGCTCCATTCATTTCTAACAACCGCTTAGTTATCAGGATGCCGCTGACTATCTCAGGATTTTCTCCTTCAAGTGGAGTGTTCAATAAATTCTCATGCATATACTTATAAGCCCATTCCTCGTGTAGAGCTTTAGCGGCGACCGCTGTGATATCGAGAATTGAGCTTTCGATACCGTGCTCCATGTAAGCGGCGAATAAAAGATTAAAGTCAGGTAAGGATAGCTGCTTACTAATCATTTTTCCATCTGGTATGTATACGAGTGCATTGACGAAGTCGCTTGGGATACCTGCAATTACCCCTTCTGTAGAGAGGGCATCGATTTTGACAGGTAGGTACTTCTTATTGTACTGTACAATATTGAACATCTCGATCTTGTCGAGCAAGACTTCATTCTCTTCTGGAATAGACCAAATTACAACTGGTACTTGGTAAGATGGCTCTTGATCTTCCTTTTCGATAATTGTCGGATGACCGTAAGGGCTTGAAGGTAGACCTCGGAATTCCAAATCGTAATGCTCAATAACCCCTTTGGCGACTGCATAAGCACCAAGGTTATGACGTTCCATCTCTTTGGTGTTCATCAGGACACCATAAGTTGCAACAAAAAATCGTTTACTCATATTTAATCAACCTTTCAGAATGGTTTGGAATTACTAAATGTGGCTTGATACTGATTCTGGCTTGAGGGATGGGCGGCGGCGACCAGAGTCGCCTTCTAAGTGTTTCAAGAGCAACAAGCGCATTTCACGGAACTCTTCGCCAATTGCACCTGCTTTCAGAAGAAATACCCTGAAATTAAAGCGGTTATTATCTGACATTGTTATTCTGGTGATAGCCTTCTTTTGTCTTAGGGCAGTTGCCGTAATCAACAAGCATAGCTGAATGTATGTTTGGATGTGCACGGCTTCGAGAGAGCTATTAAAAAGTCTGTACTCGACAGCCTTGAATCTACCCGACAATAGGTTATGGAGATTGAGCACTTTGTAACGTGAGTCATTCCTTCTAATAGCTCGGGCAGCTTCTGTAGCGTTGTAGCCTGAATACCACACCCTGGCGAAATTCTCGAAGGTCTCTGGCTTCACTTCGTTGAGCGTTTCGATAAAGTATTCACTGAGATCCTCGCAGTATTGCTGCTTGCGGGACTGCCTTACGCTCAGTGCGTTGGTTAACAGATACTGTTTTGAGTAAACCAAGTTACATAAAGTGCGTAAGGACTTTGGAGTGAACAACGATGCGTCAATGTGGACGTGGATTCCGCAGTTTGCGCCGGTTATCGCACCTTCAAGCTTGAGCGCGGCAACTACCCCCAATACTGTGGGGAGGTCAGAATACCTCAAAATAGGACTGATCAACTCGCATTTGAATTCTTCTGTTGCAGGGATGACGGTATTTCCTGATTTACGCTGTGCATCTACCGAATTGTCCTTGACGATTCGCCAAATTCGGGACTGTTGATCTGGAATGCTAAACTCCTCATTTTCAAATCCTCCGTATTTAACGTAAGTCGTTCCAAAGAAACTTACTAAGACTTGAGTAGCTTGCAGTCGAGTTATACCGCTAAATTCGACTTCTACCCCTATTGTTAAATCTCTAAACTCAACATTCATCGAATACCCTCCTCACCGACTCGTATTAAAAGAGAAAACCACCCTGAGTTGGCACACTCGGGGTGGTTGGGTTAGGTTAAACCCTTGGTATGTTCGGTTAGAACGGCTTGCAGGTTTTGAAAGAACTCAAGACTCCATACGTCCTTGGTTACGAAGCCATACCGACTGTCGGAGCCACTGCGGATTGAATCCGCGAACTCGAGAGCAGCTACCATTTTGCCTTCTGGGGTGGGGCGATTGATTAGGCTGAGTTCCATGTCGGTGACCTTCAACTTTGTTGGGAGGATCATCAGCTCACCTTGAAAGAAGCTGAGTTCCTTTACTCCTTCCATTGAGATCTTGCCATCTACCAAAGTCCAATTAAAGATAACAATGTCAAGATGACCATGACCTTGCCAAATAAGATATCCCGTTTCTTCTGGGAGAAAGACGATACCCTCCTCTTCCGATGATGAGTAAAAGATGACGTTTTGTGTCCAAAAGCCCCGTATATCCACTGATTTCACCACCCCTAGCTATTACCAAATTTATTAATCGTTGTATTCTACCGTAGTTGTTTTATTGTGACAAGCTTCTCGACCCAGTTAACTCCGAAGTATTTCAAAAATGTTCATACCCTTATTGTGAGAACTGAGTGGGTAAAGAAAAACCACCCTGCGAGAATGGGTGGTTGGGTGATTGCTATGAAAGAATTGGAACCCCATAAGATGGGCGATAGAGCAGCCTTACCATGTGTTCTTCTACGAAATAATTACAGCTTTACCCAAATTGATGACATTGATTACAATCATAAACGCCTGTTCTTTCGTTCATTTATGTTATTCTTACTCACCTACCATACCATCGTTATCAGCATCATCCATATATTGGTATAACCAATGATCCCTCGTTATGGGCATCTTGAAGCCCGCCGCTTTTGCTTCTTTAATCGTCACTTTTCCATTTCCATTTGTATCAACTTTTGCAAGGTCACCCTTTGTGTTTGTACTATTAGGTTTAGAAGTATCTCCTCCTGTCAAACCAAGTGATGCGTTTACCTTGTCAGGGTTCACGTTATCAAATTTATCGACAATCACGTTACCTTTTAACGTATAGGTGTACTGATAACTTGAAGGAATTTGCGTTTTAGTGTTCGTATAGGTGATAATCGCTTCGAAATTCGTTGCTCCGCCTGCTTTGCGTATCGTATCTTCCATATACGCTTGATTACCATGCCGATTGAGTGTGCTATCTTGCGGGGTAATATTATATGCATTCGATACCCCACCGAGAGAATCAGCAATGACATGTCCTTCATCTAGCACATCACTTTCGACACCTGGAACCTTCGCCTCATCAGAGCAATATCTACCGGACGATGATACAGACTCTTTACTGTCATCTTGTAGAATGATTTTTTCGGCAATGACTCGCACTAGTTGCCCATGTTCGTTTGTAAATGCCCAATAAACACGATCCCCGTAACCAATATCCACAACGACATTAGGTTCACGTTGCCCCGACAAATTACAAGCATTCACTTCAATACGTTTGTATCCTGAAAACAAATCATTGCTTGGTTTTGTACTTTCAACCAACTTTGCTGTTTTCAATACTTTTTTGCAATCACCTAAATAATCATATTGAGATTTATCATTGCTGTCGTATGTGCAAGAGATCATGACTACTTTCTCAACATCTATGTTATAGGCAAATGAATAACTCACAGCAGAAGTTACCCCATTCCCTTTTCTGTCAGGGATGGTATACGTGATTGTCCAACCTGGTAAACCCGCAATTGTTGTTTTCTCTGATTTTTGTAAATCCGAGTTGGCAATTTTCGCTACTTCCAAGGTACTCTTAACAATCGAAGGTATTTTACTATTAAAATCTTCTTGGGTCCCTGAAAAATCTTTAGTCTGAAATAATAAAGATGCATAATATTCTTTTTCCTCAGGATAATATTGCAGCAAATCATCCTTAGAATCTTTGTCTAACACATCGAAATAAGATGGAAAGGAAAAATCAATTCCACCCCAAGTAATCGTTTTATTGGTTTTTGTATCGAATCCACTTACATTTCTAGCACTAGAGACTCCGCTTGCTTCCTTGACTTCAGGAGAGGGTGCTTTATTTTCTGCTTTTGTGCTTATACTTGAAACTGACGGTGTTTTTGCTTCATCTTCATGTCCATTTGAATTTACAGTACAACCCACTAATGTAATACTAATAATAAACGCAATAAAAATACTGATTATTTTTTTCACTTCGTTCCTCCTCGACTTAAAACTGTCCTTTTCTCTAAACCTCATAAGAAAACTCCATAACCATAGAATCTACGTAAATCCACCAACTGCAATATTCCTAAGTCTTTTCTGCATTTAGCGTTTTTAAAAATAATTATTCAATTCTACTTGACTATCTACAATAATCGCTACTCTAAATAACTCAGGATTTTTATGTAGTTCTGCTCCGAAAGCACAATATACCTCCTTATTTACCCTCTGTATTGTAAATGAATTGACTACTTATCTGTTTCAATTGGATCGGCTTTTAATACTAACTCAAACTCTTCCCGAGAAGCCCCAAGCTCCTCATTCAACCAAAGGATCTTTCCAGACCCCTCATTTAGCGTTACCTCAAAGCCGAACTTCCGATAGAAGTGAGCCGACCGATCAATGTGACCCCAGTCTACACCGGAAATCCAACCATCGATGAACTTGATACCTAATTGCTGAGCGAGCTTTAGGATCTCGTTCATGACGATGGAGCCGTATCCGCGATTAACGTGAACACCTTCGATACGAATATCGCTTATTTCCATATAATGATCTTCAATATCTACGTGTAAGTAAATATTGGGGTCTCGGAGTATTACCCCCTTATCTGTAATAACACGAATACGCAAATTGATATTGATATCGTCTTGATCGTCATCGTAATACAAGCGATATACGATGACTCGTTCGTTATACTTGTTGGTTGACACAGTGAGGACACGATGACCTTCATCTTCGATCTGAAATGATTGATACCTCACCTCGTATTCGATGTCGCCTTTCCGCTTCAAAGGGATCGGCTTATAGTCACGCATTCGTTTCAGATCATCAAGAGAATCACTGCTGCTAAATAGACCTTTCAAAGCGTCCATAATCTTTAACTTCTCCTCGTCAACCCGCTGATCTTCATCTTTCAAAAGCAGGAACCCCCTTATAGCACGAAGCCACATCTATACTCCATAATTCAACAGATCACCTCCTAATACCTTCCATTAAATCGACAGAAATCAACATAAAAAGAGACAGCACATTGGTGCTATCTCCAAACTACTTCCGATAAAATCAAGCTCTATCTATAGGTTAGAAAAATTGCTGAACTAACCTTTCTCAGCAAGTCTCGACAATAGCAGGAGCTGCAGGTCGAGCTTGTCTGTTTTTAGGCTTACGAAAGGCGGCAATACCCCTGCGTCAACGAGACGCTTGATATGATACTCTAGTAATGATGGTTCATAATAAGGATTGTTTAGATATTCGAATACTTTCGAGAGATCATAGGATACCGCTTTTAACCTGTTTGGTCTCGCATGCAAAAGATACCAATGGGATAGATCTTCGGAATCAGTGTCATCATCTTCACTCCCAAATTTCATGCCTTGGAGTGCATCATACAGCTCATCGACTAACAACTCGAGGAACTTCAGGTACTTAGCTACCTCTTCTCTTTCTTGCTCGGGGAAATCTTGCGGAGCTGTAAACAGCTCGATCATCGTCTCGATCTCGAATTGATACCCCGATTTGTCACCTATCCGAGCATTATTTTCCTTTAAGAGTATTTGAAGCTGCTCGACATTGTCGGAACTGCGTTTGATCGTCCGCTGCCGCTGATTCTTGACGAAATTGCGCTTCTTTTCCTCAATTATGCTTACCACATTAGATAAGAGGGAGTATCGCTTTACCGTATACTCATGAATTTTGGCAAAACTCATTGATAGAGGTTTTGGTTGATCATTATCGGGATTGTTGCTGTAGTGGTAAACCGTATAGTCTCCATTACCCCCTACATCGCTAGACCAAGAAGCGAAGTACTTTTCTTCATTATCCGCATCGTCCTTAGCGTTGTTCTTGACCCCATCAGCACTATCGAGGTTTACTGAATGTGCTCCGAAACTAGCACGTATCTGTTGAAAGTAAGTGTCGTCAGGAATTGATTGCTTAAATACTGATTTATCCTTCTGAGGGTACTTCATTCCAAATGCACGATGAAGCTGCTTTACTGATTGAACTACAAGATCGTATGCCATAATCAGCTGTAAAACATTTAGCGAACGGAAATCATCGTTTTGGTGCTTCAAGTCAATGTGTGGCAACCCATTCACGCTGACTGTTAGCCAGTCCTTCGCTGAGAAAATCAGATTAATTAAGTTCTTACCGTTGTAGTTTTTGTATGTGTTAATCAAGAAATCGTCATGATCGTGTACTGCTTGCTTGAACTTGTCGAGCAAAGTGCTATCTAGGATATATGGATTCAACATGCTTCCCCATTTCATGTTCCGAGTGCCTAACAACCATTTTACCCCAAACGGTAGGAGAGAAAAACCACCCATCGTATAAATTAAAAAAGTCTATCGATAGGGTACTTTTATTTATAGTGGAAATGAGAAGATGGGACTGTTATGAGCAAATATTATTTACAGATCCAGCAATCAGACTTTTATCTAATAATCTTCATGCGAAATTAATTTCTTCAAAGGCTATTACATATACGGATGCGTTTAAACAGCAACTGTTTATCTCAGAGAAAATGGTGTATGAAACGCCCCCTTAGGCGAACCAGAATGATGTGTTATCCCAGAGTCTGCTAGCACAAACATTATTTATTACCGACCTCTAGTTCCTTGGTTTTTCAACATACCCCAATCATTCTCAGGCAAATCCACGTTTCCGCCACCGTGACCCCCATCAAGAAGATCTATTATTAAATATATTAAAGGTGATAGGAAGAGTCCAATTATACAAATGACGACTAATAAACCCGCCAATCCTAATATCCCACTTATTGCATAACCAACACCTAATTCCATCCTTTCAAGTAACTTATAAATGAATTTATTTTTGATAATGTTTCGAAATAGACTAATAAAAAACACTGTTATTACAGCAATTTCAAAAGCATGTAGTATCAATGGCAAGTATGTATCCACAGTTCGTTTACCGTCATACCACCATGCCCAATATCCAAAGTATGAGAGTAGACAAAAAGGATTAAAGATAATTAACACAAGAACCAAACGAGCATCTTCGAAATCCAAAACATCTATTTCGCTTAACGCCTTGCCAAATCCTGATAATATTAGTAGAAGTGCCACATTAATGAGTGGTATTGAATACATTGCATTATTAAGAAAATCTGGATCGAGATTCATTCTAAGTTTGTCCTTCTTTCATGTCAGATAAAAACAAAAATCCCCAGTTTCTTAGGAATTGTTCCGCTTGGATCAGCGGTTCTACAAATCCGATCCCGGGAAAAATTTACGTATAGGGTGGTCTTGTTTATAAATCTACTAATCGCCTACTCAGTAGATTCTTTACGAAGCGATTGGAACACCTTCGTATATAGTTCCTCCCTCATTTCCTCAATACTGGCAAACCTTTGGCTCTTATCAGGAGAAATTGCCTTTAATATGAATTCCTTTAACGCTTCATTTGTTTCGCGGTGATACCCACTCGTTCGACCAGTGAGGATAAAATAAATAACTTGTCCAAGTGCATAGGTCTCATGTTTCATTTCATAATTCTCGAAACCAACCGCAGTTAAGTCCGTGTAATCATTAATAGTCCCTTTAACTTCTGTTCCCTGTCTGGTTAATGTGCTATCAGGTCGCTTCACCAGACCAAAATCAGAGACTTTTAAGAAAGTAGCACCGTCACCGTAATGCTTTAATAAAATATTCGTGTAACTGATGTCTCGATGAAGTATTCCAGTAGAATGGATAGAATCAAAAGCCTGTAGTAGTTGTACGACTAACACTCTTCTCTTGTTAAAGACTAATGTGGAATTGCTTCGGTTTATGTATTTGTATAATGTTTCGTCAGCGTACTCCATTACATATTCGTTTTTAACACTATCATAGGAATACGCTTTGATAACAAACGGACTGTCTAAGGTTTGAAGATCGTTGAATTCATTTTTAAACCGATCCAACTCATCTGGTCGTAAATCACCCTCTGCCCTTTTAACAGCAAAGTATAAATTATAATGTGGATCTTTATACTTAAATACCTTTGCGTAGGACCCCTCACCAATAAGCTTCATTTTTGCAATGGCACTTGCTATTGTGCCTGGGATGGTCATAGTATCAGCTAGAGTGAAAATGGGCTTGTCCTCTATAATAATTATTGGTGGGAAATCCTCAGGGATAGGACTACCCCCACTTATCGACAGAAAAGACCTGCATTTTCCCATAATTTCTTCATAGTAGTCATTAATTTCAAAAGCGTAATCGCCTTTAAGAGTAGCTTGAATTACCCTTACCTGTTCAATTAAATCAATGAGCTCTTTACTCGGAGCTGCATTATAATGCCCACCTCCACTTGCGTAGCGCTTTTGATTCATGAATTCGAACAAATGATTAAACTGCGTATGAAATATTGCAAACAACTCTCTAAGCTGCTCATCAGCGATATCAGCGTAAAACCCACGGAATAGTGCTATTTTATCTGAAGAGTGTCTTGAAGCCACTTGAGTTAGTTTTATCTGTAAAAATTTTATCGGATCAGAAATATTGATCTCCCCCTGAAATGGTCTTTTCTGGAAATAGCATACTACTACCATTATACAAAATACCTACTAGTATTTTCACCCCCAAATAGAGCAGATAAGGGGACTCTTTGCGGATCAGTGGCTTAAATAAATTTAAAATTACCTGTTGAACAGCAAGACTCTACCCCTTATGCCCCTTCATAGCAAAAAGCCCATGTGCGACCTAAGGGATGAAAGGTGCACATGGGCTTCTATTCGAGTATTGGGACTGGATGGAACCCAACTCTCACTTACTATAACTTTGATCGGTCGTAAGGTCTTAAAGGTCGGACTTCTCGCTACCCCCTAAGGAGCTCTCCCACCAAAACTTAAAGCTACGATACAGGTTAATTCTCATTCATTCCATATGTAATGCTAAGCAATTTCTTCTTATAGAGGTTCTCGATTCCAATGACCTCATCCGAGGTTACCGTTTTAGGTAAGATCTGCAATATACTAAACTGAAAATATGCAAACCTGTCAGGTGCATCCCGTAATACCGCCATTATACCTTTGTTCCTACCATGCTTAGTCTCAACATAATCTTTCCATCTAGATAACAAACCACCTGACCCATATGCAGAGCCGACATATAATTTTCCATTAGTCTGATCTGTAATGAGATAAATAGCATTAACCGATGATAATGCTGCATGCCAACTCTCGTAGAGGGTAGCATCTTTTATAATTTCATTTAGTTCACCATAGCTCAAAACAACATTCTCAAATCCATAGAAAGCCAGTTTGGGGTTCTCTTGTATTGCTAACACTGCCTTTTCATTGGTTGCCTTTTGATCCCATTTGATCGTGCCCTTACCCCACTCGATGATTAAACGACCAACCAGATCGTTTAGGAGTTCGGATTTTACCAAGTCAAAATAAAAACAGTCCGAATTAAACATGCTTGGTGCAGGATACCCCTCTGGCATGAGCGTTGGATGATTGGTCTGCCCTGACCCAACTGTATAGCAACCCATGAATTTTGCACTCGTTCCTGGTGCACTGATGAATGATAATAAGTAGTCACAATCGTTGAAGAAACGCTCCGCTTGAAGTTTCTGATACTCATCCAGAAATCCATTTCGGTAACATAAGTTAAATTCCTTATCATTTAGGGAATGACGAATGAGTTTAACTCTTACAGGATTAAGACCATTCCTTCTCAGAATATCACTTAAATAAAGAGATGCCATTAGATCACTCCAAAATTGTTTTGTTTATTACCTTTTCGATTCAACAGAGTATTTTCCTTTAACAGCAGATTGACAATTAAAGATTAAAGAATGTGTAATGTCTCTTATGCCTGTTCTCCACTTATCCGAGCAGCTGCAGAGTGGACATACGCCTACTTCAAAAATAATACTGAACAATAATTTGTGGCATACCTAGAGCTTCAAGCTTTGTAACAACCGCATCCATGCATGTGAAAACCTCTGAGGGAGTAGCTTCCATCGTATTTATGCTTTGAATAATTGATAATAGTTCTTCGATACTTTCGGTATGTGCCGCATACCCCTGCATCTCAGCTCTTCGATCATATAATTCCGGAAATGTACTTATTGCCCAGACGATATACATAATACATTCCCACTCATGAGGATACACTTTCACGTAGTCTAGTTTTAAGCGTGCTTCAATCATACTCTCACTTCGAAATTCACCCTCTAATCCAGCCAGTCCCCAAGCTTCTGTAACCCTTCTACAATGCGGGTGACTAAAGCACTCAATTATTCTTGGAGCAAAACCTCTTTCAGCCTCATCAAAGGTTTTTGGAAACCCCTTTGATATATAATCAGCCTCACCTAATTCATGTACTAAATAAGAAGGTACTTTACCTGAATCTACTGTAAAGCCAATTTTGATGTATAAGGCGTCACACTCAAAAATTGTCAGAGCTCTCTCTATACCCGCAGGTAGAATCATAAATGGTTTGTTATGTGATATCATACGTTCTCGTATTGAATCATAAAAATCAACCGCTTCTGGAACACGCTCAAAGCATTCTTTAACCATAGCATCACTTACTTCTTGATCTTTTCCATGACTAGTATAAATTTGCTGAAAATCATTGGTCATAATTGTCTCACCCCGTCATAATTATCAAATCTTTTCGTTAACCTTATCATGTTGATTATACAAATTTCACCATATTAGCATACTAACACCTATTACCGCTGCTCCTCAAACATCTGGGGGAACTCCTTATGGATTGCATTGTAGCAGCGGTCGCATACCATGATGTTCTTATCGCCCATGCCAATAAACTTGGCTTCTACACAATACTCTGTATCGGGATGAACATCTGTTAGCGGCATGAAACTCTTCGAGCATACCCCACAGCAACCGTGAAGCTTCATGTAGTCCTCCACACAAAGCAAACCCATATCAAGCGATAAATGACTGAACAGCATTTCAGCTTCCTTCTGACAATATACACAACTCATTATCAACGCCTCCAAATTTGTTATTGAACGCAAAAAGACCGCATGAAAGACAACCCCGAAGGGTCGACGATCATGCGGTGCTTCCGCATTCCGATGTATTTACTTATTTCCAATATACCCCATATTTCTGATAGGGGCAAGAAAAATCTTGATTGTAGTTCGATTGGACATTACAAGGTCGGCTCGGGTTACCTAATGTCAGGAAAATTCCTTTACTTTGATACCGCACCACTTTCACACAGGACAAGGTACTGCCACGCTTCTAATCAACTTTCCCGAAACTTCTTACATAATCTCTATGTTCCTCAATCATCTCGCGAACGATTTTAAATTTACCTAGGAAATCACTCATCTTTATCACCTTGTTATTTGGGTATTGCAGTTCAAGCTCATTGACCTTCATTATTCCTTGCAAGATATTAGTGCATTGTAAAGCTAAATCAGGGTGGGTAACCGTATCACCATTTCTAAAACGAACGCCCTTGATAAATTCTCTTAACAATCTTTCCAACTCATTGTCAAACCCTAAAATAGAAGCTATTGTGATAAACCATCTGTGGTTATTCATTATTTGACTTGAAGTCCCTGAAAAAGCTGTTACCGTAGGTAACTCAATCTTTAATAAATTTTCATACGCCTTCCCATAGTTAGCATTGGCGAGTTCCATGACCGCTAAATAGTAATATGTTTGATTTCTTCTTTCTTTCATTACTTTCGTTTTTCCCGTTGCAAAGATCTGGTTATATGCGTTAATTCTAGCTATTGTTTCACTGATTAACCCATTTGTTCGAGCTTCCTCTCCCATCTCGAACACCTTATCCATAAGTAAATTAATAAGAGCATTGTGTGGGTGTTCCACTGAAGGATCATCATTTATACGCTTAGCTAGAAGTTGATACTTATCACTGTCAAACATCGGGGATTGAAGAAAGCCAACGGTCTCACTACTCTTTATTACCCCAGAGAAGCCGGTATTGTCCATTTCAGAAGCTCGTAACAATTCACTTAGCTTCGAACCATCAATTAACTCTAGATTCTTACCTCTACTGAACTCCTCAGCTTGCCGTGAAAATGAACTCGTAGTTACTAAAATTCCTTTTAAAGCATTCTCCGAAATGACAGTTCCATATAGATCCCTTAATTCAGGTTCACCAACCTTACCCTTCCATCGCTTACACTGAATCAGATAAAGACCTTTAAATAGTAAACCTTCATAATTAGCTACAATGTCGACCCCGCCATCACCACTTGCCTTAGTGATTTGTGCCCTAAAACCAAGCTTTACAAACAAATTATAGATTAATTTTTCAAATTCCAACCCGTCCATATTTTCGAAATCAGTCACGATAACACCTTCAAGTCAATTTATTTTCAGCATCTCTATTGAAAGACCATACTGTTAAAGGATTAATAGCCTGTAACCCCTTATATTAGCTGACAACTAATGGCTCAGCAAGTCCAATTAATGCCCCCTCAGGAGCATATGTACTTCTTTTAGGCAAAACAAAAACCCCTTCCGAAGAAGGGGCTTGATTTGTTAACTTCTCTATACCACTCCGCTGCCGAGTGACAATAACCATGAGATAAGCCCACCGAGCTCTCCTACTACCAAGTAGAGGACACAGACCGATAGGATGATGTAAGTCCAAGATCTACGTTTGAAGTAAAGTAGGTAGCCGTTCTTGTAACCGTTCGAGCTATCACCTAGACTAGTCTCAACTTCTTTAATTACCGACAGTGCATCTGCGGATACAAAAGGTATTTTAGCGCCCTTCTTCTCTCCTTTATTTTGTAAAAATTCCCGAGCAATAGGTAGACCAATAAAGCAGAGATCAACAACGGTGTAAAAACCTAACAATAAGAAAATGATAACTGCGCCTATACCGAGTAACAGCCTAATAAACGGAAGGAATGGGCTGATTATCTTCATAGCTCCGTATAGATCGGCTTTCGTGTTGTCCAAAGCTAGTGGGATCATCATGCGAGAAATGTCTGGACTCAGAGTATTGTAGGAATCCATAATATCTTCTTGGGTCTGTTTATCAACTGCTGAACTTTGTAGTGCATGTACAAAGTCACTCAAGGCTTTCTTTTTTGTTTTCTCTGTGGCGTATGAAAAAACTTGTTTGTTCATAGATAATTTGTTGGTGCCATTGTACTTAATCAGTGTATTATCTGTAATGTCAGTGGGATGAGGTTCCTTTAGAGTTACTTTAATTGTGGAACCATCATCACTTTTACCGTTTTGTTGAAGCTCTTCGAACATGTGCTTCATTGCTTCTTGATCTAGCTTCGAAACAATTGTAAAATCCCCTTCTGCTGTAGCTGCAAAGGCACTGGTTACCCCTAGACACATGAGCATCGCTATGGTTAATAAAAATACTCTTACTATCTTCTTCATATTTCCATCTCTCCCCGTTGAGGTTATTGGGTGGTTCAGGCTAAACACCACTACGGTTATAAATGGTTTGTGACAGATACTCTTGAAATTGATTTCTTAGAGTGGTTAAGGAATGCTCAACTGAATATGGAATGAATGACGTCACCCATCTGTATAAACCACTCGATAATTAGCCCAATTGTTCCTGTAATAAAGCAAAGTATAGTAATTGCTAAGATTATGTAGCGCAAAAGAATACGTTTGAAGTAGTGAGCCCAGACGTTATATTCACCAGTTGTATCTGCTAATCGTTCCTTCTCTGTTATAGCTGCTGCTCCGCTGATAAAAATATACCTACCACTATTTTTTGAGCGTTTCTCCAAAACGGTAACGGAAAATGCAATATAAACTAGGTCGGTTAGTAGGCGAAGAATGGCGAAGAATGAGATAAGGACTAGGAAAACTCCAAAAACTAGATTAGTTATTGGAGTGTATGGCTCGATCAAACGCTTAGCTCGGTAGGTTGTCTGGAAATCCAGCTCTTGATTGATTACGATTGGGTCTATTGCGGCGGCTATATCTGAACTGATACCAGACAAGCGTTCATGGATAAAGGTTTGTGTGGATTCATCAACTTTGGCTTTCTTCACGGCGTCAAAGAATAATGCTAGTGCTCGATCTCTTGATTTGGATGTGGCGACATTGTAGTTCGTGTTGCTGAAGGTTAAGATGCCAGTGACCTTGTCGTAGCGGAAGAGTCGAGCATCCGTGATCTCGAGGTTAACTTTGCTCTTGCGCTCAATGCTAAGCACTGATCCATCTGTGCCGAGCTTCGACCATGCGACTTCCATTTGAGGTTGGTCGAAGTCTGGGATCTGCATTCGGTGTTCATCTGTTTTGGGTTGGGCGGCGAATGTTGATATTGGGATTGTTGTGAATAGGAACATGAGTAGGACGAGTAAGCGTAGGTTCATGGAATCACCTCAGGAAGTGGTTTGACGTTCGAAACTTGTAAGTCACAATGTTGTGGTTTCAGCATTGTTGACATTCTAGTCTCATGTTAAATGTTTTATCTGCACCGCTCTCTCTTAAGTAGATTTTTGAGTGATAAACTTTTTCCTTGGTTCCTAAAGACAAAATAAAAATCCCTTCTGAACAAGAAGGGATCGGTTAAATATATTATTTGGAAAATCTAGGTGCAACATTTTGGAGATACTTAAGATAATCCTATCTTATGAAGGAACAAACTTAAAAGATCAAGCGGTAGGTTAAAGAGGAACAATAACCCTACAACTATAACGAAAATTACCCCAATTAAGATGCCTTTGAAGGTTACGTAATATGTATCTATACTATCTGTGATGTAACTCAATTCATCACTTGTTATTGGATGAAGTCTTTTGAAAGTTAACCAGTTCAGAAGGTTAAAGTCGTATGGACTAAGGATATCTAACCAGTAAGCGAGGATCAACAGTAGTGAATAAACAATTAAAATAATTCCTGCTGCAACCTCGATCACCTTTAGGATGCCCTGCCATTGAGAATCTTGTGAAGCTTCTAACTCTTTTTTGATATCCTGCAACTTGTTCCACTGTCCATAGTCCAAGGGCTTAGGATCGGACTTAATATCTCCACCAGTAATTAGCTTCGTTAATACATCAGCTTTTACACCAACCATTGCCTTAGCTTCATTACTCGCCAACCAATTAAGTAGGCTCGAATCATTAATGTAATAGTTGTTTCTAATGATACTGAACCCCTTAGCATCACCTTCTGCAGTGTTAAAAACCAGTTTTAGGTGAAATGTATCAGGGAATTGACCAATTGAAGTGTGCCCCGCCTTTGTTAGGTGATCTGCATCCTCCGTGAATGCGTATTTCCGCACATCTATTTCTTGTAAGCCTGACGTCTTCGTATCTACCCCAATCAAATCTCTATTTAACCCATCTAGAGTCAGCTTACTGTCGTAACTATTACTCATTTTTACCGTTCGACCAGTATAATACAAGGTTTCTGGATCTGAAGCTTGGGTGTTTACCATAACCTCTTTATACCACAATGGAATAACTGCCCCTACTGTTCGACCATCCGAGGTTACTGTTGACCCAAGAACCAAACTCTTGGGATCGATACCAAACGAAAGGTAATCATCCAACTTCTCACTTTTTCCTGTATCCTCGTCGATCTTATACACCATATTTTGTGAAATGACAATTCTTACACCATTAATAAGTTTGTAGCCTGTTTTATCTGGCAGTATAGGGTATTTTTTAGCATCGTTCTTACCAAACATGGAAGGAACAATTAAACGCATCCCGGCATCTACCAAATTCTTGGGTTCTGCAGTGATCCCTGAAATGGGAGCACTAACCGACTTTACCCCATTGGCTCTCGAAACCGTGTTGTTATCAATTGTGGTAAGTGTCTCCCTTAGTGGAGATTTTGGAATTATAAAATTAAGGAACGTGTCGGATATAGCAATCGCTATATTATCCTGAGATCCGCCGTAGGTTACCTTCACTGCATTCACCTTGCTTTTCCAATCGAACCCCGTTCCGAGAATCTCCGCTAAGTCCATCTTGCCAAATAGCGGATTATAAAAACCATCCAAAGAGTAGTTCATGGTTACCTGAGAGGACTTAATTTGATACGAGTTACCCGTTCCATCCTTCGCGTCTTGCAAGATATCGCTCAATGGAACCTGCTGCTCAGGATACATAGAATAAATATTGAAGCTGCTTGCAAGGCTGCCAATAATTATTCCCTCTTTGATCATGTATAGATACTGCGAGATGGCATTTCTAGATGCACTTATGATTTCTTGATTTACAGATACCCACATCGTCCTCCCATCAGGATCATTCGGAATGGGAACCTCCCTTTGACCGCGAGGTATGAATATCGTATAAGGAGTGGAACCCCTCCGAAAGGTAACAAGCATACTCTCTTTTCTTTGCTGAAGCTGTGAGAGATCGTAACTCCACAAGTCAATCCCTGCGTTTGTTTCAACACCACCTGCAATTGTCTTATCCATAAATCCATCGGAGCCAATATTCTTCATATCGGAAATGACATTTGACTGCCTATCCTTTAGGATCTGACCGAACAACTGACTGTCTTTTAAAAACCTCTTCATGACACCACTGGATTCAAAATAGTATGCATTTGATGGTAGGATCGAAGCGACATCATCGTCATACGTGGATGAAGCGTAGGTCTTCGAAGAAATGAAAAAACAACCGATTAAACAAATTACAAAAAGGGCAACTAACGGTTTAAACATTCTTAACATACCAAGCACTCCCCTAAATTCAAGTTATAACTCTTATGACTTATACTTTTGGTTGAGATAATTATCCGAAATACGAATAAAAACCCCTTCTAGATTTCGAAGGGGTTAGGGATTATTAAGATGTTATTTCTTATCTTCGTTATTTTTATTGGTTTCATCCGGTTGCTTACCAGATGTCATGTCATTGAGGTATTTCGTGAAATCAAAATCCTTTTCTAAAGGATTATTCTTAAATCCTTTACCGTTTTCAGCACCAGTTATAGGCTTATTCTTAAATCCTTTACTCCTATCAGCGCCAGTTGGTGATGAATCCCTAGCCTCCTTATCCTTGATTGAATTTGGCTTATCTTTACCAGACTCGCCAACCTTGGAGAAAGCATTTCTTAATCCACCCATAGCTTTCTGAGCAGTATTAGAATTAATGATTCTTTCCCCAACACTACCAACTCTTTGGGAGGTATGCTTTACAATGCCACCGATTGTAGTGGTAAATGCTCCAACAGCGGTATTTTTGGCGTTATCCCATACGAATGCTGCGTGACTTTTGAATGATCTGAATAAAGACATTGCGATTTTAAAGAGAACAAACACAAAAATCGCGTCGACGAATATCATCAAGCCCAACATGATTGCAGGATCACTTACCCCAAGACTAGCACTTCTACCTCCAACATAACCCGTAAGACCTTCGCCCATGAAAAGCGATACCCCATAAGCGAAGCACATACTTGCGAACATAAACATGAGTGACGGTTGCAATAAGTTTTTCCAGATTACTTTCCAAATTTCCTTCGGTTCTGATAGAACACAAGATATAGCTACGGCGATCCCCAAAATAAGCAGGAGCAACAGGATTATTACCTTCGCCATTGGAATAAATATTGTAGCCATAATATCTGCAACTAAAAGGAAAATCCCTGTCATGAAATTGGAATTATTGAGGACTCGAGTATACAAATCTTGATCACCCGTTAATTGTTCACCTGTCGCATTGAGCAAAGTTAACCGCATAAAGGCATCATAATTGAAGTTTTTCAACTCGAAACCTTGAGGGTACTGGGCAACGTCTCCTACGGCATACTGTTTGTTCGAGAACTCTCGGTTGAAGTTAAAAGTTGCAGTCATTGCTGCAGCAGTGATTAACACATCGTCGCCAACAACATCGTTATAATAATCTCGGTAATTGTTCAAGTATAGTAGATCATTATAGGTTGCCAACAAAGTTGCTTGAATACGAAGTTCAACATCGGACAAGTCGGAAACTTGATACCCCTTAGCCGACATATCGGCTTCGGAAAAGATCATTGGTCTACCAGCGGCATCGTAAGCTCCTGGATTTAAGGTGTCGGCAACAGTTACTTTTTTACGTTCAGCATAAGCAATTTTGTTTGTAACACCTAATTTATAGAGCTCGTTTACCCAAGGACTATATAATTTCCATACTTTTTTCAGATCTTCTTTCTTCGCTTTTTCACTATTGTACTTCTTATTCAACTGAGGATCGTCTGATGGATCTCCTCCACCACTGAAATCAAATCCACTTACTGTGCTACCGTACAGATCTACCCAACCAATAACGTAATCATTTCCTTGCTGTAAATATGGAATCTGGTAAGTGAACAACCCCTCTAGGTCAAGGAAGTCACGCATCTTGTTATCTACCTGTGAGTCATCACTTTTAACTCGGAAGATGTCACTCTCAAGCAAAGCATTTCTGAACCCACCGTTTATCGCTGAATATCGCTGCTTGAACACATTGTAGAAGTAGTAAAAAGGGCTCTCCGTTGACAGTGAATATGCATTATAAGAAGGATCTGATCCGGTTATAGTGATACCTGCATTTGATGAATAATCGCTACGGAAAATGCCTTTTGTAACGTCTGGATTATTCAAAGCCCAATATCTGTAATCTTCCTTACCCGCAGCTGCGTAAACTGCTGCAGACTTAATTAGATTATTTTTCTCAGGCGAGAACTTTACTTGTGATTCTGGGTTGGTTAGCGGTTTAAATCTAGAGTCTGAAGCCCCTAATAAATTACTTTGACCTTCTTTTACTTTAGCTGCAATAGCGTTTTTGTCGATTGTGCTATTGCTTAGAGAATCATAAGAACTCTTAGCATCGTTGGCAATTGCAATGTATGGTCTATAAATGTAGGGAGCCAATGGATCGTTATAAACATACTCCTCTTGGTTGAGGAACGAACTGAACATCCAACGGAATATAGTCAGGTTCTGTAGCAAACCTTGTGACGTGTTGCTCTTGTTAAACAACTTATCGAACATATCGTCCTTTTTAGGCGACATCCACTTAACCCGAACCCCTGTGTCGGTACTGTAAATATTCGCCGCACCCATGTTTTGAGCGACAATGACGTTATCATCACCCTGTAACCTTGCATTGCTTAAGTCCGAAAGGGATTGCATGTGTTGAGACATTGCCCAGAAATTGAATTTGTCGGAATATTGTTTATCTGTTACATAGTTGGATGTGTTTACGGCTCCATTAATAAGGAATGGAGGTGACAATAAGATCAATGTCAATGTCATAAAGCTAATGAGTCCACCTCTTACACTTATCATCTTCGAGATAACCCTGCAGATGATCAGCACTAAAACGATAAGCATAAGAATCTTATAAATATTTTTAAAGTATTCACTTACGATCCACTTAGTAAAAGGAAGTTCATTTAACGATGGCGTGTTAATATACCCCACTACTGAAGCGTAGGAAGTATTGCCGCCCGCACTCACGCTTAGAGCATTCCCTACCCAAGACCCTACGATTGATTTATGAAATGATAACACCAAACTGTTTAGCATTGACTTAAAAAGATTATCACGATATTTATTCGGTCCATCGGCAAGTATTCCACTAGCCTTCTTTGCTAAGTCATCCAACCTTTGTTCTTTGGTTTTTTCTTCTGAAGCAACAACTCCTTTAGAACCGAAAACTTCAGGTAGTTGTAAGCCGCTACTCTCAGTTATTATAGTCATGTTAGGAAGCAGTGGATTGGAGAAAGGCTTACTCGTCCACTTGTCACCGTCTTTATGAATATTAAGCATTTGAGTCATATAACCCCAATAGATGCCTGGATAGTTGTTTACACCATTCACTACTGCTGTTTTAACGGTATAATCTCCTAATGGTCCGGAATACTTATCTCCTGCATAAAGCTTATCGCTATCCAGTTTATCAACAAAGGTGTGGTTCATACCGAAAACCCTGTACGTCATTGTATTGTAAAACAGTGTTGACATTGCGTTCTGTCCGTTTTTACCGACTGTTTTACCTTTGTCGTCGTAACCTACAATCTCACCGCCATAACCTGGGTTAAATACTGTCCCATCAAACTTAAAATACGGCTTATACGAATTACCCTTATAAAAATCAAAGATACCCCAGAAGCTAGAGCTGCTTCTAAGTGCCAATGAGACGTAACCAAGAGTTCTATCAGAATCAGTCAAACCGAAGCTTGAAGGGGTTACTTCATTTCCTTTATACCACTTAGTCAGATGCTCCTCAGTTGCTAACGCTGCAGACGGAAGCAGATTATATACGAAATTGTTGTTATCAAATTTCAATAACTTCAAAGCTCCGTTAATTACTATCGGATCTCCTGTCCCAAATTCACCAGAGTCAAAAAAGTTTTTCAAAGCCTTGAATTCTTTAGAACTCGGATCAACCTTTTTACTTAATGTGTTGTCTTTAAGGTACTTAACTAAAAAATCAATAGCTCCCTGATCGCCTGATTTTTTCGCATCGTTGTATTGCAACATAAACCGATTAAAGGGAGAAGCAAAATAAGATCCAGAATAAAAGTTATACTCCCCGTTTACTTCCTTAGCGAAAAGCTTTTGTTTAAGCATGAGACTATCATCTTTCTTCCAATCGCCTTCTCCATCTCCACCACTCGCACCGCCGTTAGTGAGATTAAAGTAATACATACTGTCTGCGAGTTCATTTAATGAAAATACGCTACCTCCGAAGAAGTAAGATGCTAATGTATCCTTTTGATCAGTAGTTAAACTTTTTTCCTCTTGAAAATACTTCTTTCCACCATCGAACTTGGTGGCATCGATAGTAAGTAAAATAGATGATTTTGTTTCAGAAAACGTAGACCCCGAGCTCTTCTGAACAAACTCCGTAACGTCTTTATAAGGATTAGATTCGACCCTATCGCTGTTCCCAATTATGGTGTCTGAGTTTCCAATTGCGCCCTTGATCTTAGAACCGCTTGAGAAAGATGTGTCAGCCGATGGTGACTGGATTCCGTAAATTCCGAGCATGTTGTTACGGTTCATGGAAACGGAAGTGGAAGAACCGTTAGTGAAGAACTGCTTAATGTTGTAGTAAGGAGTCATGAAGCTTTTATTTTCAAGAAAATCCTCAGTGATCTTTACTACTCCACCCATAACAAATACGTTTGCTACAGGGAATTTACTCCCATTCGGGCTACCTGAAAATACTACAGGGTTTAATGCTGCAGGAAGCACCAAGACATAGTCTTCAATGGCTACGTTATTGTAAGCTCCCCATATATTACCGAAACCGTCCATATACAGAGATGAAAGAGCTCTGACCCCTTTCTCACTATCCAATGCCCACTCAGGTGAGAATGAGAATAGCACCTGCATCGCGGCGTGAGTCGCTTTATCCTCGAGATTCAATGCAATCTTGTCAGGAGTGTCCTTAGCGTAAATTTTGAGATCCGCATCAACCCCTGCCCACTTGTTGTAAAGATCTTTACCTGACATTGGGATCGAACTATCCGTAGGCTTCGATGCATACAAGCCAAAGGATGACTTCGAGGTCTTCAAAACATCTGTGATGGCTGAGTATAGCTTATTGTTTACATTGATAACCTGTTGAAACTTGTCAGGCGAACCGAAAAATCTTGTACTGACCTTCTTAGGGAGAGTGTCTTCGGAGTCTGGAGTTGGATCGATCAAATCCTTAAGCTTTGTTTTACCTGGAACGTAGAAGTTCGACAGAAATACACCGTAGACCATTAATTCATCTTTTGATACTCGATCCGCATTTATACTGGTCCGATCTTCACGGAAGAAGGTGATCATTGAGTTCGTAGTGCTTGGAGTATCAGCGGCATGTACGGATGGTAGCAGTGATGACGCAACAATTGTAAGTGCCATCACCACAGGTATACAGCCTTTGAAAAATCCCTTCATGGCTACTTACCACCCTTCTCAATCAATTGATTTTGCTTTGCCTGCTGCTCATTTGCCCAGACACCCCATCGATCAAACATTCCAACTAAATTCTCTAGGACAGGAATTAAAATTAGCACCACTTTATTAAAGTTCATCATTACCATCTCCCTTGGATCGATCTCTTTTTATCTAAGCCGCTATCTACCTGTTGTAACTTTTCTGCTCAGCAATCTCTGGAATGATAAAAATCAATCCTTTGGTGTAATCCCCACAAGGCACTGATTATCGAAATGTCGCTGTAAATGAAAAAGACCCACGTTGCACAATGGCATCGTGGGTTAAATGAAGGGAGGGAAGCGAGATCACTCGCTTCTACACTTATAAAGTTTTTGCAAAACAATCTCTTGGTGTTATCACATGTCATTATAGTGATCGATTCAGGTCGGTACTAACCAATAAAATATTAACGATCAGCACTCACAAGAGATGAAATACTCAAGCCATAGTTGTTTAACTCCTATTTTCGCTTAACAATCAACTAAGATTTGTTCAGTCCCCATGCAGTCTCCACAACTGCATGGGGTATGTAAAGGAGGTAGGTCTTAAACGGTGGAAAGCGTTTAAGTCCTTACTACATATAATAGAGGTCTTCAATATACTCCTGGAATAATTTGAAGTCCTACAACGTGCACAAATAAAAAAAAAGAGAGCCAACCCCCTCTCAAAGGGTGACTCTCAAAGAACTAACGTTTTAGTAAACCATCGTGTAACCAACTTCTCCTGGCGAATCAACTACTGAACTGTAGCATGCGTTTACACCAATTAAGCTGCCAACTTGCATCCGTCCTGAGACTTTACCATCTGCCTTGGAGTTAATGACTTTGGCTTCTTTATATGGCGATCCCCCATTTTGACCGACAAGTCCACCAGTGTGAAGATATCCGCCTTTCACTGTTACCTTGGCATAGGAATTGGCGATCTTCCCATGATTATTACCGGCAAGTCCACCAGTATTCAAACTTGCATTACCGCTATTAACGTTTCCTGTTACAGAGCAATTATCGACCTCACCGAAATTATCTCCGACTAGAACAGCAGTAAAGTTGTTACCAGAAATAGTAGCCTTGTCTAGATTCAGATTCTTAATTATCGAGTCAGTCCCTGTCTTACCGAATAAGCCTACGTAATTACTAGTGGGAATGACTAGCCTCAAATTCTTGAGCGTATGCCCATCACCATCAAATGTCCCGTTGAATGGATTATCAACGGTGCCAATGGGATCGATATTAAGACCAGTCGCATCGATATCCGCACTGAGAATAGCGTTGATTGAAACGTCTCCTCCATTAACTCGGTCAGCGAAGGCTTTCAGATCTTCTGCTGTTGAAATGACAATAGAACTAGCCACAGCAAATGGAGCTACTGCAAATACTGTAATCGTTGGAGCTGTTTCGATATCACCACCAAGAGGGGCATTAATCGAAAAGGTTTCTCCATAGAGTTGGTCAGAGAACCATTCTTGCTCTGCTGATGTTGAAATGGCATTACTATCAGACGGTTCAACTGGAGCTGCTGCAATTGCCGATCTCGGCAGAGCCAAGGCAATCATCATTGGAAGAGATAACACCTTCAAACCTTTTTTAAGCTTCTTTACCCCAATCATCTAAATCATCCTCTCGAACATATTGGGCGGTCTAACTAGCACCGCCTTAATGAGTAGTGATTTTGATTAGCGAATTACTCTTGAATACTGTTGAACTGCAAAATAAAGAGTGCAGTCTACCCCAAGAGGGGATCCTGCACTCTGAAATAGACTAAGATCGGATCTAACTGCAAGCGGATCATTACCAATTTCGCTAAGTCAGCTCAAATCAACAGGATTCGACTATACTGTTACTGGACTAACTCTCTATACATACCTTCAAAAACTCGTGTTTACCACTTCGAACCTACAGTCAATTATCGGGATCGAAATAATAACTCGGAAATTTTACTTAACTGAGCTGCCCCTGCTGCCCCTCCTCTCTTCCTGCACCGAAATTTTAGGACTCGATCCTATCCTCATCGGTTTATGTAGGAAGTCCAACTAAATCAACAAAATAACGGAGTTTACTGCCTGTAGTAACTCATATCGCCAATCAAAGGGACTGAAGCAATAAAGGAATGATGCGGTATATCCTTTAAACTGTCTCCATTAATAAAAGAAGTGACGAGGGCTTGAGGATCGAAAATAGCAAAATCTACACTGGCTTCCTTAAAATGCTTAGGTACAAAGATGTCTCCGATTGCAATCTGCCAGCTACCGTCTGGTTGGACAATGGAAACCATCAAACTTAAGCAAGGATTTAGCGATTCCAAGTGGTACTGAGCAACCTTGCCTAGCCATTTTTTCAAATGATCTCCAGTCAAACCATACGGTGCTTTAATGGAGAAAAAACCTACTCCACCGAGAAGATCCGGTTCAAGATAATACTTGAACTCATGAACCGTAGCGAGAGGTGACTTCAATGCTTCAAAACCCAAACATATAATGGAGCCACTGTTTGCTAGTGCAGTTTCAGACGAAGTGCTGCTAGAGGATTCACCTTGGGTCGTCAGTACGTTTTCAATAAAAGTCGCAAAGTCTTCATCGTGATAAATACGAAGTCGGCTGTTAACATTATAGACCAATTGAGAAAAGCCCTCGTCTCTATAAGGAGCAAGGGCAATTTCTAACAACTTATCTTTAGTTGTGCGTGTTGGCATACCAATGTAGCGACCAGTTTCAGGGTTAGGACTTTTGTATTGGCGGGATGATGCTAGGCGATGAATTCTTGGCATTTGAGAATTCCTCCAATCTTCATGATCTGCTTGAATTCCGGTTGCCCCAAGTCACCCCCTCCAAGGGATTAAATGGAAGATCAACAGGTTTTACGACTGGCTTAGAAATGTTACGGAATTCTGCTAATGCTAACCGAACAGCTTTTACATCACTTGCATCCTTAATACGGAAGATCTGATCACCTAATAATAGTTTTAGACCCGTTGATGCGTAACTTACATTTGATGAAACATTACTATATGAAACACCAAAGTATTCAGCTACCTTATTACTATTTAAAGCACCTTCAGTCAAGTAATAATAGAGCCTCTCTTCTACTTCAAAAGTTGCTTGACGATAAGCAAGGATATGATTCTTGGTAAATTGGATAATCTCTTCAAGTGCTTTTATTTTTTCGTTAATTAGCTTCAATCTTGTTTTATCCTTACAGACCACTCCATTAATCTTCAAGTGATCTACCGACTCTTTGAGAACCTGGAACATGTTTGCCATTAGGATCGCCTCCACTTCAATTGTTATAAGGATTCTGCTCTTTGAGCCAATTAAACATTGAGGTAATTTGATCTTTTGGTTTTACAAACTCTTCATCATCGGACTTACTAAAATCTCCACTAAAGTAAAGCTTAAGTGCTTCTCGGTCGGATTTTGATCCATTGAGTGAGCTTAGTAAGGAGAGAATATGAGCCAATTTGTCTTGATTGCATTTATCCTTTAATACCCGTTCGGCAAGATGAGCAAATATAGCGATTGTTGATATTTCATACTCACAATTCTCCAAAGTTAATCGAGGGTTATATTGGGGCTTCGGTAAATAAGGTTCTACCCCCGAGAGGAAGAATTGGTAAACAGGAACGCCAGTCTTCGTTACCATACGAAATTCATCTATTCCAGACTCGATAGTTGATATGTCAGTGGCTTGCATAATTTTATTAAGTGCCTTACCGAACATAGATCTGGCTTTATCAGAAGCATCCTTAACACACTGTTCAATATTATTGATACTAGTTTCCTTCCCCGTAAGATTAGTCATTTCAGCTGCTGCAGATCTTGCACTGGAGTTACACTTCCTTAACCATATCTCCAGACGAAGCTTGGCATCTTTTCGAGTGATCCATTTTAAGTCCTTTACATAGCGGTATATTTCATCAAGAGCCTCCAAGCGTTTATGCTCCAATTCGAGATCATTGCTGTAATTGTTACCACCAATACGAGTGTTAACGACCTCTCTGTGGTTATTAACCTCTTTCCATATATTTGGTTTACCCATTTCGAGACACCTCTCTAATCGGATTGACATAACGATTCAGTCTGACATCATTTAAACCTGTTAAAAACCATAGCACTACTTCCTCTACATCTTGCTCTGAATTACTCTGAAGTAAAGTTGAAATCTTATCGCTGTTGAATATGGTGACTTTCAATAAAGTGCGGAGTTCATTCCTTGCGGCTCTTAATGCATTTTGGCTCTTGAATCCATATATTTGGTACTTTCTGGAGCATTTTTCCCCACTAAGACATAGTGCTAAAAGAACTTCATTTCTTTCTGATCCATTTTTAATTGATTCCAGTTTCAACTTAATTTCTTCGATGATTGCAGTCTTAAGCACAAGTAAGGATCGCTCTTCATCGGTAAGATATGTTGAATCTAACTTGGCTTTGAATTCTGTATACCCCTTAACTAAGGAACGGAACTCATCTGAAACTGGCGACAAAACCGTATCTGTGACTTTTTCCATGTTGAACATCCACCCTCTTTATCAATGTGACATTGCCTTTACTGCTTACTTTTTGATTGAAATCGGCTAAAAACAACAAAATTAGCATTTACTTTTGAAGCCTGACCCCCACTGAGGGTTTTGGGAGCACTTAGCAACCATTCAAGCCTATAGCGTCCAATTATTTTTGAAAAACCGCCCCAAACCCAGACGTGACAAGGGATTTTTGTGAGAACACACCCCTGAGAGTTATAAACCTAAGTAGGACGTCAAAGTCTATAAAATTGATTGGTTACCAACTGTATAAATCGGTGTTATTTGCGTGAGTGAGGGAAAAAATATCTTGATCGGAGAAGTTAGGGCGTAGAAAAACTATAATTTCAATGATTTTTATGGCTAATTAGTGGATTGTTCAAACAAGTAGGCTTAAACCAACATAATTAAGGTGGACTCAGTTACGAACAACTTCGAGTTGCAATAATAGTATCTTCCGTTGGAAAATATCCATAGTTCACTTAAACAAGTCAGGCAAGAAGAACCGAAACCGAAGAAAATCAACATAATCGGGGAATTTAGAAATGAGGGAGCTGTAAAAGGGACATCGTCAGTCAGTGGGTTACAAAACTAATGTCTTAAAATTATCTCTGTCTTTCTTAATATAATGACCTAGCAAATAGCTAGAGGTCTTATTTTATAAAAGTAAACTTCGATCTTTAATGAAATAAACATCGCTTTGTTATAACTTATTAAAGAAAACTTAGTTTTAATAAAACTAAGCTTCGTATTTCTATAATTGTAAAAGTAAACTTCGCTTTGTTATAAAAATGAACTTCATATTTTTATAAATATAAAAATAATCTTCGGTTTTTAATAAAAACAAGCTTCGCATTTTTATAATTATAAAAATTTAGTTCGGTTTTTAATAAAACTAAGCTTCGTATTTTAATAATTTATAAAAGTGAACTTCGCTTTGTTATAAAAATAACAACCCTGACTTAAGACTCAAAAAAAAAAAACCAGTTAATCTGTGTAAATAAGGAAGACATCCACCGCGGCTATCTTAAGATCAGAAATTTACAGCCGACTGCCGTATCCTCTACCCCACTAAAGGATCCAACATAGCAGCTTACCTCTTATCATCCTCTACTCGAGCTGAAAAGGAACGGAACAGCCAGGGCGAACCGATCCGCCAGAATTACCGAGTGGATCCAAGTCATAGGTTACTTTAGGGGAAAACAAAAAGCTCCTGAACGACAGACTCAGCTGTAGGTCAAGAGCTTTTAAGGGAAAACCCTAGCTTGAAACTTGTGAAAAAGTGGGAACTTAACCCCTTGAAAATAATTATAGGGAGGTTGCCACATACTCGGCACCTCCCTAGCTATTTGTTTGACACTATACAAAATCCCCTTTAACTAAATATCTATTAACCATAAGTCCAATTTACTAGAGTCCTCTTATGCCTTTAACTTGCCGGACATTCACTTTCTAACCAATACCCCTTGATGTCTCCAAGCAAGTCTCGTACAAACTCATCTAAAACTCTATACATTACAGATTGGTGCTGATTGTTTTCCTTTCTAACAATAATCTCCAAATTCTCAGGTCGGTTATCATAATGGTTCAGATTACGGTGATTTACAACATACTTACTACCTCTCCCGACTGATTGAATAGCCATATTAAAGTCCATATACAGTGCTGCGATTAATTGATGATCTTTCAGATAAATGAGGTTACCCTCCCACACGATACCAAGATAATGCTTTTCTCCTAATCTTGGCTTACTTTTCATTAACCTCTTCCTTTTCACGATAAAGGTTTTACCGTCATACACGATTTTCGGCTGACCAGTTTTCTTATTCCTTAGTATTAGTTGTCGACCAAACCCCTGAGTGGAGATCTCATGTGTTTCATTATTAAAGTAATAGACCTTACCTGTTTTCCGGTGAACTAAAATAGTGTACTCTGCGAAGTAAGTGTAATCAATACCTTCAATTAACTGCTTTTTACGGTTTTTCATTAAACCTAAAGCCTTCTGTTTGTCTGACCATTCTGCTTTGATCTCAATATCATTAGCAGCTTCATCGAGCACCGGTTCCCATTTACGCCATTTCTCGGAGACAAGTTCATCCGTCACATTGACTTCAAGCACGATACCCTCAGATACTGATAGAAACTTTTTAATCATGTTCAACAACTCCTTCTAGTTTAATGGAGAAACTCCTATTTAATCACCATAATAAATCACTTAGCATTATCTTAAACTGCGGCGACGAGTTCTTTTTCTGATACCCCTCTGGAGAGGACTGCTTTTTTAAGCTCTTTATGTTTTAAAATAAGTTCAATAAGTGCTCCCAGGCTATCGTACTCCTCCAAGAAGCTAACGTGATCTGGCTTATTCCAAGGAATCAGGATAACGCTACTCAGATTGCTGTACTCTTTAGACCATATTGCTATCTTGTTGATGCTTCTTACATCTCCTTTTAATGCTTTTCTTAATGTGTCGGTTAGACTGGATGCATAGTTCTCAGAAATGAGATCCTCTACCAGTTCAAATATCTCTTTCGTTAGCTCGAAATCTAGATCTAGACCTTCAAAGTCTTGATCTTCACTCACTGATGGTTCAATAACACCTTTATGCCCTCTCTCATACTCATCTCGACTTATAAGTGGTACTTCCCGTTTAGCTTTTGCCATACTATCATTAAGTTCACAGGCATAACCGTAAGCTCCAGTATTAAACCCACGATTCACATATTTCAAATTACCGTTCCACGCATTCTCAATAGCCATACTTAAACCACTTTGCTCTAAAGGAGTCCATTCACCTTCTGGCTTATTTGGAATGGCATTAGCGACTTGGTTTTTCTCCAACAAGTCTCGGAATGATTTATTGACTGAAAATGTGATCATTGAGTTTCTCCTCCTTTAATGTTTAAGCTTTGAACAGTTTGACCAATTCGTAGAATCTTGCTTTGTTTTTCAATCCAAGTTTTACAAAAGCTTCATCAGCTTTCAGTTTTTTGTCTTCAAAATCGATGTAGACTTCGTAAAAGTTAACTGGGTATTCCAAAGCTTTGCGTCCTACTTTACGAGCCACGATAGCTTCCTTCTGAGAAATGAAGTTTTTAGTGTAAGTAAAAACTCTATAAGCTTCATCAGGAAGCAATACTCCACCATCTTCTTCATCGAGAAGTTCTATATTTGCACTTTTGTTTCTAAGTGTGGATATCAGCTTATCCAGTTCGTCTATTGAGTTTGCTACCTGACTGAACCCCTTGATTACGATAATGTCCTCAGCTTTTAATTGCTCAAGCATTACATCGAGTTTGTTACCGTTTGGATTACCGTACTCATCAACAAGATCTACGAAAAGTTTATCAACTTTGGCTTCTTTTCTAAATGCTTCAATTTCCTTAAATGTTCTTGCACGGACATAACCAAGTTTCATGAAGTCCAAGACCCCTCTCTTAGTAAATAGCTGCAGATATCATTAAGAAAGTTACGAAAGATACCCCAGAAGCAACTCCTGACACCTTTCTAACCAACATCGAATTTCCATTATCCGTAGTCATCGCTAAAGTTCTAAGGAAAGATACTACGAATAAAAAACCAGTAAGGCAAAGAGTTGAATTTGTGAAATCTACCATATTAAGCACCGACCTTTTTAAGATTTTTGAAATCCTTTACTTGTATTTATAATACCATGAATAGTACGTAAATACAAGTAAATTAACGTATTTTATATATAATTTACGAACTTTTTTTACAAAAATACTTAACACCGTTAAGCCACCAAAGACCCCTTAATCGAGACAAGGGAAGCGAGGACGAGCAAATAGACCTGAGAAGGCTGAAACGATCCGTAAGTGGCATTGTGAGAGCCGTAGCGACGATAGGGATAGTTAGCAATTGGCAGGAGCTTACGAGGGCTACCCTAACGGAGGGGATCGGAGGAAAAATGGGAGTTACTGAAATGGCTTTGGGACAAATACTCGGCTACCGGTTGTTAACTCTGGAAAAATAAGCTGTCTGCACGGGTACACGGATTAGGTTGATAAAAAAAAAATCAAAACTCTGGGCGAATTACAACTGGTGATGCCTAACCTCTACCCCCTATGCCCCCTCTTAAGATTATTACGTAGGTGTTAACCAACACTTTTCAGTTATTACCTAAGTAGTAACAAGGGGCTTAAAATGGCTTAAAATATCTTAAAACGGGTTAAAAGGGATTAAAATAACTTAAAAAGCCTTTAATTATTTGTTGAGACAAGGTAAATGGACAGAACGCCGCGCATATGCTGTTGAGTGAAACCACAGCTTATCCCAGGGCGGCGATTTCGCCCCTTTTACATAAAAAGAAAGCAGCTGCTTACCACGGCGGCTGCTCTCTTTGCTATTTACGCCTTTCGGACATGTATTTCCAGATGCTATGATCAAAATGAGATTTAGGAACTCCTAACAGGTCAGCGGTGGCATTGATCGTATCCTGGACATCCATATAACTAATAAAATGAATACCAGCTTCCTTAAGAAAGTTCATTAAGTGACGATCAACAGCATTGGTTTCAAACCCTGCAAGTATTTTGAAGTAGTCCGCTGTTTTATCTTTAATACCACTGATTTTCATCAATTTCACTCTATTACCGTCATTGGATAGCCAGTTCCTCAAATCCACCACTGTCTCAACTTTTTCATACCGGAAGAAGGAAGTGACCTCAAGTACTCTTATCGCCTTGTCACCCTCAAAGTTTAACAGTCTTGTAGCCGGCTCTCGGCTGAGTAATTTTAAAAAGCCCGATGTAGTTGAAGCTTCAGGGTAATTATCTCGAATACGCTCAGCTCGGGGTTTTACCACTGTCTCATACTTTATTCCCGATTGGAGAACTGCATCGACGATTAAAGCACCCATATGCTCATATGAATCGATTTCGGTCTGAATTTCAAACCCCTCAAGAGTCTTAATGAACTCAAGAAGCTTGCTTGCCCTTATACTATTACTCATACTTTCGACCTCCATCCGATTACCACTGATTACAGCGAGCGCATATCACATTAGCTTCTTAACTACCCGACGCTTCGACTTCGACTTGTTCTTCTTAGGTGCGATTTTAGTGCGGAGTTTCTCACGTAATGTCGCATAGAAGAACAAGCGGAAAATGAACTCTTTGGCATCGTCCCAAGAAATACTGCGATTAGTTGGCAAATACCCGAGATCAATCTTTTCGTCAGAAATTAAGAAGTCACCATGCTGAGCCATAAAGTCAAGGACTTCTTGCTTCTTTCTTGCTCCCTTGTTGACCGTCATTTTCCCATCATGTAAAATGCGACAGGTCTCGTTGCCAGTAGTTTTAACAAGTGAACGGTCTAAATTTAGTTGAAGTGCGTTATGTGCACCGTTTATATGGTGGTCGATCGACACAAAGAGCGCCGTGCGTCCTTTTCTGTTTCCAAACATAGGGTGATCTTTAGTTGCACCCGTTCCAAACACCGCTAATCGATAAATTTGCTCATTGCCATCAAGATCTTCGACTACAAAACCTCGATAATATCCAGTGAAATTACCCCCTGCTGCATTACCGTACGTCAAATAGCTATACGAAATATCCTCTTTGATCGTTATTCCATATTTACTCAAGGGTAATTTGGATGATATTTCCTCGACCATCAGCATATTTTGGAGTTCTGCCATGAAAGGATGGAGTTCGGGTGAAGTATCTTCACCAATGTATCCCTCGTTTATAAGGAATGAATGATATTTCTTGTAATTGACTTCCAAATAATTGAGTCTTCTCATCCTCAACGAGTTATTTGCATATATCACATTCTTACCAATAAAATTTTCATACGAGTATAGATCGTCCGCGAGTAATTTGACTTCACCATTCAGATTGACCTCATAAATTGCTGTATGACTTCCGTTGGTTACCCCGATATAAGGACACTGTAGGATTTCTTGGTATGAGAGTGCTTGACTAAGGGTCTGATCCGTAATTTCTACATGAGGTGCCTTTACTTCAAATACAATTAAAGGCTTATCGTGATCATGTCGATTCTCTCTAAACCAAACAACCACGTCTGCTCTCAATAATGTACTGGAGTCAACATGATTTAACGGATATTCCGTTGTTATAGCTTCAATAGGAACATCCATTTTTTCAATAAGAATTTGAACAAGCTCTTGTCTTACATGCTCTTCTGGTGTGGCTTGAACCAGAATGCTGCGAGTTGGATCGAATAATGCGGCTTTAACTCGTCGTTTTTTCCGACTCATTTATTTACCTCTCTCTAAGACATCACATAGAAAGCAAAAGGAAAATGCTCAATGATACCAACATCAATTAATTCATGATATCCATTTTTAATATCTTCGTCATTAAGATTAATAGTTGAATCTATTTGATTAGACTGATCGACCATTATGACATGATTTGTTTCCACACTGACATATACAACAAGGAAAATCGTTGGTTTCTTGTTTTCAATCTTCTCATCTAGAGAACAGTAAACCTTATAAGGAAATTCGTATATTAACTTCTCAAGCTGCCGAATTTCATCGATATTGAGTCTTTTCAATTCTCCGGTTTTCCATGTCATTAATTGATCAAAAGCCAAATTAGTGCCTCCTCAGTAAGGTTGATCAAGTATAATTTCGACAAAAGTTGATAAAAACCCTACGTTCAAATTGGCTAATTTCTCCAAAAAATAGCAACTACTTATCACACGGCTGCTCTCTTTGCGACAAAACTGTTCATTCTGCCTGGGTGGGCGGGTGTGTCTGCATAGAAGAAACCCTTCTCGTCAAAACTGTCTTTGTTATTAAGCAGGTAATAACTCATCGGTTTCGTTTATTACGTAGGTAATAAGTTTATTGCTTAGTCGCGGGACAAAGTCTATTGGACAGGATCGGGGCATATGTTGTGCGTGTAACCACAACTTATAGGCACAGTTTGACTGCAAACACAAAGAGAGCAGCCGTGAACGGCTGCTCTCTTTGTGTGCTTATAAAGGGACTTGTCCAAGTGCTACCCCTGCTTAATACTTACTGACAAGTTATCGACAAAACGGTTGGAAAGCCTCGCCGTAATAGGGTTGATGTGTTCTTCTACGATACCCCGAAGCAATATCAGGTATGCGGATCGGGGATTTTAGACATTAGTCGTTACTGTGTATTTAAAAGTAGGCTCAGACTTACGTTTGCCTATTCGAAGTACTCTCAATAAACTTGTCTTTATAAATTTTACCAATCAAATCGAGAAGCGTGTTCTCTTCCAAGTAGAGGATCACTTCTTCGGTTAGTGCTGTTCCATCAGGCTCAACTCTGATATCTGCTAGACAGTTGTTATACTTTTTGACAAACTCTCGAGCTGCTTTCTGCTCGGAAACGAATTTTTTCGTTACAATCGGATTTTTGACTTCTTTTTTTGTCTGAACCACTACCGCATCGACTAGAGGATCGATAACTTTGATCAAGGATTCCCCCATTTGTTTGAGGTGAGCCTCCACGATACGGAGCACCTTGAAGTTAAATTCTCGCTCTCTCTTAGCAATTACTTTATCTTCCACCGATGCGTTACGGTCAGACAGTTGAAAACTCTGTTCAGATCCATCTTCTGAGTAGATGGATTTGTCTATCCTCACATGAGGTATTTTATTCTTCCCGATTTGTACTCTGGACTTACCTATAACTTCTTCAATGGTTTCTCGCTCACCGTAGTTAATAAGACTCTTGACATCCTCTTTCATCTTATTTTCTAAGAGGTCGCTGACCAACTTGCTTATGGCATCTCTTTTATAATCAGCATAATCAGAAGTTTTAAGACCCTTCGCGTTTAGGTCATTAAGCTCCTTTAACAGGCGAGCAATTTTCGCATAGTCTTCCTCATGGAATCTTCTCTCGTTAACGCTGAATGTAATCACTTTCTCACACCCCTCACACCAATAATATCGGTTAGAGTGTGACGTAGCTACAGGGGAATAAACATTCGATGAATAAGACCACCCTTCGGTCGGGTGTTAATTACCGAAATAGCGTTTTAAGCGCAATATAATGACAAAAATCCCTAGGCGGGGTTAGGGCAAGACGAACGGATCGATTTTGAGCCGCATGTCCGGCGATTTGAGCAAGGGGTTGGAGCGTCCAGAACCGATGAACGCTCCAACGGGAGTGAGGGGGCTTAGAGGGCGAATTCGAAGACGATTTCCCCATCCTCTAAATCATCAAACGAATCATCATCGATTTTGAAATTGTAAATTAAAGTTGGACTATAAGTAGCACTCAAACTGATATTTGACTTAATATATCCTACAACCTTTTCAACCAGTTGTATGATTGGAAACCAATTGAGAAAGTCCTTAATATTCTTAAGGCATTGTGTATTGAAATATGAACGGAAGTCAGTCATAAAATCTTCAATATCATTTATAAACTCATCTCCCGATTTTACTTTCCCTGCTAAGATAGAGTTGTAAATAGCCTTATACTTATTCTTTTCAGTTATACCCTTTCTATTGAGCGTACTGAATAAACTTCTCATGTGTATCTTAACAACTGGACATGATGTTTTATATTCTTCAGGATTAAAATCTAATACATACACTTGCCCATCAACTTCATAACCATTTTCAATAGTGGTAGATTTCTTAATCATGTTCAGTTTCCTCCTGCGGCTTAACGCCGGTTATTTTGTGGTTGGGGGCTTCGATACCCCGACAAGGATGCGCTGTGCGCATTATATGTCAATAAATTACTTGCATCTCAAGTGAAACCGTTGGTTGTTTACGTCTAAATGCGTCCTGGCTTCCAATCCAATACCCCATCCTCTATATTTAGATTCCATCTTGTCGATCAGTTGCAAAACAGCAAACCACCTTGGGAATGACTCCTCGTTCATCGCATGAGCAGCTATGTACGCTTCGACCTGTTTTCTAAAAGATCGAATACGTTTACCATTACGTGTTTCCGCGCTGATGTACATCTCTGCGACAAAAACGTCAACTTGAAGCTGTAAATACAGAACAATAGCTTGGGTTTTACCAACCTCGGTCAATTTGACAGCTATTCGCTTTGGATTGAAATCTAGTAAATAAATCTCATCATTTATCACATACGCATTCTTAAATTCGGGACAAGCCTTCAACATACAAAACACCTCCAAGAATTTTAGGTATGGCTACCCCTCCGAGGGGCTTTACAGGTAATACTGATAGTCGTGCGGGATTGGGGGAAGCACGTACTCTGGGAGCGGAAAATTCGTATAGATAAATTCAGGACGCTTTCGACCTGTTCCTGAGCTACTCACATGAACGAAGCCGACGAAGTAGCAGTAGAGGAGTCCTCTTCTTACATAATCGTTGTAGATCTCGTTAAAGTAATTCGAGATGATAACCTTCGCTCTGCAGGATTTTGAGACGACTCGGTCTAACATAATGATGTGGTCAGTTGTATAAAACTTGTCTTCGTAGTCTTCTGTCTCCTTCGTAATTTTTCCGACATCTGTTAAATATGGCGGGTCCAAGTAAATCAATGCATCCTCGCGGTGCTTAAGTTTTATAAAAGGCTCGTTATAGCCCTTATTGAGAAATTCCACATCTCTGTATATCTTTGTGAGTGGAGTCAACTTCCTCCGCAGGTTACCAATGTTGATCCCTTCATCAACTTTTAACTGACAAAATCTTGTCCGGTTGGCTGCGCGGCTGTACTTGCTTACCACGTAAGTAAGGATCGCTGCGTCTAATGCGTCTGTACTGGGGGCGCGTCTCCATTTTACAAAGTCTTCAAAATCTTTTTCAGTTATAGACCCTGGGTTACTGTAAGCCCCGATACCCCTGATCAGATAATTAAACTGGGTAGAATCTTGAATCGCTCTGTAGAAACTGACTAGACCTCGGTCTTTTTCGTTACCAATTCGATCGATACGGTAGTTCTTGTAGTGTGTGTGGAATCTGTTACCTCCGAGGAAGAGATCTCCGAAGATGTTCATGTCGTACTCATATATGCAATGGTCAAAGATCCGAATAAGCGTCTTCAACAGGGCGCTCTTCCCACCGAGGGTAGGAATGGGGTCTTCAACCCCATTCAGTAGATTTCGGATGCAATCATAATACATTGTGAATTTAGGCTGCGACATGATTGGAAACCTCCTCTAGCATTTTTTGGCTAAAGTGGAAGATGTAGAACTTAACACCAAGCCTCTGTTTTCTCAAATCATTACTTTTCTTCTGCATTTTTGTCGTTTTCTTCTTAGGCTTCTTAGCATCTTGTTTACTTTCAACCGTTAAACCATTTTCTTTTAACTCTCTGACCTTTACCGTAATCGGCTTCCCATAGAGAGAAACATTTACTATTGCATCGTCATCAACCTCAACCAAATCCATTTCTGGCGTAGCATTTTCTTCTTCCTCGATAAGCTCGAATTCCTCATCTTCACTGTCGTACTCGACAATTTCGGCATCCAATACCCCGATGTGAGCAAGACCACCTAAGATCTCGCGGCGATACTTCTGCGATTGAATACGCCCCCTCGGATTGAGTACTGCCTGTAGAGCCGTTCCAGTGAAACCGACTACTTTAGTTCCCTCAGGCACATCCTGTTCTTCGTCAAGAATTACCCCTAGGTGACACTTATTATCAAAATCCTTTTTGGATTGACGAGCAAACCTAGACTCCTTTAATAAAAGCTCCCTTACAACTGACCTTGCATGACCCAACGATACTTGGTCATCCCATTCAAAGGACTTTACGTTACTCTCGGAAACTTCAGTTTGCGGGATCGGAAGATCACCATTAGCGTACTTGTCGTAAAGATCGTCAAGGTGTAGAAGCAAAGCTTCATAGATATGTCCATCGGCAGAACCAATTAAGTTCAGCTTCTTTAGAACTTGATTCCCATTAGTCTTGAAAAAGCTAAAGAGGAATGTTATTTGCCCACCAGTCAAATTACTTTTCACTTCAACATACAAAACCTTCTGCCCAAGCTCTTTAGACCAGTCCAAGAACAATTTCACATCAAAGCGCTTCAAGGCTTTCTCAAGATTTTCGCTCATAGCCTTACTCAGTTTCTTTTTCACTTCAATGTTCTTCTCTGCATCTTTTTTGGTTGTCATGATTGTTTGCCCTCCTAGGCTGATTTGGATGGTTGCTTACATAAGGAATGTCTCGTACTTCATGAATTACTTTCTCAACTCCACCCGAGCGATGTTCAACATTGTATTTGGTTGAATCGTCAGTATGGGAATTGGCATTTCTCAGTTTTCAAAGAACGCTTGCTTACATTGGTAGGTCTGCTACCTCTTGAGCAATTGAGCTTCAACTCCCCCAAAAATCAGGATAGATCCCCAAGATCTCGACTTTTTGAAGCTATCCGATTTTCAATGAACAATTTGATTTGTTTGGTTGCCTACACTTAAATGTCTGCTACCTCTTGAAGTGTTTTGTTTCAACTCCCCCTTTGGAGGTTCATGTCCTGATATGGATGTTCATGTCATGATTCATGAGGGATGATTCTGAATGTTGGGATGGATTACTAACTGGTCGGGTGGTTGGGTGAGTCGGAATGAAGTGAGAGGAATAAAGAAACTCAACTCTGGGCGAGTTGAGTTGTGGTGGATTGGTTTGTTGCTGTTGAATTTTAGTTTCTTTTTGAGCAGTTCTCTGCTTACTACTATCTTTTAGATTAGTGAGAATGTGTTGAAATCGATTTTGGTTTAGTAATTGTTTTCAAGCTGCTTGGAGAACCAGAAAAAGTCAGAATTCCCTTCCGCCGCTATATAAAAGAATCAAGACACAAAAAGAAGCTGCAATTTTTCATGCCAGTTCCATAACTCATTAATAGAAGTGTTCTTTTGACAGCTCCGTGTACTTACGAAAGATAGCGGTGACCTCCAAATGTGGGGTCAAACTCGAAACTTCGATTCGACCAAAGACTTCCTTTAGTTCATAGATGACTACCTCTATAGGCAAATTCCTCGAATTAAAGAAGTCTTCGACCTCGGTAAACATCTGCTCAATAAGTTTAAGCACAGGCTCCGGGAATTGCCAAGGCTGCACATCATAGAAGCCCTCATTTGGATCGATGTTTGGAACGATTGGGACGCTCCACGGAAACTTATTGTATATCGTTAATTCGGACAGTTTAGGCATTTAAGCGACCTCCCCAAGAATAGTGGTTGTAGCTTAACTCTGAATTCAAATTTTGGAAAGCTTATCAGGAAACAAAAAGAAAGGGCTCCCGTTTTAAGGGAAACCTTCTCTTTTGGGGTTACACTATCACTGAACCGAGCCAAATGTGTCCATTACCGATACATTACTCACTATGAATTGCGGAGATTGCTGCACCCCGATTTGACCAGTGGAGCTATCGGCAGTCATTTGAGCGTTACCCGCTTTCAATTGGATCTTTGTAAAGCCAGGTACGCCGACACTGAAGAATTTCGTTTTATCCGCCGGTACTGCAAGGTCAGGAGTCAACTGCATCGGAATCACATCACTATAGGCGAAGAGTGGGAGTGCGAAGTTAGTTACATACTCCCTCACGATTAGCAAAGTTGAATCCTCCGAATACCAACCTTTACCCACAGCGATATCATTCGATCCACGAACTGCGGCTGCTAGGGAAGCAAACTTCGCTTCTGTGAGCTTATCGCCGCTACCCGACTCGAAGGTGTTGAATACATTATCGCCAGTAGAAATGTGCATACGCTCAAGAGCATCCTTAAGTTCTTGGGAAAGGTTGTTCAGATCCCGAGATCCATCTAACCCCACCAATTTACCGCCACGTACTTCGAGAATGTGACTCTTAACAGTATTCGACTTTTCCTCAACTGTTAACTTGGATGTCACACCGCCAAAGTCCTTGCCGTTGATTACGAACTTGCCGTTAGCGTCGAATGTTACTTCCCATTTACCTGTAGCTTGGTTCTTAGTTGCATACTCAGCCAAGTAGGAATCGTTAATTGTATCTGTATTATACGAAGATGAAGTATTCCAACTGTTCTTATAAGCCGAGCTGCCGAGATCCAAAGCGAATGTCTTAATTTCAAGATCGCCCTTAACATCGAAATTGTTAGTTGTGGCAGATCCCTTATAAATTACATCCTTGTTGGAGTTAAGACGGGTTGACAATGCCTTAGCTGCCGAATCAGTAGCGGTACTCATACCAGATACCGTTGGAGTAACTTCTAAATCAACAAACTTTGCCTGATTGTAGCTTACTGGCTGAATCGCTCTTGCCTTTTCACCTGCGGAGAAAGCGATGGATGTGTTACCCGAAGCATCATCATACCCCATGGCAACCTCAGGATAGACAGAGAATGAATCCTCACTTTGCTTCGTTTGCCAGTAAAGTCCGTTTGTGGATTCAGAAGTCGGATCAAACTTATTCGTCGCAGGGCTATCTTTTGAAATATAGTGCTTGAAGTTTACAGATAGAAAATAATCCGCTGTACGAGTGTTTTGGGAAGCTGTTCCCGACCAAGTATACGGATAAGACCAACATCCCGTTTTGCCACACGACTCACTCCATCTAGTTTCACTGTAATTATAGGTCGATGATGGGCTTTTTACCCCATATGCGTACTCGGAACTTTTCTTCACAACAGACTTTTCATCGACTACACCTTTACTTGCCGAGCCAATCTTGCCACCGAATAGGTTGAAATTATTTACCCAGTCAGCAAGCTTCGTATTATATACCGATCCGTTATCCTTAATTGCAAGTAAATCGCCAGCCTCATTAAAGGAAGCAGATGTGCTGTAAGGAGAGATATTCTTGGTCGGTGAATCATTGAACAATTTGGCGCGGCTAACCCCCCAAGGTGTCGATGTTGGATCTACTAAACCAAATGTTAAATTACCAGATGGTGAAAGCCTTGGATTTTGGAATGTTTCTGACGGAAGGCTCAATGCGAATTGAGACTTATTTGTTTCATTTGGTGAAATGTTTGACCAATACTTCGTGAGCATCCATTGTGGGACATCGAGCTTAACGTCAATTGGTTCACCTGGGATATCCTCCTTGGCTTTCACGAACAACGTCATCTTAGCGTTCGAGGAACCACCAGAACTCGCGTATTTGTTCTCAACAGAAGAAGTCCCGTCTCCACCAAGGTACTTATTCAAATCTACCGCACTCGGAACATCATATCCAAGCTCAATCGACCATGCACTGAAACCAGTATTAGGTACGGAAATGAACCCTTCTTTTCCCTGTTCTTCAATAACAAGTTTATCTTTATTAAGATTTTCGTTATCCTTTTTGTCGGTCAATACGAACTTTGCTGCATCCTCTGGCATGATCTCATAAGACTTACCTAAATGACTTACCAACATCCCATCTGTAATAACTTGTTGCTCGTACTGAGTTAGGTCAGACAAATGCTTGTTGTTCTTCTCGGACCAACCTTTTACTGGCTCAGTAAAATTCTCTCCAGTCGGATTACCGTTCTTATCAACTACCGTTACATGGACTTCTGCCTCGATTGCAGGGTTGTTCGCATATTTACCCGCAGACCATTTTTGGAACCCCCATGCTCCGAATGGGTTGACGGAAACGTCACCAGATAACGCAACCTCTTCGGAAACTGGCTTCAACGTTTTACTATAAAGATCACGCATGTAAGTGCGGAAACTAAAAGGCAGGTTACCATTTTCAGCATACGGCGAATTCCCCCCCATAGCAGAGGTGGATGCACCACCGTTAGTTACTGCCTCAGCCTCGCGATTTTCACTCAAGTTTTGAACTGTTGCGTTCGTAGGCTTCGCTGCTTTTTGAATATCAAGATACCAGTTAGCTGCATCATGAGCAGGCATGAACCCAAAATCTCGGCTTGTGTAGGCTCTGGCATCCTTTACGGAAATACCAACTACTGTCTGAAACAGTAAAGTCAGCTTATTTGCTTTAAACGAAGATTTTAGCTGACTTTCAAAGCCTGTGTACTCATCACCAGTCAAAATGCCCCGTTCCCTGATTAACTCAAGATACCCATCTAAAATCATACCTTCATTAATTTCACTATCGATATCTGGCGTGCCATCTTTTACGATGTAACGCTCAAGTATCGACTTCAAAGTGGAACCTACGGGATTACCTTCAGTCCCAGCTAGGCTACGATTAGGATTTTCGGGATCAATATTAAGAAGTGCTCTACCAACGACCTGTTCAAAATAGTTGGCGCTTTTCTCAGCATTATCTGCGTATTCAAGAGTCTTGTTCATTAACTCATTGTGACTTGAACCTGCCTCGCTGTCCGAATACAATGGGTTGTTTCCGTAAAGGTTTAGCACCCCATCTTTAGAGGTATAACCTAATAAACCGCTGCCTTCCCTACGGAACAAGGTGTCTGACACCTTGTTCGGGGCAATATACAACATTGTCTTTTCAAGGTCATGACTAAACTTGAAAGGATCTTCAAGATCAGCTACAGTAGCAACTTCACTTAGTAGCCCATCGGGATTAGCAATAAACCCTACCTGCAATGCTGCTACGCTATCTGAGGTTTGAAAATCACCTGCTGCGGTTCCCGATGTTGCGCCACCAGTCGATCCGTTTACCCCGCCTACACCTGCAGATGCTGCGTTAGTCACTGTTGGAGCTACAAACGATAAAGAAGAAGCTATAAGTGTTGTAGCCAATAGAACCTTTAAAGCTTTGTTCTTAGATCCCATTTTTCTTCCTCCCCTTATTAAATAGTACTAGACTTCCCATAGCACAACTTAGGGTTGCACAAAAGCCTAACCATAACCAAGTGATTGGATCGCCTGTATGCGGAATTGTAACTGATCCACCAAACACGATACCGGCTCCAAGGACTACTTTGGTTTGTTCAGAGTTAGGATCAATGAAGATCGTCTCGATCTTGCCAGTATCGTTGTCTTTCACCAAGAAGGATTCTCCTGGAGTTACCCCGAAGGAAATGGCGTTCTTACCTTCATATTTTTTATCAGCGATACTTTCCACATTGATAACTGAGAAGTTGAACGGCTTACTATCCTTGCTGATCTCAAGTGTATACTTCGGCTTCAATTGAACATTGATTATTCCCGAACCATCTTTAATGGTTAGAGAATCCGACTTTAAGGAAGCATCCGCATACTTACCTTCAACAGCCACTTTGTAAGTCCCATTCGAAATACCAGAGATCTTGCTGTTGTCTGAAGTAACGGTAAATGAGCTCGATACCCCTTCCAAAGTCGTTATGGTGACATCTAATTCCTCCCAAGATGTACTGAGATCCGTGTTACCAACTGGCGATAAGTTCACCTTTAACTCAGTTGTGTTGGTGGCAACTGCATTCTCGAAGACCACAGGAATTGTGATTGCTACTTTTTGCTGTCCCGTTACAAAGGTTTGTGGGAGCTCAACCTCAGCTTTATTGGAGCCCTTTACTACCTTGCCTGGAGATGAAATGAGAAACTTCCAAGTCAGCTTGTTACTGTCGATCCAAATTATACCTTCATCGTCTGAAGTTAGTTTAAATGCTCCCTTGTTATCTAGGAGTTTAATATCTACTGAAGTTTTCTTAAGTGGTGCACCGGACTCTGTTTGGAGCAACAGACCAACTTTTTTGCTGTTGGTCTCTAACGACCCCTTTAAAGGATGAAGGCTTGTCGCAGTTAAATCTTTGATTGCCTTCTCGCTACCTTCCTCACCCTCGAAATAAGTAAAACTGTCGATTCCGAATGAGTAGCTCGTATTAACCTTAAGGTCATTGAAACTGTACTGCCCTTTTTCATTCGGTTTCTCATTTCGGAATTTGATGTGCTCTACAACGCCATCTGCTTTTCGAAGAATAAATGCAAGTTGGTCGCCAAGTTTGTAACCATTGGGATGGTTGAAGACCAAATGATAAGCACCTTTTGTCTTATCGTAGTTTTTGCTGTTCCCGACTGCTGAGCTGATTATCTTGTTATCCGATACCGACCAAAGCTCCAACGTGAATTCGGGGATAAAAGCCTGAGCCTGATACAAAACAGCCAAATGAACGCCATTTGTTACTGTTTTGTTTGTGTTGTCGGTAACTGGCATCAGTGGAGCTGTTTCAGTAGAGACAGCTTTCGGTGTTTGTGTAGAAGTAACTGCAGCTTCAATCGGAACTGGCTTAATACTTGGCTGAGGTTGACTTTCGGCTGCTAAGATTGGTGAAGCTGAAATAACTGTAGCTAAAGTCAAAGTTGTAAAAGTCAAATGGAATAACTTCTTCATTTTCTGTCTCCTCCTTCTGTTTTGCTTAATACGAACATTTGGTTGAATATAAGAACTAACCTTAAATACTGTGTTTTATTTCCCTTAACAGGTGCTCAAATTGATGTGAAGTCTTAAAAAAATAAAAAGCGATGTCCCAAAAGACACCGCTCCGAATTACCCCACATCTGGGCTATAAAGTTGATCTACCAAACGTAGGGTCAGATACTATTGCTGATCCGTCTTTCAAAGCCTTTTGCACATCAACCTTTTCAAAAGCACCTGCTGCTGTCGTAAACCACGAATCGCCTATCTTAATTAGTATCTGTGCATGGTTTGCTCCACCAATAATTGAAGTGTTATAACCCTCCGCATCAAAAACAGCTGAATAAACCTGAGCTTCGGCATCACAGTCGCTTCTGTTATGTAGCAAATTATCTGCTGCCGAGGAGGGAGAACCGTCTCCAGGATCATTCTTATCCTTTGACAGATCGTTAGCGATGATCATTATTTTATATACTTTTATAATCTCGTCTTTACTGATACCTGCCTGTACTAACTCACCAATACTGTTCTCAGCAGACTTTAAACCTCTGTTTTGCAGTGATCGATCCCGAGTATCTCCTGACCATCTTGCCCCAGCTAAATACTTATTGTAGAACTCCGAATACTGTTCCCCACCAAAGACAACAGCATCAAACCCTTTAATAGCTCTGTTGACGATCTCAATTACCTTACTATACTCAGCCTGATCCTTACTTCCGTATGTGTGCTTACCGTATTGAACCTTAATTTTACCCACGATTTGACCAGTTTCACTTTGTGGGCTTAGTGCATCCTTCACCGTTTCAATACTAGCAGTTTGGGTTACAGGCTCCCATTCCACATTACCACCAAATGCCTCACCAATGAATCGAAGTGGAACCATCGTGTTACCATTTATAAGTTGTGCCGGGACTGCCAGTTTCATGTCCTGACCATTGACGGTTGCTGTTGGTTTACCAACTTGAAGGATAATCGTTGTCGAGCCTTTTGTTGAAGTTACAGTCTGTGTTGCATCTTCCCAACTCACTATTGCCCCTAGGGATTCAAATATACCCCTTAAAGGGACAAGGATTGAGCCATCCACATTAACAGGTGGCTGCTCGTAAGTCTGCTTTACACCGTTGATCTCTACAGAAGGTGATTGTGCTGACAGAATGGTTACCTCTGCGCTTTTCTTACTAACTGGCAATTGAACAACATAACTGGAGCCATCCAACATACCAAGTTTCTGTTTTATACTGGCAAGCTTAGCCCTGGCTGCTTTATCACCTTGGAACGTGGATATCCCATCAAAGGCTTTTGATACATCAGAGATTACGGACTTCAGTTCATCTTTACGCTCAAAATCACCAGAGGACAATCTTTCATCCACAGCATTTAGCACATTTAACGTGTTAGTGATAGTCTCTAGGCTGAACCCCTTTTCCTCTAAAACCTTTACAGCTAATTTTAAATTGAGAATCAGTGTTGCATCCTCCCCATAATCAGCCTGAACTTGTTGCACCGTGGCAACTACTTGGTTGCTCGGGTTAGATGCAGCTGCAGAAGATGTATGACCCCCACCGAGAATACCTCCTACCAACATTGAACTGATTAACAGACCACGGATTACAAAAGAGAAGTTTCTCTTAACAGATTTACTCCTTGTATAAACCGTAGTCATATGAACTTGTGTCTCTCCATCGTTGTTTTGACCCTTTTGCTCACTTTTACGAATTTCCGAAACGGCTTGAATCTCCTTAAAGTTATCTGACATATCTTCTTCCTCCTTGCTCGATAATTTAGCTATTTATTAAGAGCCGACAGTAAAACATCCACCGGCTTTCTTGTAAGTCATAAAATTAAAGGCATCTCGATATTCCAAGATGCCCCTTTTAATATGATTCAGTCATTACCACCTAATATTTTAATCCCGTCCTTTCGGTTCTTCCTTTACACCCTTCTCTTGGTTATTCATTGCCTCTAGCTTTTGTTTAAGCTTTTCTACACAAGGATCACACATTGTTATCCACCACCGACCGACACTCCGAAATACCCCTACCCCACTACAGTCGTAACAAACTACTTTAGACAACTTTTCGTACTTGTGAGTTAATTCATCTACTTCGTCCAACGCATTGCTAATATTAACATCCAAAACACCAAACATTTCCTTGATCTGTCTAATCTCAAGATTCACCTCAAGACCTCTGATCATATACAGCTCCTCAATTTCAGTAAAGAGTTTTACTAGCAAGTCATACCAACCGTCACCGCTAAGTTGGAAACCGTATTCAGTGTAAGAGGAATCGTAATTATACGGCTTTGCTGCCCAAGGAAATCTAGCTAAAAGACTATTTACAAGTTCTTCTCTCATTGACGATCACGCCTCCTTATTAACTGTAATTTGTATGCATTTTAACCTTCTAAAATTGAATTCTGTCTCGGCTGCAGGTCGGAAAATAAAAGAGGATGTCGATTTTTTTCGACATCCTCGTCCGAAGCCTTAACATGCTTACCCTTGTGCTGACTACTATTAATGCTGCCTGTTAAACCCTAGCAAGGATCTCGAGACGATCAGATGCCCGATTTAAATGGAACCGCTTTCAAGTTGACGGAAAGATTCGTTGTTGGCAATTAACTGTGCCAAGGTTACTGGATAAAAGTGATTAATATCTACGCCAGCATTTAACATGCGCGGTTGGTTACGGTAAAACTTAAAAGCTGCACCCGTTCGATTGTTATGAATATGCCCGAAGATATGTAAACTGTCGCGATAATAAGCTGCCCATTCAGCAAGTGGGTAATGGAACAGAATAATGCGACGACCTTCATCCACAATTTCATCATATTGATTCACTGTTTCAAAGTAATCCGTCAGTTTGACCTGAAGTCTCCATTTTTCATGGTTACCAAGAATCAGGTGCTTCTTACCTTTTAATTGGTCCAGATAGTGATGTGGTGAGTTCTTTGATCTGAAGATCAGGTCACCGAGGATGTAGACTTCATCATCCGGTGATACAACACTATTCCAATTTGTGATAAGTGCTGCGTCCATCTCATCGGTTGAAGAAAACGGACGGTTACACATGCTGATAACTGATTCATGTCCGAAGTGCGTGTCTGCAATGTAAAATTTCATAATGGTTAACCCCTTAATAGACAAATAATTATGCTATAAAAGTAAATAAATGTAAATTGATGATTCATTCTAGCATTAATGTCTTTAGCACACAAGCTTCTCGCCCTGGATAATCGGGAAAACTTTCAGACAGCTGTTAAAACTACCGCTTATGAACTAAGTTCGTTTCACTGTTTAACCGCGTCAATGACTTCTAGGCAAACACCCTTTAACACTGCACGGTATTCGTTAATGTCTCGAGCCAGCATACCGAACTTTTGGTTTTGGTAACCCAAAATAGGGGTGGATAGCTCCAAGGTCTCCACTTTCAGGGTGCCACCGCTTAACAAGCCCGTACTCATACGAATATGAAAGGAGTCCTGAAAAGTAGACTTGGAGCGAGTTACCACCCTCTCACCTTTGGGAAGGTTGATATCCCATTGATAGGTGTACTGGTCAATACCAGTGATGCTTAAACGATCATCGGACAGTGACCAAGTAAACGTAATCACGATTTCAGCGGATAGCTTAACCCATTCTATGAAGCCCTTCCCATTCGAATGGAGTGCTAGATACATCCCCTCAAAGTCCGGCTGTGGTTTACGATTCTCAAGTAAACAGGAATCTGACCAAAGACCTATCAAGTCTATAGAATCCTGAAGTAAATCGTTGTTATTGTTTTGGATTCCCATTTACCTATCACCCTTCCGGATCAAAATTCTTAGAATTTTTGCATTTCCCCATTGCTAGAACCACCTGCATCGTGCAAGACCAGAGTCTACGAAACGGAATGTACTCAATTTTAAAAATGTAAAATAATGTAAATGTATACAGTTTGATTTTAACATTTATTTCTTAGAGCTACAAGAAGCTCCCTATACGGAGTCAGGAAAAGAATCAGACAGCTGTCTTTTTTAAAAACCCGGATAAGGACTATAAGAATTTAAAGGAACAACGATCTTTTTTATGGGTATTAGCGATCTAATCATCATTCATCCTTACCGCAAATAAGGGTGATCTCCACATGGAGATCACCCTTATTTGCTAGTATGAAGTATTCAGGCTTACAGCGATAACATTACCCTCGTCCATGATTAAAGTAAATCAAATTTCGTCTACAAGATCGGAGATAAAAGTTTCTGGGTTAGCTGTGGTACGCATCTCCAACTTCAATATAGGTAATCAATGTTTCCAATCGGTCTAGGTGTTCCCAATTATTTGTCAACAAGGTATGTTGACACTACACATTCAACATGCACCGTCCACGGAAACATATCCACCGGCGTCACCTCCGCGACGCCGTACCCACCATCGACCAGCACGCGCAGGTCGCGTGCGAGTGTCGATGCGGAGCACGACACGTACACCACGCGCCGCGGCCGCAGCTCGAGGATGGTCGCCAGCAGCGCCGGGTCGCAGCCCTTGCGCGGCGGGTCGACCACGATCACGTCAGGCCGGACGCCCTGACGTGTCCACTGCGGCAGGACAACCTCGGCGGGTCCTGCCTCGAAGTGCACGTTCGTCATGCCGTTTAACTCGGCATTCTTGCGTGCATCCGAGATCGCCTCTTCGACGATCTCGACGCCGTACACCTGTCCCGCGCGCTGCGCCAGGAACAGGGAAATCGTGCCGATGCCGCAGTAGGCATCGACGACCGTTTCGCCGCCTGTCAGAGCGGCGTACTCCAGTGCCTTCCCGTACAAGACTTCCGTCTGGAGGGGGTTCACTTGAAAGAAGGATCGTGCGGAAATGGCAAATTTCACATCGCCGATATAGTCATAGATGACCTCGCTGCCCCACAGGGTGCGCGTCTCATCCCCAAAAATAACATTGGTCTGCCTCACATTAATGTTATGGCAAATGCTCTTCACCGCAGGCAGAGCCTCGCGAATGCCAGCAATCCATTCATCCACACGCGGAATTTCCGTCCCATTGGTCACCAAAACGACCATGACTTCGCCCGTGCGGAAGCCGACTTTGACGACGACGTGGCGTAGCAGCCCAGTCCCCGTCTCTTCACTATAAGCGCGAATGCCTAAGCGCGAGCCGATCTCTTTTACACGTGCAACGACTTCATCGTTCGCCTCATGTTGAATGAGACAAGCCTCCATATCAATGATACGATGGCTGCCCTGCGCATAGAATCCGCCGATGAGGCCGCCCTGCTCTTCCCCAAATGGAACCTGAGCCTTGTTCCGATATCTCCACGGATCGTTCATTCCTAGCGTGGGATGAACAACGATTCCTTCACTGTTTTCCCCCGCAACCTGCAACTTCCCAATCCGCACCAAATTATCCACGACCTGCTGCCGCTTCACCCGAAGCTGCGCCTCATAACTCAAATGCTGCAGCTGACAGCCGCCGCACTCATCATAAATCACACAGTCGGGAGCAATGCGATCCGCACTCTTCTCAAGCAGTTCCACCAAAGAAGCATATCCATACTGCTTTTTCAGATGTCCTACTCTGACAAGTGCACGCTCACCCGGCAGCGCCCCCGCGACAAAAAGGGTAAAGCCATTCACACGGCCTACCCCTTCACCATCATGGCTGATCCCAATGATCTCAGCCTCGTATTGCTGCCCGACCTGCACAGGCAAGCCTGCCATCCAAGCGGGAACTTCTTTTTTCCCTTTATTCCCTGCGGAACCTGCCCTACCTCTATGTTTACCTGGCGCGGAGCCAGATGTACCTTTTGTTTTCATAATAACCTCACTTCATCTTTTAACCTTCCAAGTGGAGAAACGGGTTGTCATTCCAACCCTACTCCTCATCATGCCCATTTCCATGCCCCTTCAAATGAAACGGCGTGGTCAAAGCCTCAAGAAATTTCTTTTTATAAATCGACTGGCCCGACTCATCCACGATCACCTGCAGATGGCTCTGTAAATTCGTCATCACACATGGCAACGTCCCGCCGAACTCACCGTCGAGGTTTAACTGAACGTAGTCCGGAGAGTTAATTTCAATATGATTCGTCTGAAAATAGATCAGGTTCGGATCATTCAAATGCTCGCCGCGCAGCGCGAGTGTGACGATGCGGATGAATTCTGCGAGGTTGCACTTTTTCAAAATAATAACATCGAACATACCATCATTAATGTTGGCTTCCGGAGCCAACTTCTCGAACCCGCCAACGGAGTTGGTGTTGCCTACGAGGAACAGCATGACTTCTTCATGCATCTCGCGGTCGCCGGCTTTGATATAGAGCTCGATGGGCTTCAGCCTAGGCAGCTTCTCGAGTCCCTTCATATAATAGGCCAACTGGCCGATCATGGTTTTGAGCTTGCTCGGGACTTCATACGTCAGCTCGGTCATCGAGCCGCCCCCAGCGATGTTGATGAAGTAGCGGTTGTTGATTTTGCCTACATCAATCGAGGTTGTATACTGCTGAATAATCAGGTCGCAGGCATACTCCAAGTTCTTGGGGATACCGAGCGCACGCGCAAAATCGTTCGTCGTCCCCAGCGGCAAAATGCCCAGCGGCGGTCTGCCTTCTCTCTCGGCCATACCGTTGACGACTTCGCAGATTGTGCCATCGCCGCCGGCCGCGATGATGAGATCGAACCCGCGTCGCACAGCTTCGGTCGCTGCGAGTGTCGCATCTCCTTCACCGATGGTCGCGTGAGCGGATGTTTCGAACCCGCCGCGCTCTAAGCGCTGGAGGATTTCGGGCAATCTTTTCTTCATTTCTTCCCGGCCTGAAGTCGGATTATAGATCAATCGTGCTCGTTTGACCACTTTATTTCATCCCCTGTTCATCGTATGGGAATACGGAGGCAATCTGCCCCTCCATCCATTTGGCAATTTGCGGACTCGGCAACAAAGCCCGTCCATGATACTTATAGGTTAACCCTTCCAATCTGGAAGGAATCACTTTCTGTGTAAAATACCCTTCACTTAGAAAAAGCGGAGCAATAATCACCGTATACGCTGGCTTCTCACGGGCCCACCAGGCCATCTTCTCTGCTAGCTGATCCGGCAAAAGCATCGCAATATCCGCCTCGGCGAAGCCGCCTAACACCTTCACCCGCTCCGCGAGTTGCGTAAGTCCTTGGCGCCACTTCTGGTGGAAGCCCTCTTCCTTACTCCCATGCCCCACCAATAGTAGAATCTCTTCCTGGGGCGACACGGATAGCTCTTGGATTTTGCCATAAAGAATGTCTGCAATATCGGGATGATCATCAATCGGCGACGTGAAGTGAATGCGCGCGTGGATATCTAAGAACTCCATGTCGGTTTCGAGCACTGGCTCGGCAATAACCCCTAACGCGTAACTAATCTCGTCAATATGTGTACTCCCAGAGGACACGAACAGCGGAACGACGATGATATCGGTCACGCCTTGCGCCTCTAAACTGTAGATGCCATCTTGTATCAATTTGCCTTCAACAAGTTCCAAATAGGACGCATAAATGGGCATCGCATCCGGCATCCGAACCGCATTCACGGCATCCTCCACCAGCTGCACCCAACCCTCATCACGGGATCCGTGGCTAATGACTAGCACTCCATATTTACTCATTCCAACTTCCCCCACCCGTACGAACTAAGCCTATCTTCCTATGCTAACGAAAGTGGTCATCTATGTCAATTTGAGGTCTGCTAAATCATGAAAAAACTGTACTATTTCGCACTTTCGATTATAGTCGCTCCACAATAGATATGCTCACGTTTGGACTACTTATCGTAGCTCTGCTGTCGTTCAGAAATAAGAAATAGACCGCCCTGGTCAAAGGTAGCGGTCTATTTCTGATCGTTTCAACCATTCTAAGGCCTACCGCCCTTAAAAGCGGCTGTTGCGGGGAGAGTCGTGTTAGCTGCACGGCTCTCTTTGCATTGTGCGCATTTCTTGAAATCAGTATACCACAGTATGCTCACTGCATTCCATAGGAATAAGCTTACTCCTCTTGACAGAGAAAAACCCCGCATTACACGAGGTAATACAGGATTTAAGCCCATCATCATTTAACGATTCAAACGATCCAACGTCAACACATAACCATCGTTCCCGTAATTCAGGCACCTTTTGACCCGCGAAATGGTTGCCGTGGAAGCTCCTGTTTCCGCTTCGATCTGGTTATACGTGCATCCTTTGCGCAGCATGCGAGCCACCTCAAGGCGCTGCGAAAGCGACTGAATTTCGTTCACGGTACACAAGTCGTCAAAAAAGACGTAACACTCTTCAATATCCTTCAATGTTAGTACAGCTTCGAAAAGCTGGTCTATGGCTTTATCATTTAATTTTTTTAATTGCATCTGCTGTCAACTCCCGGTCAAAAAGCATGTTGGCTTCATGGTTCTCTAAGCTCCTGTGTATCATTCGACACGTCCTGGGTAATTCCTTCCTTTAGGATTGCAGAACGTTAAAATTTCTATGCGTTAATTGGCTAAATAGCAACAAATCCCCAAGACCCGTGACATTCGTCCATACCAAAGGTAGGCAAGTGACATATCCTGTAGGAGACAAATCTGATAAAAAGGATCGTGAATCCTAGTGACCAACCCAAGACAACAAATTATTGGTAATGGCGGAATTCGTCCTGAAGTAGAAACAAGGAGCTTAACCCTTCCAGGTGAAGGCTTCGGTCAGTACCCCGGCTTAGGCGGTGGCAATCCCTTCGGTGGTGGTGGCGGCTTTGAAGGTGGCGGTGGCTTCTTCGGCGGCCCTCCTGCAGGCGGCAATACCGGTGGCGGCTTCTTTGGCGGCGGCGGTGGCGGTAATGCAGGCGGTGGTTTATTTGGCGGTGGCGGAGGAAATGCCGGTGGTGGTGGCGGCGGTGGCAACTTCCTAAGCAATCTCCTTGGCGGCGGCGGTGGTGCTGGCGGTTCTTCGAACCCGCTTAGCGGCTTGAATATTAAGCAAATCTCCGGCTTCGTTGAGCGGATGGGCGGTATTGACGGCATCATCGGCACGATGGGCAAAGTTCAGAAGTTCATGTCGACATTTCAGCAAATGGCACCGATGGTGAAGACACTCCTTGGCTCCGTCGGCAAAGGAAAGGTCGCCTCTGGAGATGTAGAGGAAGTCTTCCGTCCGAAACGCAAACGCCGTAAGAAATCCGGCTCAGGCAAAAGGCGCAAAGGCCGCTCCACCTCTGGCACGGCTAGACGCAAACGCAGATAGCCTCATCTCATTTGATCCAACCCAGCACATTCGTAAAAGGCTCCCCGTCTTCATAGACGGAGGAGCCTCTTCACATGTTGCTATTTTTTCAATGATCTTAGAATAATTGCTGAAGCTTCCGCACGCGATGATATCCCTTGTGGTTTCAAGGTGCCATCTTGGTAACCATTCAATAGCCCTTTCGAAGTCAAGACAGCCACTGCCGACTGTGCCCACTCCGAAATAGATGAGCTATCGGTGAATGCCATGCCCTCTGCGCCTTTATCATTCATATGTGCGGCACGTACAATTATGACAGCCATTTGCTCTCGGGTAATCGTATCATCCGGACCAAAAGTCGTATCGGTGTAGCCTGAGATGATGCCACTAGCTGCCGCTGTGGCAATGGCATTCTTCGCCCAATGGTTGGTCGTATCGCCGAACGCCGCTTTACCGCTCTGATCGGCTAGCTTTAAGAATTTGACAACGATAGAGACGAATTCGGCTCTTGTAATACGGCCTTCCGGTTTAAAAGTACCATCTGGATAGCCATTGATCGCTCCCTGACCAATCAATTCGCGGATGTTAGCCTCTGCCCAGTGTCCTTTAATATCCGTGAGATTAGCTCCATCTGATCCAGGGTTTTCAACTGGCTTACTATCCTCTTTGGGACTAGCAATAACGGCAAATTTCGTAAAGTGCGTAACGGATCCCGTCACAGTGCCTTTCACCTTATCCACCACAATGTTCTCTAGTTGCACCCACTTGCGCGTTATTTCATTAAACCAATACAGACTAACTGATGATTGATTTAGATCGACTTTGGATATATCAAAAGGCAAGGTAACTTGAATCGCTTTGCTGAAATCTCCATCTGCATCTTTCTTGATCTCATACACATCGCTGACTAGCTTGGATGCTGTGTCGATCGGTAAGGTGGATGCGTCTGGTAGTTTATTCACAGTCACTTTGATTGTGCTCGTAACAGCGCCATTCGGAATCACTAGCTGCACGCCACCCAAGGTCGCTGTTCCGCCATTCGTCGGAATGGTCGTTTCTGTGCTATTCGCCGGAGCGCCTGTGCCTCCACCTCCACTGCCGCCACTTCCGCTATCGCCAGAATCGATGTCTCCCGGTTTGGTCGTGAATTTCCAGATATCTGACTGTGCTCTGCCGCCGTACACATCTTCGGCAACCGCATACCATTGATAACTCGTATTCTGCGCAAGGCCGCGCCACACGACAGATGCTTCCTGTCCGCTTTTCACACTAGGAACTCTTCCGATCTTCTTATCTGTATACACGTTGACCCCGATGTAGTCGGTAGCCACTCGTTTGGTTACGGGTTGCAGATTCAAGTCAATGGAGAACTCATCTTTACCCGGATGTTCGGTCGGATCATAGAAATTGTAGTCGTCTAAATACGGTGAATAAGTTTTCATGTTGATTTTGCCATGTGCCATATCGAACTGCATGAGTCGAATATAACCCAGTCCACCCTCTGGAGCGCCTTGGTAGTCTGCCAGCATTTGATAGACATTACGATCCGGTATTGAATCCCCGTTATCATCAATCGCGTCGACTTTCAACTGCGCATCATGATAGTGACCGGAAAGCGCAGCAATCACGTTCTTATTCGGTTTGATGACGCGTTCGAACACTTTCTCCGCCATCGGCGCGCGGTTATTGGAAACGAGCATGAATTCGTGGAAATTCAGAATTGCCTTCCGGTTCGGGAATTGTTTCAGAACTTCATTAATCCAATCAATTTCCTTATCTCCATAACCCCAACCCATGTAAATCACGATAAAATCGTTACCATTCGAGGAAACGAGATCATAATGTCCCCGATTGTTATCGTAGGATTCGCCATATGTTGGCTGATCCTTGAAACGATCTTCCCCAAACCATTTCGTATAGTAGCTATAATCATTGTCTTGATGACCTACGTCATGGTTACCCGCTAATACCCCATAAGGAATCTTCGCATCTTCCAAGACTTTCATGTCTTTATCCGCTTCAATCCATTGGTACTCTTGATCCGCATTATCTACGATATCCCCCGTGTGGATGACATATTTGATCTTATTATCTTCTTTGTGATCCGCGATCCACTTCACGATTTGCTGGTAGATATGCGGGTAGCTCTTGGAATAATACTGGGTATCGGACATCCATACAAAGGAGAAATCATAGTCGGACGACTCTACCGGGAGATTATTCTGAACCACGGCAATCTGATCCTGCACCATCACCTGAATCTTGCCCTTGTTCGCATACTCTCCAGCTGTTACCACAGCCTTCAACTCGAAATCCTCTGTACCCGCAATTACCGTCTTCAGCGGACTCCAGGACTGCGCGCTTGGACTCCAAGCATACAAGGAAACCTTGCGGCCTTCGAGCGATTTTCCTTTCCAGTTAATTTCCACTTTATCGGAACTTACAATAGCTGGATCTAGAGAAACCTCGAAACGTTGATACGGGAACTGCTCATCGGAATCATCAATCAGGTAATTCCCATCCAGTTTGCTTACTTTCTCATAATCCTCTGGGGCAAAAGGCTTCTCGCCATCCGGCTTCTCCTGCTTCGGAGGCTCGGTATCGGAGGCGTTGCGGTATCCTGTGAACTGCCCAGGAGTGCTCGCATCATATTTGAAACCACCATAGAAAGATACGTTCAAATCATCATTCATCGGATCGGCTACTTGCACCGCTAATGTCGTATCGCTGCTCATGCCCGCCGCACCTTGCGTTGGCGCTACTAACACAGGCAGATTTGGAATTTCATTCGGTACCTCGAAATTGATCTTCTGTTCGGAGACGTTGCCGACCTTATCCGTCGCTTTCAGGCTAAGTACATGCTTACCGCCTTGCAGCTGTGCGGATGACGTTGCTAGCGGCAATGTGATCGGCTGCTCGTCAAGCGTTGCCTCAACCTTGTCCACACCAGCAAGCGGATCGATTACGACCGCATCTAGCGTGAAGGGACCGCGGTACATTTTACCCTCTTCAATGGAAGGTTGAATGGTTGGAGCAGAGTTATCCACAATGATATGCGAGGTAACGGAAACCCCACCTGTATTGCTTACCGTAATCTGATGGTCGCCATCATTCATCGTTGGTGTATTCCACACATAAGCCTTAGAAGCCAACAGCCCTGCTGGAATAACGAAATCGAAGTCGACAACTGGCGGTTTACCCGAAGAATCCCCCATTTTAATTACTTTGGCTGGATTATTATACTTGGGATCATAAATGACCGTACCATCGTCGAATACGAGACGTACATTCTTCACATCGAAATTATCTTTATTCTCTGCTGGTCGATCATCAAAAGGCGATGCTTTCGAACCTGCTCTAATCGAGAACAGATTGCTGCCTTCCTTCAGGCGGTCCGCTTGAATCGGCGTTGACAACGTTGTGTAGCTATTCACTGTATCTTGGAACGTATAGAGAATATCTTGCCCTTGGGTAACGGCATTTTTGAAATAATAATTCACGCCTGTCACTTCAAAAGCAAAGTAGGCATTATGCTCAACCGCATGGAAGGTAGAAGTTGTCAGCTCGTTCCCATCAATCGCAAGCTTCAGGTCATCTGCGCTCAGTCCTTCGCCTGTCCCTTTAATCACCTTGGAGCCAGCAACAATGTCACCATCCTTGAAATTGAGGCGCAGCGCCGAATGATCTGAACCACCCGTTATGGCAATCCGCTTGGTGGCGGATGTCGTCTCATTTTGACCATCGGAAGAAACGAAGTAGTAATCTACATACGCATTACCAATGAGTTCTGGTGAGAAGATGGTGTAATGGTATAACGTATCTGCGAAGCTCTCTTTCAAATACTTTCTGCTGAACGTCGATTGCTTTTCTGTTTTATAGTAGAGTGCTACTGTCTTGACTGATGTGTCGTCTTTGACATCGCTGATCATTTCAAGATCGTTCGCTTGCGCAACGCTAGTCACTTTGGTCACATCGGTTATGACCGGCTTGCCCGTATCTGGTTTCACAATGATCGTCTTATCGGGCGATTGAACCGAATCCACGACTCCCGGTGTTGCAGCTACAACCCCAGCACTGTATTTCACCATCGTTGTGCCGCCGTCTTGTGGATACTTATAGAAGATCCCTTTATTCGGCTTAGCATCGCCAGTTACATAATAAGCGGACGATACTTCGATACCTGTATTCGTAGTAACCAAAATGCCTCGATTAGACCCATTAGCCATACCATCATTATGAATACGCACCATATTCGTGCCTTCAATCACGTGGGAATTGTAATTTGCATTGAAGTCCGCCTCAGTCGCATTCTCGTTCCCCGCGTTGATTACCCAGAAGACCAACGTTCCCTTGGACGGGATGACCATGTCTTCCTTGTCAGCAGGCCAAATGACATCTGCGTCCGGTCCGGTATCGGTATAACGGTAGATCAATTGATAGTCTTTGAAATTAATCGCTTGATCTGAATTATTGTACACCTCAATAAACTCATAACCATCTGATGAGCCTACATTCGTAGAATCAGGGACAACCTCTGTTACTAGAAGTGAAGGTACCTTCGTATAGTCAAAATCATCGAGTGCCACATCCACATGGTACACGTTCGATCTCACCGTATTAAAACCATCATCCGCCTGAACATAATACGTCAGTTGGCTCTCCGTTAACTTGCTTTTCGGAATAGCAGCTTGATACTGGTTACTGCTTGTGACCGTCATAGGGACCGAATCATAGGTCGTCTGTGCCCCCATTTGATAATAAACCGCTGCGGAAACTGTTTCGTTCTGCTCTGCATTCGTAATCTGCGCTTGCAAAATAAGATCGTTCTTCTGATCTGCTCCTGTAACTGGTGTATGGCTGACGACCGGCGGCTCCGAGAAGTTCAGCGGTACAGGCGGTACCTGAGTGGGATCCACAACACCTGGTGTTGCAGCAAATTCCCCTACAGAACTCATGACCATATTCTTTGTACCGTCGGATGGATAGCGATAGACAATACCTTTATCCGGTTTGGAAACCCCGTTTACGGCGCTTGTTTGATAGCTTGCGATCGCGATATCACTGCCGGATTTCTCTTTAATGAGAAGGGCTCTTGGACTCGTATTGGCCATGCCCCCGCCGCCATCCACACGATAGAGATTCACATATTCTTCTAGATTTGTATGGAAGTTCGCATTGAAATCGGTCACAGATAAACTGCCATTAGCCGCATTCGTTACCCATAAGGTAATGGTGGATTGCGCAGGGATTTTCATCGTGGTATAGGGCGTTGTTGCATCATGCATCCCTGGCCAAACCGTATCCGTGCCCCCATTGCGATAAACTAAGTTATAGTCTTGGAAATCAATCTCTTTATTCGTATTGTTATAGACCTCAATAAACTCATAAGCATCGGTAGAGACCCCAGCCACATTGGCGGTATCCGGCGCAAGCTCCGTTATCAATAGTTTCGGTACCTTCGAATAGTCTACAGCCGTCACTTGTACATCCGTATCAACTGCACTAGCCATAGGCGCCAACATACTGAACATCATGCCAGCTACGGTGACTCCAGAAATCAATTGTTTCAAACTCTTTTTAACCAACATCGTAACGCCCTCTCTTTATAAAATGGTGCAAACTTTCTACTGCTATCTATTGGGTAAGAATGCGTTCAATGAACCAGTACAGCCCGAATACGCCAACGATGCCCGAGGCATACATTTTCCAATTGATCTTCAGTGGTACGCGGCGTATCCATATGAGTAGAGGAATCAGAATCCCTACCACAACAAGTTGTCCTATTTCCACGCCTAAATTGAAAGAGAACAAGGGCAGCGCCATATGACCAGACAGTGTTCCTCGCAGCACCTCTGCGAACCCGAAGCCGTGTACCAGGCCAAACAACACCGTGACGGCGACGCGTGCACTCTCTTTCTTCTTCCAAATGTTTTCTACGGCTACATTTAGAATGCTAAGCGCAATCAAGGGCTCGACGATTGTCGGTGAGAGATACGCGATCTCCAAGGATGACAATACAAGGGTTATGCAATGTCCCACTGTGAACGCCGTAATCAGCTTCACGATTTTCCACACCCGCTGCTCGGCTGCAAGCAGTAGTCCGAATACAAACAACATGTGATCAAGCCCTGACCAGATATGCTCCATCCCCATGAGAATATAAGTGCGAAGCGTGCTGTGCCATGAACCAGTAGCCATGGACGAGGTATCGTTGACGGGGTTTGCCGCCGTTGCTGTAAGTGCTGCTTGGGCCGGGTTCCCGGCTGCCACTCCTGGTCCTTGAATCTGTACAATATAATTCTGGCTGCCCAGCACCTGCTCGATGGTCTGCCCGCCGACCTGAATGGTCGCATAATTGCTGTGATTCGGATCAACTCCGCTGTACCAGAAGAAATTGTACTGCATGAGATACCGTTTCACGGGGGAATCAAATGTATAGCGGATATCGATGCCGATCATGTCCATACTGGCCCGCTTCTCATGCTTGGCCCCAACAATGACACCTGTTCCCACCTTGCCATCGCCGGTCACGATGATCCCATCATCGACCAGCTTGCCGATCGTCCCCAAGGAGCTGGCCAGTTGCTGATCACTGATTTTGTCACCCCTATCCGCCTTATCGGGGAAGATTTGAAGAAGATCATGTTCCAAAAGAGAGAGATGGTACGTCATCGTATTGGAACCTATTTGAATATCCGAATAACCACTCGATGAGAAATGAGCTCCTGCTGAACTTGCTGCGGTCAGGAATACGATAACCATTATCGTTAACGCGAAGATGCTTTTTCTAATGTTCAACACATGCCTATTCCCCTCATCATTCATTTGCATATACGCATTTCGAAACGTGACTGATGTCTCCTTTCCTTCGGCTTCGTTGATACATGCTCATCATATCCAGCTCCCCACGGCTTGCCTATACACATGATTTGTGTTCCTGAGCGATTGTTACGATTCTTCTTTTAAGCTTTTATAAAGCGGAAAATACATAAAAGCGCCCAGCTTCCAATAAAAAGCCCATACCCTTCACGCCAGATTTCATCTACAATTAAGGTATATAACTCGCCGGAAGCAAGGCAGCGGAACAATCAGAAGGAGCCTGCGACTTATGAAACTTTTCTCCCTACAGAGATCCCTATTTCGAAACATCCTAGCTAGCTTTATGATCTTGATTCTTATCTTCTGTTCCTTTAATCTCTTGATTTTTTGGCTCGTCAAAAACCACCTCCGCAGCGAGATGATGGCACAGAATCGTCTTACCCTGCAGAAGGTGGCTGAGCGTTATCAATTTCAATTAGATAAAGTGCGTGAAGCCCTGTATAAGCAATTTACCGAGAAGTCGGTCATTACCCTTAACAATCAAGTCATTTTAAAAAAGGATACCGAGTCCCTCTCTACCCGTCCTATTGTGCTGAACATCCAGAGCATCGCAAGCGATTCCGAGCTATATGTGGATAATATGATTCTTATGTTCAGATCCACGAATCTGGCGCTGAGCAAGCTCGGTCCTGGCACCACGCTGGATCTATTCAGCAGCATCTACCGAAGCTCCTTATACCCACTCACTTACTGGCAATCGCAGTTTGATCGCAGTGACAATTATGTGCTTCATCCAGCGACTGTATTTGGCAGCCCCTCCCCAGCAGGTGAGTCAACAGGAAGAATGTTAATTCCTTATTCCATTAAGCCTGCGCTGGCCGACAACATGATGATTGCTATGATTGACGGTGATCGCTTGCGTGATGCGATTCTGAAGGAATATCCGGATCTGGACATTACGATCGTGGGACCGAATGAAACGGTTATTTATGCGACGAGTAAAAATTTAAATCAGCTCCAGGAGCCGGTCGCTATAGAGTACCAAGATGAAGACGGGTTGCGTTACGTCATGAAGATGACGAGTGCTGAATTCACATCTCGCATCCTACGGATCGATAATCTCATGATGATTCTGTTAGGCGTTTCGATTGCCATCGCCTTCATCGTCTCGCTCTTTTTCAGCAAACGAATCCATCAACCAGTCCGACAACTGATCCAAGAAAAAGGCGAGATTCAGCAGGAGCTGCACGATCAACAATCGGAGTTAATAAACTATCATTATATGAACAGACTGAAGAACATCCATCCTGACCCCGATGAATGGCGGCATATTCAAGGCACCGAGGGAACTTACACCATCGTGCTCTACGAGCTGCGTTTCCGCTCACCCGCTTTCACCCAAGTCCCGATGAGCAGAGAACACATCTCACAAACGATCGGCGAGCAGCTCAAACGCTGGACCGAGGAGCGTTTTCGGGATTCCCATACGTTGCAAATGGAACATCATCAGTTTCTAACGGTGTTCCCTGGCAACGAGCGTGAACGCATCCTTGGGATGCTCGAAGAATTGAAGAGTGTCCTAGATGAAGACCGTCAATACTGCCTAGTTACTGCTGCTATTAGTTCCGCCTTCGAGCATTCCTTGCAGTTTGGTCACGCCTACCGACAGGTGAACGAATTAGCTGCGCAAGCCCGCTTACTGGAAGAGTCGCAAATTGTCGTTGAGTATCGCTCGGATCGAGCTACGTACTTCCTGACCCTCACTCAGGAGCAAGAATTGACCACAGCGCTGAAATCGGGCAAAGAACAAGAAACGCTGGACCTCTTCCTTCCATGGCTAGACGAGTTAGACCAGAAGGAAGCCTCTGTGGATACATTTAAGCACATGGTTCTTGCTGTGACCGATAAGGCCAAAATGGTCCTCGACCATTACAAAGTACAACCTGACGATACCTTGCAGCTGAGGTCCATCCTGCTTCAATTAGAGGAATGCTGCTCGTTGGACGAGTATAAACGCAGCTTTGAAACTTATTTCCGTATCGTCACTCACCTCATCCGTGAGAAGAAAGAGACCCATGATCCCATCATCGATCATGTGCTTAACGTCATTAAGGATCAGTATGCTGACGATCTTTCACTCGATATTCTCGCTGATCAACTAACACTAACCAGTTCCTACCTCTCTACGTATATCAAAGAGAAAACCGGTGCCAACTTCATGGAACATTTGCATGATCGACGCGTAGTTTACGCGCAAGAACTGCTGATCCAGACCGACTCCAACATCCAAGACATCGGTCTTCAAGTCGGCTACCGCAACATCTCTTCGTTCAATCGCATGTTCAAGAACCGCACAGGCTCTTCGCCTGGCGAGTACCGTCGAACACATTTGTTGGATAAAAGGGCATGAGAAAGGCGGCTATAGATCCTCTTACAATGAGGAATTATAGCCGCCTTATTACATTCTCTGTAACCGCCAAAACCTCTATCTAACGGGGATTCGGACACATTTGTATGAACTGGAAAACATGTAGCTAAATTAACCCTTTTTCGTTCTAATAGGTTAACTGTATGAAATTAACTGTACTTTTTCCATCTATTGAGCATCTGCACCCATAATCCCCGAAAACAACTGTACAAAATCCATCTATTTGCCTCTGCGCTTCATTTCAACGTCTTATTATACGCATCGATCTTGGCGTTAATTTCTGCAGTTGCTGCATCGAGGGCTTCCTGCGGCGTTTTCTGCCCGCTCAGCGCCTGGCCGATGGCGTTCTCCGTCAGCTTTCTCGCTTCTGGATAGACCCCCAGAACCCCCCCCTGTGTGGCTTGATTGTGCTTGGCGGCGTTATGCTGCTCAATGGCTGTCTTGAACTGTGGGAACTGCTTCATATTGTCTTGCACGATCGGCAGCTCATAGGCCTTCTCTGTAATGGGGAAGTAGCCTGTGTTGACATGGAAGAACGCTTGCTGCTCAGGCTCGGACAAATACTTCATGAATGCCCATGCCGCCTGCTGCTCCTCCTTGGATTTGCTGTTGAGGATCCAGTTGCTTGCCCCGCCTACTACCACACCGCCAACACCCTCGACTGGCTTGGGGAAGAAGCCCGTTCCGACTTCGAACTTCCCATTAACGGAATCAAGGATATCTCGCAGTCCAGCCGTTGTATCGAAAATCATGGCGACTTTCCCTTCGGCGAACATTTTCTTGGATTCATCGCTCTTACCCACGGAGTAAATGGCCGACTTGCTGTCAATTAAGCCCTTCCACCAAGTAAGCGCCTTGACGCCCGCTTCTCCATTCAATTGCCACTCTGTTGCTACACCATCACGCCCATTGCCCGCGTTGACCAGTTCAGCGCCTTGATTAGCAATAAGCTGTTCCATGTACCAACTGTGCGTGCCGAAGTAAGCGCCGGACACACCGTCACTTGTTACCTTTTTCGCCACTTGGGCAAGGTCTGTATAGCGTACTGGCGGTTGATCGGGGTTTAATCCTGCCGCTTTGAACAGATCCCTGTTGTAGTACAGAATAGGGTTAGACGTGTTAAAAGGCATCGAATACAGCGTATCAGCCACCCGATAATAATTAAGTATGGCTTCATCCATTTGCGATACATCATACTTGTCCTGATCTACGAAGGTCTGAATCGGCGTGATCGCCTTAGAATCGATCATATATCGCGTGCCGATATCGTACACCTGCATCATGGTTGGCCCCAAATTGGAACCAATGGACGCTTTCAACTTGGTTAAACTATCGAAGTAGGAGCCCTGAAAGACAGCCTCCACCTTAATATCCTTATGTGCAGCATTGAAGTTGGTGACGAGCCTGTCCACCACTTGACCGTTCTCACCGCTCATGGAGTGCCACCAGACTACTTTCTTAACGCCATTCATGAATGGATCAACTTCACCAACTTCTGCAGCTTTAGCGGCATTCCCTGCCACTGTGCCTTTCACCACATCTTCTTGCCCCCACACCGAATAAACGCCAAGTAGGCCGAACACCAGCACAATGATGATGAAATAAGCGGGTATCGAAATTTTACGTTGAAATAGCTTCATTCTTATCCCTCCTATGACTAGTAATCATAGGATCTCAGTGTTTGCCTGTGATTAAGGGAATGTAAACGGATTGTAAAACATGATCAAAGAGGACTACTCCAGCTTCAGCTTCGTCCCCTCCGGTACGATCTGCACCCACGTGTTGCCCGGCAGCAGCGGCACTTCCTTGCCATCGCTGGCATAGGCGCGCAGCATGCCGTTCTTGCGTTCCCACGTGATCGCTTGGGACACTCCCTCTTGGAAGATCACGCCCTTGTTCGGCCCGAACACATCCACAATACGGCGCCCTTCTTTGTCAATGATCTGATGCTTACTCTCCAAGACAAGCAGATTCTTGGTCTGCAACTGCTTGCCGCTCTCCTTATCGAGATGAGGCTTCCCTTCCATAGAGCGCTTGTACACGCCCCCAACAGCATCATACTCATACGAAGCGAAATACCCCATGAGGTATGGGATTTGAATATAATGAACGGCTGCACCCGTGAGTTTTGCTTCACCGGCCTTAGCGAATGTGAGCAAAGGCCCATTCCATTCGGTGCGGAACTTGCGCGCGTCGGCACCCTTTTTCATTTTAGCCACAGAGGTATAGAGATTGTGCGGTGGCTTCCGATCCGTGGAGCGCCAATAGTAGGCGCCATCGCCATAGACTTCATCGAGATGGGCCAGATTGCGGCCTGCCATCATATCCATCGCATCCTGGCTCCAGCCAGCATGTACAATAATCGCATCCAGCGCATCGCCAATCTCCACAAAATAAGGCCGAATGCTGCGCACAGGACCAATCGCTTCAGCAGCTTGGCTCTGGAACACCGAAACGAATCTAGTAATCTCGCCCTCGGCTAGGATTTCATAGACGATGTCGGCCTGATCGAGGCCGGTTTGGGGCCGGGCTTGCGGCGCATTTTCGACCATGACCATATAGGGACGGGTCTTCACCTCGTAATCGGCTGGCAAACCAGTTAACGGAAATTTGAAAGGGAGCTGCGCTTCCACCGTTGGCGTAGGCTGCGTTGCAGGCGTTGGGCTCATCGTAGCCGTCACAGGGACGGATTCCGGAGTGGTTGTAGATATCACAGAAGTCCCATCACTGCAACCTGCAAGGGTCAGGACAGAGCATCCAAGTATGAGCCATGTGCGAAGCGTTCTTTTATGGATTAACGGCAATGTTATCAAAGGGGCTGCACCTCTTCTTCTCGTGGACTATCGATCTCTGAGAAGTATATGCTAGACCGTTAGGAAATAGAAGCTAGCAGAATCACTCGAGTCCGTCTATATCTAAAATTAACCACCAAACAAAAAACTGAACCTACGCCTCGGCGTGGTCCAGTTTCCCTTTGTTACATTTGAAAATTTACAGCTAAGTTGGATGAGGTGTTCGCTACTGTTTCCTTGTACACACCACCATAGGACATTCCGAACGTATAGACGCCAGGCAGTAATTCCTTATGAATTTCACCGCCAACCGTACTACCGAAGGTCCGCCAACTCCCTGCATAATAACTAGCGGAACCGCCATCCAGCGGATTGCCCAGACTATCCTCCAACTGTACGTTCACATTGACCGTCTGGAAGTTAACCACAGGGTCAGTTCCTATATTTTGCGCTCTCTCCTTATACGTTCCTTCGTAAGTCATCGCGAACGTATACGAACCTGGCAGCAATTCCTTGCGAACTTCCCCGCCTGCTATATTCCCGAAGGTCCGCCAACTCCCTGCATAATAGCTCGCTGAACCACTGCTAAGCGGATTCCCCAGACTATCCTTCAACTGCACGTTCACATTGACCGTCTGGAAGTTAACAACAGGGTCCGTTCCTATATTCTGCACACTCTCCCTATAAGTTCCTTCATAGGTCATCGCAAAGGTATAAGAGCCAGGCAGTAATTCCTTGCGAACTTCCCCGCCTGCTATATTCCCGAAGCTCCGCCAACTCCCTGCGTAATAACTCGCTGCCCCACTAGTAAGTGGATTGCCCAGACTATCCTTTAACTGTAGCTTCACGTTAACGGTTTGGAAGGCCACCACGGGATCTGTACCTGTGTTTTGGGCTTTCTCCGTATACGTGCCTTCGTAGGTCATAGCGAACGTATACGCTTTATCTGGCAACGACTTGCTGACGGTTCCAGAAGCATTCGTAACGCCGAATTCTTTCCAACCCCCGTCATAGTAGGATACGACTCCACCACTGATGGCATTTCCGTTGCTGTCTTTAAATTGAACGCTTACCGCATCAGGATCTACCTCTGGGGCTGGATCCTGCAGTAGAATTTTACCGTATTGACTTACGTTTTTCGTACCGCCAATCCCACTGGCCCACTCCAAATATCCAAGCCGACCGTTGCCATTGTTATTATTGACAAGCAGCGAGACAAAGATTGGTTTCGTCGTATCTAGCATGTAGGGATATAGCTCTGACCAAGCAAGATGAACCTTATAGATTTTCTTACCGCTTTGGGAACTGTCGACAAGCATGCTTCCGTTCTGAACGAACTGACCGGCAGGCGTCCAGTTGGATGGCAAGTCTCCGCCAATATAAGGCGCAGTCCCCTTGTAGAGGACAGGACCGCTAGCCGTCAATGCGGCTTGGAATTCCACTTGTGCGCCAACCATGCCGACGCCTGATGTATCAAGGCCAAATTGAATACTGTCGCCGATATAATAATTACCCTTGGACTCGTTTGGTACGAAAGTGGCATCCGTTACCTCTATGACGAGATCGAGTCCATCACTGGCCGCCCCCACTGCTGCACGAGCTGCAAACCCTGTGGGTTGTTCGGAAGTCAAGCTCTTGAATTCCCAATTGTCGTTAATCCAATGGATATCCGTGCTCAACGCACCTGTGGTACGGTCAAACAAATTGCTCTTACTGCCAACTGCGGTGGGAACATTGGTGTTTTGTACGGCTTTTTCATAGTCAGACAATAGGACATCTTGCGTCGAAGTCAATCCAGCAAGATAAGAGGCGTTCACGTTGCTGATGTAATACATTTTGTTCGGTTTCACTTGCAGCGTAGGAGCTGCTGCCTCTGTACCGCCGATCCAATCGCGAACGACGGTGTTGCTTGTAAAAGCACTAGCAAGTGCTGGTGCGATGGTACCCGCATTCGCATCCTCGGACCATACGACGAGAATCGGTGATCCTTCACTTTCGAAATAGACAGCTTTCTGATTTCCACTTAGCGAATACTCGCCTTTGTAGACGATATCATTCCCCAATGTCTCGATAAATCGATGCATGACCACGGATCCTAATCTCGGCTCAAGCTGTGGCTTCTTGCGGAATAATCCAGAAGATTCCGTAAACCAGCCTTCTTTATTAGCGAATGGTATGGCTTCGATTTCCGTATTATTAATCATGTCAAAATAGGCGATTTGTTCGACCCCATTCTTCATCTGGTACATATAGTCGTACAGCATCTTTCTTGCAATTACGGGCTCTGATTGGATAGATGTTGTTTCCGAAGCATTGACGAGCCCTGCATGGCTCTCGGAAGACACCCACGGCTTCGAAGGTACATTGTACCTTTGATCATAGGCTTGGTACTCTTTGGGATCCGGTAGCTTCCCATGAAGCGCTAACTTATCAAAATAATTGGTTGCGCCAAGACGCAGCAATTCATTATAGAAAGGCAAATATCTATGACCGCCCATGCCTCCGATCCAAATCTCGGAATTTGGCTGAACACTTTTAATCGTCTCATAACCGGTACGCAGTAACTCCACGAACTTCTCTGGTGTGTCTTGCCAGAAAATACTTCCGCCTTTCAAATGAGGTTCATTCCATACTTCCCATTTGGTAATCCGATCGCCATATCGCGCGACAAGCGCACTCAGGAAATTAGCAAAATCATTCATATCGGCTGGGGCATAAGCCGCATAACCAGGTACGCCGATATAAACGTTTGTATCCTCTGGGTGCGAAGACGCCCACTGCGGTGTAAACACAATGTTGCCGATGATGTCCATGCCAACGCTTTGCAATGTATTGACATGCTCATCAAGTCCTGCCCAGTTAAACACACCACGACTCGGTTCAATGGCCATGCTCGTATCGCCGAATTGTCCTCCCCATGGGATGGTATGAATTCTCGCAAAGTCAAAGCCAACCAAATCTGCTAGTTCTATCGCTCTTAAATCACCAAAACCATTACTAAATCCGAACAGCGGATTGCGATCCGCTTTACTTATGGATTGACTTTCTACAACTGCTACAGATGTTCGATTGCGTACAAATTCTGCTGCCGTTCGTTTCGGGCTAGACAAGATGCGGTACGATTGTTGAAGAGGAAGAGTGCCCGCAACCCCTTGTTTCGTATAGTCAAAAGCGATTTCGTAGTACCCTTCGTGACTAGGTGTCCAGCTCCAACCCGTTGTTAGCAATGTTGCTCGATCTACCGTTGCTTGCCCAACAACCTGACTATCCGTATCATAAACAGTCCCTGTCAACGTTTGCACGGAAAGGGGCAACTGATCTGCGACCGCCTTGAATACCACATTTTGACCGACCTTCCACCAATTTGCGAAGGCGTCTGCCTTCAGCGGGAAATATTCCACGGACTGCATGCTGGCGTCGTCGTAATACAGTGTTCCTGCATTCGTACCACTAGGTGACTTGGTTGTGGCTACATTCAACTGAACTTGATTCGTCCCTGCCGGAAACATACTATTATCTATCGTAAATGAAATATCCGTCCACGCCGTGCTGCTCAAGGTTGGCGTGTTAGCCGCAGCCGTGCTGAGGAATGCACCATCCTTAAAGTAGCTGATGAACACCCACGCGCCATTCCCAGCGTAATCAGCCGATTTCTTGGCTTTTACCGAAATCTTAATGGTTTGCATGCCGCTGTCGATCGGGATGATTTTGGATGAAAACCCTGCGGCTCCAATACTTGTCGCGTTAATATATACCGCGCTCGTGCCGCTGTTGACCGTTGCCGTCGTAGTGCCCATATCGACTCCGCTTGCTCCGCTCCATAAGGAAGAGTTCCAACTAACAGGAACAAGTTTCGTTCCACTTGTTTTCGTCTCTTCAAAACCAGGATTCGCTACATCATAATAGCTCGAGGTAATGACATTGGCCACATTGCTCGCAGGAGAAAGATTGCCCGAACCATCTTTCGCTTTCACCGTAAACGCATAACCACTATAGGCTTCGAGACCTGTAACCGTATAGGTCACCCCGGTGACGGTTGCTACTAGCTTCGTACCATCGTTGATTTCGTAGCCTGTTACGCCCCCATTGTCGGTTGACGGGTCCCAGGTGAGCGTGACACTCTTCATCTTAATGTCGGATGCCGTTACGTTAGTTGGCGCTGTCGGTGGCTGAGTATCGTTCGTCACGAAAGCCTGGCTTGCTGGGGATACATTCCCCGCCGCATCGACGGCTTTCACCGTAAACGTATAACTATTGGCTGCGATCAGGCCACTTGCCGTAAAGGTTAAACCTGTCACAGTTCCCACCAACACCGTGTCTTTATAAATATGGTATCCCGTCACCCCGATATTATCGGTCGAGGCATTCCAAGCCAAATCAACACTTCCTGCCGTCTGACCTACGGCGTGGAGATTCGTCGGTGCGCTTGGCGCTGCCGTATCTGGAATTAATTCGATCGCAGCATCATCATAAAACAGCGTTCCTTGCTGGCTAGCACTGCCGCCACGCAGCGTTGCTAGATTCAATTGTAAGTTATTCGTGCCTGCCGGCAGGGTAGCCGTATTCACAGTCACTGAAATCTCTTTCCATTCACTACTGCTCAGCGCCACACTTGGCGCAACAATAGTACCAAGAAAAGATCCATTTTTCGCATAACTGAAGAAAACCCACGCATCATTGCTGACATAATCAGCGGACTTCTTGACCTTCACCGTCGCTTTGATTTGCATGTTATTATCAATCGTCATCGTCTTGGATACCCAACCTGCGGCTCCCGCATCCACTGCGTTTATATACAGGGCGTTAGTTCCGCTATTGGCCTCCATCGTCGTTACCCCTGTATCCACCGGCGTCGTTCGCGACCATAAGGCCGAATTCCAATTAACAGGAACAAGCTTGTTTCCGCTTAGCGTCGTGATCTCAAACCCAGGATTGGCGATGCTTACTACATTCGGCGTGGTCAAACTTACAGCATTACTGGCCGCAGATAGATTGCCTGCCGTATCCTTCGCTTTTACAGTAAACGTATAACTAGCACCGGAATTGAGAGCGCTTACGGAATAGGATAACCCTGTCGTAGATCCAAGCAGCGTTGTGCCATTGTAGACATCGTACCCTTGGACGCCAACATTATCCGTTGAGGCATTCCATGCCAGATTAACACTCGTCGCTGTTTGGCTCGTAATGGCAAGATTCGTCGGAGCTGTTGGCGCCACCGTATCCAGCAGTTCCATCGTGACATCATCATAATAGAGTGTCCCGGCGTTGCTGACAGTGCCTGCTTTCGATGTCGCTAAGTTCAACCAGAGCATATTCGTTCCCACTGGGAACTGACTGCTGTTGACCGTTAACGTGATCTCTGTCCATTCCGTGCTGCTTACGGTGGTCATATTGGATGAGCTTATCCCTAGAAAAGTACCACTATTACCATAGCTAATGAATACCCATGGGTTATTGCCGGCGTAATCCCCCGATTTCTTCACTTTCACGGTGGTTTTGATGGTTTGCGGACTGCTGTCGATCGGAATCGCTTTGGATACCCAACCAGCCGCTCCCGCATCCGTTGCAGAGATAGAGAGTGACTTTGCCCCGTTGTTATAAACCGCTGTCGTTACACTCGTATCCACCGGCGTCGTTCTATTCCATAGCCCTGTCGTCCAATTCGTCGGTATCAGTTTCGATTGACTCATCGTTGTTTCTTCGAACCCAGGATTAACCACATTAATAACACTTGCTGCCTGAACACGCGTTGACATCGTTGGAAACAATGCAACCAACATGGTGCAAAGTAACAGCCATACGACGGTCTTCCTCATAAATACATCCCCTCCTTGATTTCATTTGGACTCTCGAAAGCGCTTTCCATGATTTCACTTCCCTTTATTGATGGATTACATGGATAATTATAAGTGGACTGAAGTGGTCAAAGATATGAGACGATTTATACTTGGTTATCCGATTTTATCTTTTTGACAAAAAAAAGCCGCCAACGAATTGATCGCTGACAGCTTTGCCCTACGCTATTCTTTTACGCTCCATCACTGCTTTGCTGTGTTACACTACCCTTCCACGCCATCATACCGCCCTTCAGATGGGCCAACTCGCTCCATCCATTCTTACGAAGAACTCGAGCAGCTTGCTTACTCCTCATGCCACTTCGGCAGTAGAGATAGAGGGGACGATCCTTCGGAATCTCGGCCAGTCTTCGGTTCATCGTGGACAATGGAATGTTTACCGCCCCTGTAATATAGCCTTGCTTCACTTCACCCGGCTCGCGCACATCGATGAGATAATGCTTGTCCTTACTCATGGCCTCCTGAAATTGATCGGAAGATAAATTACGCAGCCCTTTGACACCGGCAAACCGAGAATAGAAGAAAAACACGATAAACCCAAGTGCCACGATATTGAAAATCATATTACTATCCATAAGTTTCCTCCTTTCTGAAGCTTATCTTTATCTGCTTTTAACTAACAATTCCACAGCTTGCTTCACAATTTTACTAGTGTCTCTACCCGCTTCCTGTTCCTCTTTAATACAGTTCTCCAAGTTGACAGCCACAATGGTCGCAATCGCTTTATCCGCAGCACTGCGAACAGCTGAAATTTGACTCACGACATCTTTACAGTCCTGTTCTTCCTCCATCATCCGTAAAATGCCACGAATCTGGCCTTCCATGCGCTTTAGCCTTTTTTTCACATCATCATCGTATTGCATAGACAGCCATCCTTTCCTATACCTGTATAGGTATATTATTGCCTATGTTCTAGATGAAAACAACCTGAAAACCTGTCGCGATATCATTGCCCGCCTCGCCAACTAAATAAACAAGTTCACCTTCGCTTCCGTCGCATCGCCCAAATAAGCCGCAACTCCCGCATGTTCAACCCCATCCAGCAGCTCTTCCTCCTGCAACCCGAGCAAATCCATGGTCATCGTACACGCGACTAAACGGATGCCTTGCTCCTGAGCCAACTCAATCAATTGAGGGAGCGACAGCGCATTATGCTTTTTCATCACATGCTTGATCATTTGCGGGCCCATGCCGCCGAAATTCATTTTGGAAAGGCCTAATTTATCTGCGCCACGTGGCATCATTTTACCGAACATTCGCTCGATGAAGCCTTTCTTAACGGCTATTTTCTGATCTTTACGCAAGGTATTCAGTCCCCAAAAGGTAAAGAAAATCGTAACCTCGTGATCATAAGCCGCCGCTCCATTAGCAATAATGAAAGCAGCAATCGCTTTGTCCAGTTCACCGCTGAAGAGCACAATCGTTGTTTTGTCCTTGGTGTCCCTATCCGCCATTCTGCTCATCCTTTCCTCACGATAAACGTAAACACACCCTGTTCTTCTTTCGCTTCCAAGAGCTCATGTTTGGTTTTGCCTACCCACGCTTGAAAATCTTTCATCGACCCTTTATCCGTCGTCCATAGCTCCATGATTTGTCCGGACTCCAGCGTGTCCATTCCTTTTTTGGCCTTTACAATCGGCATCGGACATGCCAGCCCTTTCGCATCTACAATTAAATTAACCATGTTAATGACCTCCATTTAGTTATTCTCGATATCCCAAGTCCATTGCGACATGCCAGGCAGTACGTTATGGATGTGGGCAAAGCCTTGCTCCGCTAACCTATGACAGGCCATATCGCTGCGACTTCCTGTTCGGCAAACCAGATAATACGTGAGATTGGGATCGAGTTGGGACAACGTTCTCTCTAGGTCGCCAAGTGGCATTGAAATAGCCCCAGGAATATGACCACTTACAAATTCTGCGGGCTCGCGGACATCTAGAATATGAAGTTTCTCCCCATCTGTAAGCATGGCTTTAATTTCACTATTGGTAATGGTAAAAGGGTACTTCTCCTGAGCATCTGACCCGCCCTCATGAACCGCACAACGATTCGGCCCAATCTCCATCTCTCGTTGCTCTTCTTGCGTTGGGTGGATTTTGCCCATATTGGTCTGTCTGATCTCCTCATACGCATGCGGTTGCGGTGGCAAATTCTCGGTAACTACACGTTTGAATACCGATTCCTCTTCGAGTTGGAGCCCCGGATTCTTCTGAAATAAATCACCTAGTCTCGCGCTTACTCGCCCACCTTCACCTAACTCCGTCACCTTGCCAAAATGTGCTGGAAGCACGAGCAGATCTTGGGATAACGCTGGATAACGCTCGTATAGTGTCGTTCTTAGATCGGATACCCAGTCTTCTGCTTGACCAGCTAGATCTGGCCGACCAATGGAGTTTACGAACAAAATATCCCCCGACAACAAGTACTGACCATCAATGATGAGTGATGTGCTACCGATGGTATGACCTGGCGAATAGATCGGCTGGAGACTGATTTTCGTTTGGCCAACGATCAAGTTGTTGCCTTCTTCGAGGTTTTGGTAAGGAAACTGTACCTCTGTCGCATCCTTGGCTGGGAGCCAGTAGGTACCTTGGGTTGCCGCCGCCAGCTGTCGTCCACCTGATATATGATCCGCATGGAGATGAGTATCGAGGGTATGCGTAATCGTTACGTTCTTGTCCTTTGCAAATTGTTCAAATACATCCGTCATCCGAACCGCATCAACCACCACGGCTTCTCCTTGTGAAAGAATCATGTAGGACAGGCAACCCTTGCCAATACGAACGAATTGGTAGATCTCCCCGCCATCATTCAGGTTTCCGATTCGGACAGGTATGAGCTGCTCGCTCCATGACTTCATGCCACCGATTAGGTACGACACGTTAGTCTTACCCCCAGCGAACAATTGCTCCGCTACAAAAATGGATGATCCTTCTTTCGCACAGACGACCACGACTTCTTGTTCGCTCGGGATCGCATCGAGAATATCATCCACACCATCCATCAGGTCAAAATACGGCACATTCAGTGATTGCAGCTGTCTACCTTCGATTTTCCAGTCTGCATAGTCGGTTTCGTTCCGCACATCCAGAATAAAAGTAGGTTCCTGATTCAGTACTCTACGAGCTAGTTGAGCGGCATCCATACCTTGCAATTGATTCATCGTCTTCCCTCCGTTAGTGAGTGTTTCATTCATACACGCCGTTATATACCCCATGGGGTATATAACAAACCAAAAAAAAGAGACTACAATAATATATGACTTTACCCGCTTGCCACGCATACCCCCATGGGTATATAAGAACTATACAACCTCATCCACTTTTCGTCAATCCTTTTACGATTTGCTCAATTAGCTGGACGTCGTATAATTAGAGTAGCTTCCTCCAACAACTGTTGGAACCAAAGGAGACATCCACCATGTCAACTCATATTGATCAGCACGCTGTCATTTTGTTCGACGGAGTTTGCCTCCTCTGCAACAGCGCGGTGCAATTCATCTTGCAAAATGACCCGAAGGGCGTGTTTCGCTTCGCTTCTCTCCAGTCGGAGACGGGGCAACGACTGCTTGCCGAGCACAAGCTGCCGCTAGATCAGCTCAGCACCATTGTGCTGATCGAAGGTGGCCGCACCTATACGCGCAGCTCCGCCGCTTTGCATATAGCGCGGCGTTTGCGCGGTGCCTGGCCACTCGCCTACGCGGCAATCGTGATACCAGCTCCGATCCGCAACCTCGGATACAGCTTCATTGCTCGCAATCGCTATCGCTGGTTCGGCAAGACCGAGCATTGCATGCTGCCGAAGCCGGAGCATAAGGGGCGGTTTCTAGATTGAGCTGTCCCCCGTCCTTCATTTGCCTACTTTCTCTATCTATCCCCATTAGTCCGAAATGAAAATCGGACTACACTCACTTCCAGCGTCTTGCACCGTACCCTGAATACCATAAGACCTAAGTCTCCTGTTTACGTATACGTAGACTGCCGAACATCCAACAGCATAAGCTCAGGCTGCCCATCTGAAAGCTATGATGCAGCAGCTTCGCGTTCCGTGAAGCATCGCCTGCGCCCATTGCGATGAGCAATGGTGCAAAATGCTCCGGCGTCGGCACCGCCTCCCGCGCATGCGGCGCGCGTTCGTCGTAGCGAATCAGCGCGTCCAAGTTCCACGTTTCTAGCTGCTCAGCTAGCCACTCATCGAACTCCACGGCCCATAACTGCGGCACCGGATTGTTTGCATCCAGCTTGCTTAGGTTGTGAACCGTTCCGCCACTGCCAATCAACAGCACTTGCTCATCCCGCAAGGTGCCCAGAGCGGCACCGATTCGGTAATGCTCCTCGGGTGTTAACCGCGGGTTAACAGAAAGCGTCACAACCGGGATCTGTGCATGGGGATACATAATTGAGAGCAGCGCCCACACGCCATGATCCAAGCCTCGCCTGTCATTTAGCTCACAGCGTATGCCTTCTTGCTGGAACAACTGCTGAATATGGAGGCTTAGGAGAAGATCCCCTTTGGCTGGATAGTTCATGTCATAAAGTTCCTCGGCGAAGCCTGAGAAATCGTACATCATCTCCGGCTCGACTGCTGAGCTAATCTGCTGCACGGGGCTCTCCCAATGTGCTGTGAACACAACAATGGCTTTCGGCTTGGGCAGCGATATCGCAAGTCTTTGCAAAAACTCCGTATACGCATGGGACTCCATCACTAAACTCGGTGAGCCATGTGCAATAAAAAATGCCGGCAGCACAGCAACACCCCCTCCCACAACCGAATCACTGCCAATTATCTACATTATTCTCGAATCTGCAAAAATAAAACCATACCACACGCACCTTCGAAAAAGTCCTCCTTGCTCCAACCTATCCGTGTTCGCGTCTTCCTCACTTACCGTTCACAAACTGCTCAATCCCATCCGCGATGCCTACGGCTAGCTTCTGTTGATACGCCGCTTCCGACATCAGCTCGTCCTCTTCGGGATTCGTCATGAACCCGATCTCCACGAGCGCGACGGGTACCTTCGACCAGTTGAAGCCGCTCAAATCATCTCGCGCCGATAGGCCACGTCCCTTCGAGCCTGTCGCTTGCTGCATGCCGGCTAGAAGAAAACCAGCTGCCTGCTTACTTTCCGCAGCGATCGGCTTCACAGCTGGTTGCGCGGCTGACGGGTACAGCACCGAAAAACCCTTCGTACTTGCCGATGCATCACCATCTGCATGAATCCGTACAACCAGCGCCGCTCCTGCTTCATTCGCCATATCCGCACGCTGCTTGTTGCTAATATCCACGTCATGCGTCTCGCGCGTCATCGCTACGTTGATCCCTCGCCTTGTTAGCTCGTCTTTCAGCAGCAAGGATACCTCCAGATTAAGCACATACTCTGGCTTCTTGGTACGCACCCCAACCGTTCCTGAGCTCACTTTAGCCTTCGTTTCCCGTGTGTCTGGCCCGACCTGCTCAGGCGCATTATTGCCAACTCGCTGATGTCCCGGGTCGATCATGACGAGCTTTTTGCTCTTAGGGACACTCGGCAACGCGGTTGGAGCAATCGGTGTTGCGACAGGTGTCGGAGCCGCTGTCGGAGCTGGTGTTAGTGCAGCTGTAGCTACCGCCGGCACCTCGGATGGCGCAGCCGTTGCCTGCGCTGCTGCTGTTTGCGCTGCTGACGCTTGCGGCGAAGCGCTCTGCACCGCCTCCGCTGTAGGCACCGCCGCGGGCACCGGCTGGTTATCTCCACAACCAGCCAACACAGCTACAAGCGCGATAACCGCAGAGAGTGTCCGCATTCTTTTGTAACCCATCAAGAACTCCCCTTCTTCTCTATCCACTGTATAAAAACATCCACCATTCGCGAAACTACTACTACCATGCTTCTCCACATTTGGGAGGTTCCACTATGCAGTCACTTTGGCACTATTTCACTGATCACTGGCAATCGATTTCATTAGTTGTTGGCGCGTTATTGGCGTGCTATTTCGTTTACAAAAACAGAAGTAAATACATTCGCGGCTGGGATAAAAAGTAGCAGAAAAACGGCGCTCCCTCATAGGTATCGGCGTTTAACCAGTGATGACGCGAGTTTTACTTGAGTGCATGAACTAGCCGTGACGGTAAGTGCTGTATTTGAGAAATAACATTACCATCTTCAAACACCAATAGCGTCCGCAGACTCCTATCGCTATTATCCAATACAACCGCATAATCAGTAAGGGATATTGCCTTTTTGAGATTGGATAGTGAGACGTCGTAACGTCGTACGATGTCCGAAGTAGCAATAAAATGCCCACCTTCAATAACACGAGTTCGTACCCGATCAATATGTATCTGAACGTCTTGAAGGCCAATATAGTAAAAAATAATTCGATATCCTTTTGCCCAAGCTTCCTCCATACGCTTCAGATAAAAATCACTTGATAAGGTAGTTTCAACAGCTAGACTTTGTTTGTTTTTCAGGCATTCCCTAATGGCTTTCAGCGCAAGTTTTCCAGCTGTGAGATCCGCTTTACGTGGGTTATCAGGGTTGATCAACCTTGCATACAAATCAGGATTGATGAGATTATCGAACGTTGCTCCATAATGGTCAATCAACGTCGACTTGCCAGCGCCATTACAGCCAGCAAAGACCGTCATTTCAGGCATTCTGGCCACCTCTTTAAAGTTTATAATCAATTAGTTTCCCGTCAGAATCGATAACCTGGACATAACGCTCCCCAGTTGGCTCTTGCCGGATACGCTTTCCATTTTCTATATAAAAAATTGGAGCCCCAGCTTTTCTCGCTTTATCTTGTACGGATTGTTCAATTTTCTTGAAAATTTCATCCAGTTCCTTTTCCGTCTTCAAGCCAGCCACCACCTCTGATTACTTTCTTCTCATTATATCACACTACGACCAGACGTAATCCCGACAGCTAACTATATGCGCTTCGAAGTAATCCCCTTCCGCAACGAGTGGTAACTCGTACGATCGACAACTAACTTACCCTAATTTGTTTTAATGAGAGCACACCCACCTGCTACCACTCCCACCTGCTACTGAGAAATGCAATAGTGCAACCTTTTTCCACCAAAAACACACTTTCAACTAGAATTGATGCAAAAAGGCATCCATTTCTGCGTTTTCAGCGCTGTTTAGACGTTTTCGACCCAAATAGATGCCTTTTTGCATTTATTTAACCTATTGGCGCGAATTCGCTGAAAAAGGATGCCTTTTTGCACTTTTGCCAGCAGACGTACGAAGAAATGAAGAACGGAACAAACATCAGATGTAGATTCACGAGTGGTAACTCGTTCCGCATCTAACCTACCCTAATTTGTTTTAATTAGCGAACGACCACCAGCTACCACTCCCCCCACCTGCCGAGAAATGCAATAGTGTCACCTTGGAACCAACATAAATCACGCCTCCCCTTCCCCGCTTCCACCCAATCTTCACAAAAAAACACAGCCCCTCGCGCGACGCCCCAATCGGGTATTCGCTTCTAAGTGACTGTGTATTGTTAGCTAGCTGACGTTCCTATAACTTATCTCAATGCCTTCATCGCAATATCCGTCCGGTAATGCTTACCCTCAAAATGAATCCGATCCGCGTCCGCATAAGCTTTCTGACGAGCTTCTACGATATCTTTGCCAAGACCCGTGATCCCGAGCACGCGTCCACCGTTGGTGACGATTTGCCCGTTCTCATCAACTGCCGTTCCCGCGTGGAACACCAATGCATCTTGCACTTGATCCAGTCCCGTGATCGGCAATCCTTTTGGATACGGCCCAGGGTATCCTGGTGAAGCGACGATGACGCATACTGCGGCTTGTTCGCTCCACTCGATTGGCTGCTCAGCCAATGTGCCGTTGTTGATCGCTAGGAAAATATCCAGCAAATCCGTTTTCAATCGCGGCAAAATCACCTGCGTCTCCGGATCACCGAAGCGCGCGTTGAACTCGATCGTTTTTACACCGTTAGGAGTCAAAATCAGACCCGCATACAGCACGCCCTTGAACGGACGGCCTTCTGCTACCATCGCATCCGCTGTCGGTTGGACGATGTTCACAAGTGCTTCTTGCACGATGGACTCTGGAATATGTGGAAGTGGGGAATACGTCCCCATTCCGCCTGTATTCGGTCCTTTATCGGTATCGAAAACCGGCTTATGATCCTGCGAAGGCACCATCAAACGCACTGTGGAACCATCAACAAAGGCCAGCAAGGACATTTCTTGCCCTGTCAGGAACTCCTCGATCACGACGCTTGCACCTGCCGATGCCCCAAAAACCTGCCCAACCATGATGTCTTTCAGCGCAGCTTCCGCTTCTTCCATCGTCTGGGCAACCGTAACACCTTTACCAGCTGCTAAGCCGTCTGCTTTAATCACGATTGGCGCCGTTTGCGAGCGCAAGTAAGCAAGTGCCGCCTCATACGCGTCGAATGACTCGTAAGCCGCCGTCGGGATGCTGTATTTTTTGAGCAGCTGCTTCATGAACACTTTGCTGCCTTCGATAATCGCAGCGTTGGCGCGAGGGCCGAAGGCTGCGATGCCTTTTGACTCCAAATGATCAACCAAACCTGCCGCTAACGGATCATCAGGCGCAACCATAACCAAGTCAATCGCTTGCTCCTTCGCAAATGTGCTGATCTCTTCGAACTGAAGTTCCGTAATCGGCACGCACTCCGCTAAGCCAGCGATACCGCCGTTGCCTGGTGCGCAGAACAGTTTGCTGACTTTCGGGCTTTTGCTTAGTGCCCATACAATCGCATGCTCACGTCCGCCACGTCCAATAACTAATACACGCATTGCTGAAATCCCCTCTCATGGGGAATGCCCACGGTCCCCTTACGAATCGTGAGCATTCTCAATTGTTTTAGTGTTTAAAGTGACGAACGCCTGTCATGACCATCGCAATGCCATTTTCGTTAGCAACGCGAATGGATTCTTCGTCTTTGATGGAGCCGCCTGGCTGAATCACTGCTGTGATGCCTGCTTTTGCTGCCATTTCGAGCGTATCGCCCATCGGGAAGAAGGCGTCGGATGAAAGGACGGAGCCTTTGGACTTGTCGCCAGCTTGCTCGATTGCGATTTTCGCTGCGCCAACACGGTTCATTTGACCCGCGCCTACGCCCACAGTCATATCGTCAGCCACGAGTACGATGGCATTCGATTTAACGTGCTTAACGACTTTCCATGCAAAAAGAAGTTGCTTCATCTCTTCCGCTGTCGGTTGACGCTCGGAAACGACTTTCAGATCCGCTTCTGTCAGTTGGTAAGCGTCGCTAGCTTGTAACAGCATACCGCCTTCAACTGTTGTGATCACTGGCGAAGACGTACGGCCAGCAATCGTATCCAAACCGGCTACTTTGAGTAGGCGGATGTTTTTCTTTTTAGCCAGAATATCAAGCGCTTCTGGAGTAAAATCTGGCGCGATGACGATTTCCAAAAAAATCTCATGCAGCAATTGCGCTGTCGCTTCGTCGATCGCACGGTTCGCAGCCACGATACCACCGAAGATGGAAGTTGGATCTGCATTGTACGCTTTCGTGTAAGCTTCAAGTACGTTGGTACCGATACCTACGCCGCAAGGGTTCATGTGCTTAACGGCAACAACCGCAGGTTCGCTGAACTCTTTTACAATTTGAAGAGCTGTATTAGCGTCATTAATATTGTTGTACGATAATTCCTTACCGTGTAATTGTTCAGCCGTTGTGATGTTGCCAGCAGCTGCATTCGGCGTGCGATAGAACGCTGCGCTTTGGTGCGGGTTCTCGCCGTAGCGAAGCTCTTGCATTTTCTCATACGTTACTGTGTAACGCTCTGGGTAAGGCTCGCCTTGGAGGCCAGTCAAATAGTCGCCAATCAAAGCATCGTAAGCGCCCGTGTGACGGAACACTTTGGCAGCAAGCGTTTTACGCGTTGCAAGTGTCGTGTCGCCAGTCTCTTGCACTTCTTCCAACACTTTCGCATAGTCATTCGTGTCGACGATAACGGAAACGAAAGCATGGTTTTTCGCTGCGGAACGAAGCATGGTAGGTCCACCGATATCGATGTTCTCGATCGCATCTTCGTAAGTCACGTCAGGCTTCGCAATCGTCTCTGCAAAAGGATACAAATTCACGACAACCAGATCGATGTACTGAAGGCCAAGCTCTTTCATGCTCGCTTGGTGCTCTTCGTTGTCACGAACAGCCAAAAGTCCGCCATGCACGTTAGGGTGAAGTGTCTTCACGCGTCCGTCCATGATTTCCGGGAACCCTGTAACTTCGGAAATACCGATAACCGGTACCCCTTTATCCTTTAACAAACTAAGCGTACCACCTGTGGAAATGATCTCAACGCCCAGCTTCGACAGCTCGCTCGCGAATTCAACGATGCCCGTTTTATCGAAAACGGAGATCAGTGCTCTTTTGATTGCCACTATGCTTCCTCCTTAGGGAATGGGATTGTATGTGAATGGGTGATTGCATATAAAGATGAATATAAAGCAAAGTAACATGATTAGTGCATAAGTTCCAATACGTACAAGATGAGAGCGAACTTTTAAATGCGTGCAAGGAATAAGTGCGAGATTGAATCCCTCAGTGTGAGTGAATTCAAGTTATGCAGCTACTCCAAGTTCCTCAACGAACAACGTTTATCCTATAAAACAACAGTAGAAGGAACGCCACAAATTAAACAATTGGGGATAGAATTATCCCCGTGAAGGTTCGGCTACTCGCCACGCTGTAAGCGCGTTTTTCACCGTTACAGCTCAGGCAGCGCTTCGTTCCCACTCCAAACCCTACTTCCGCACGCCTACCCTGCGGCCGTCCAAGCTCACGCGGCCCTCGCGCAGCCACCGCACAACCTGCGGCAGCAGCACGTGCTCGGCCGCATGGATTCGCTCCGTGAGCGAATCAGCTGTCTCGTGCTCGTGAATTTCCACGGCACGCTGCGCAATGATCGGGCCGGAGTCCAGCCCGCCATCGACGAAATGCACCGTGACGCCCGTCTGCTTCACGCCATACTCGACCGCCTGTTCCACAGCGCGCACGCCAGGGAACGATGGCAACAACGACGGATGAATGTTAATCATCCGCCCATAGAAAGGCTCAACCAGCACATTCGTAATAATCCGCATGTATCCTGCCATCACGACCAGATCGACCTGACGATCCTGCAGCTCTTTCAAGATCAACGCCTCATAAGCCTCACGGCTCGCGTATTCCTTCGGGTTAAAGGCAAAGACAGGTACCTTCGCTTCTTTGGCCCGCTCGATGACGAACGCCTGTGGGCGGTCACAGACAAGAAGCTCGATGCTAACATCAAGCTTCCCCTTCTGTACCTGATCCACAATGGCCTGAAAATTCGAGCCGCTGCCTGAAGCCATCACCGCAATGCGATAAGGCTGCATTAGACGTCAGCTCCTTGGAACGTAACGACACGCTCGCCTTCTGTAACAACACCTAGACGGTACGCTTTCTCGCCTTGCGCTTCCGCTGCAGCGATTGCTTTCTCTGCATCGTCAGCTGCCACGATCACAACCATCCCGATTCCCATGTTGAATGTGCGGAACATATCGTTATTCGTGATGTTACCTACACGCTGCATTAAAGAGAAGATCGGAAGGATCGGCCATGATCCGTATTGAATATCCACGTTCACGCCATCCGGCAGAACCCGCGGAATATTTTCGATGAAACCGCCGCCTGTGATATGCGCCATCCCTTTGATCGCTACATCTTCCAACATAGCAAGAACTGGCTTCACATACAGCTTCGTTGGCTCAAGCAACACGTTGCCAAGCTTGTCGCCAAGCTCATCCACATGCCCTTGAAGCGTATATCCGTTATCTTCTAGCAAAAGCTTGCGCACAAGCGAGAAACCGTTGCTGTGTACACCGCTTGAAGCTAGTCCTAGCACGACATCTCCAGGACGGATCGTTGTTCCGTCGATGATCTTTTTCTTGTCGACGATTCCAACCGTAAAGCCAGCAATGTCATACTCCCCTTCAGCATACATGCCCGGCATTTCCGCCGTTTCGCCACCGATTAGTGAGCAACCAGATTGCGCACAACCGTCGGCGATCCCTTTAATGATCGCTTCAATTTTCTCTGGAATGACTTTGTCACAAGCGAGATAGTCTAGGAAGAACAACGGCTCTGCGCCTTGCACGATAATATCGTTCACACACATCGCAACCGCGTCAATTCCAATCGTATCATGCTTATCCATGGCAAAAGCAATCTTCAGCTTCGTGCCCACGCCGTCCGTACCCGATACGAGTACAGGCTCCTCATACTTGTCTTTGTTCAAGCTGAACAGCCCGCCGAAGCCACCGAGATCTGTTAACACTTCAGGACGGAATGTCCGTTTTACGTGCTTTTTCATCCGTTCTACTGCTTCGTTCCCCGCCGCGATATCGACGCCAGCCTTTTTATAAGCATCCGACACTGACCAACACTCCTTAGTTTGTCTATATATGGGGGAGGTCGTTAGACCCCCGTTTTCTCTCTTTTACATTAAAAATTAATCACAAGCACATCCGACCTTCGTCACATCAACGATTTCCGTTGGATAGCTGTTGTCGAAACAAGCCGTACAATATCCGCTCTCTTTGCCTGCGGAACCTTGACCGATTGAATCCAGCAGTCCATCCTTGGTTAAAAAATGAAGCGAATCCGCGTTGATTGCCTTACGAATCTCTTCGATGGAGTTCATCGCCGCGATAAGCTCTTTGCGATCTGGCGTATCAATCCCGTAGTAACATGGGTTCATAAAAGGCGGCGAAGAAATCCGCACATGAACCTCCGTTGCTCCTGCTTCACGAAGCAGGTTGACGATGCGTAAGGACGTTGTCCCCCGAACGATGGAGTCATCGATCATCACGACACGCTTGCCTTCGACCACCTTACGAACGGCGCTCAGCTTCATTTTGACACCTTGCTCACGCAGCTCTTGGCTTGGAATGATGAACGTACGGCCTGTGTAGCGGTTCTTGATCAGACCCAGCTCATAAGGAATCCCGGTTTGTTCCGCAAAACCAATCGCCGCTGAAATACTGGAATCCGGCACGCCGGTTACAATATCCGCATCCACGAAAGCTTCCATCGCTAGTCGTTTACCCATCCGTTTACGAGCGGAGTGAATATTGACCGTATCAATGTCGCTGTCTGGTCGAGCGAAGTAGATGTATTCCATCGCACAAATCGCACGCTTGCTGCCTTCTGCAAAACGTTCCGAACGGAAGCCATCACGATCAATCACGATGATCTCGCCAGGCTGTACATCACGGAAATAGGTTGCCCCAACCGCATCAAATGCACAAGTCTCTGACGCGAACAAGTAGGATTCACCCAGACGACCGATCATGAACGGACGTAAGCCGTTCGGATCAAGCGCAGCAATCAATTTATCTTTGGTGATAATAAGGAAGGCGAAACCGCCGATGACTTGATTCATCGCATCCTTAACGGCATCAACAATATCATCATGCTCGGAGCGAGCAATCAGATGCGCCATAACTTCCGTATCACTTGTTGTTTGGAAAATGGAACCCTTCCGCTCCAGTTCACGTTTGATAATGTTGGCATTATCAAGATTCCCGTTCGTTGCAATCGCTAGATCGCCTTCGCGGTATTTGAACACGAGTGGCTGTGCATTCGCCAGCTTGCTTTCGCCTGCTGTTGAATAGCGCACATGCGCGATAGCCGTTGAACCCGTAAGTGGATGCAAGTTATCATTTGTAAAAACTTCCTTCGCAAGTCCCATCCCACGGTAATAGTTGAATTTGCCTCCATCGACTGTACAGATGCCGGCACTTTCCTGTCCACGATGCTGAAGGGCATGCAGCCCGTAATAGCATAGGGAGGAAGCTTCGGGATGACCATACACCCCGAACACCCCGCACTCTTCATTCAGCTTATCGAACAATCCGCCTTGGCCGCCAATACCTTCGTTGTAGTAGTCACCTGTCCAAAGCTCGTGCTGACCTCCAGCTAGTTGCACTAGTGGAGCCTCAGGAAGCTTCAGGGCCTTGGATTGCTTTACGCCATTAGACATGGAATCGCATCCTTCCAGACTTTCGCCAGCTCGCTTACAGGAGACTGGAGACGCTGTTCGTCATTGATTTTCACAGTGAGGTAGGAACCTGTTACTTTTCCGATTTCTTGATATGGTACGCCTTGGGAAGCGATCCAGTGTTTCAAAGCATCCGCTTTGTCTGGTGTCGCGCTCAATACGATACGAGATTGTGTTTCACTAAACAATGCGAAATCAGGACGTAGTTCAGAAGTTACGTTAACTTCTGCGCCGATGTTTCCGCTGATACAGCTTTCTGCAAGTGCTACAGCCAAACCGCCTTCAGACAAGTCATGTGCAGAAGCAACTAGACCTTCTTGGATCGCTTTAAGCACTGCGTTTTGCAGGCGTTTCTCAGTAGCCAAATCCAACTCTGGAGGACGGCCTTCGGTTACACCGTGAATCACATATTGGAATTCGCTGCCGCCGAGCTCTGCTTTCGTCTCACCAAGCAGGATAATGATGTCGCCTTCATTTTTGAAGTTTTGCGTCGTGATGTGGTCTGTGTCATGCACAAGACCAACCATTCCGATAACCGGAGTCGGGTAGATCGCACCCTTGGAGTTTTCGTTGTAAAGCGAAACGTTTCCGCCGATAACCGGCGTATCCAAGAAGCGGCAAGCTTCTGCCATACCGTCCGTGGATTTCTCCAACTGCCAGAAGATTTCAGGCTTGTCCGGGGAACCGAAGTTCAAGTTATCCGTCACTGCAAGCGGCTCAGCACCGGAACAAACGATGTTACGCGCTGCTTCGGATACCGCGATACGTCCGCCCACTTCCGGATCAAGGTACACGTAGCGTCCGTTACAATCCGTTGTCATCGCAAGACCTTTGCGCGTGCCGCGGATCGTTACGACTGCTGCGTCCGAACCTGGACGCACAGCTGTTTCTGTACGAACCATGTAGTCATACTGGTTGTAAACCCACTCTTTGCTCGCGACCGTCGGGGACGCGAGTACGGATTTCAGCGCATCCGTCAACTTCGTTACCTCAGGGTAACGGGTTGTATCGATCGCTGCGCTTGCTTCGTAATAAGCCGGCACTTTGCTTGGCTTATTGTAAACCGGGCACTCGTCAACGAGTGCGCCTACAGGCATGTTCCCCACGACTTCTCCGTGGTGGATCAATTTCAAGAAACCGTCGTCGGTTACTTTACCGACTTTCGCACAGTGCAAGCCCCAACGCTCGAAGATGCCTTTAGCTTGCGCTTCATCCTTCGGCTCAACAACGAAAAGCATACGCTCTTGGGACTCAGACAACATCATTTCATATGCTGTCATGCCTTCTTCGCGTTGTGGAACTTCATCCAGGTACAGCTCCATGCCGTTCCCTGCTTTACTTGCCATCTCAGCGGAGGAACAGGTAAGTCCCGCTGCACCCATATCTTGAATTCCAAGCACGATGCCGGAATCGATTAACTCTAAACAAGCTTCTAGAACTAGCTTTTCCATGAACGGATCGCCAACTTGTACCGCTGGACGCTTCGCTTCGGATTCAGCCGTCAATTCCTCGGATGCGAATGTCGCACCGTGAATACCGTCGCGGCCAGTTGCCGGACCTACGTAGAACACTGGGTTACCTACACCTTTGGCAACACCGCGTTGGATCATGTCGTGGTCGATAAGACCCACGCACATTGCGTTAACGAGCGGGTTCCCCTCGTAGCTCTCGTCGAACATCACTTCGCCGCCGACTGTCGGGATCCCGATACAGTTACCGTATCCAGCGATACCGGAGACAACGTGCTCGAACAAGTACTTCACGCGATCGTTTTCCAATTTACCGAAACGCAAGGAGTTCAATAGTGCAACTGGGCGTGCACCCATGGAGAAAATATCACGAATAATACCGCCCACACCTGTCGCCGCGCCTTGGTAAGGCTCGATAGCGGAAGGGTGGTTATGACTTTCGATTTTGAAAACAACCGCTTGGTTATCCCCGATATCTACGATCCCTGCACCTTCACCAGGTCCCATAAGAACGCGAGGTCCTGTTACTGGGAATTTGCGAAGTACAGGTTTGGAGTTTTTGTAAGAACAATGCTCGGACCACATTACGCTGAATACGCCGATCTCCACATAGTTCGGATTGCGTCCAAGGAAACCGCAAATTTTGGCAAACTCCTCGTCGGTTACACCCATTTGCTTGTAGATCTTCTGTTCCGCGATTTGTTCGGCTGTTGGTTCCTTAGCGGATAGCTGCTGCGTCATGTTTTTCCCTCCAAGCACTTAGAATAGATGTGAACATTTTCTTACCGTCAGCGGAGCCAAGAATCTCATGAATGGCACGCTCTGGATGGGGCATCATACCCACAACGTTTCCTGCTTTGTTGCTAATTCCTGCGATATCATCAAGTGATCCGTTCGGGTTGTTGCCCGCTTCGTAACGGAACACGATTTGGTTGTTTTCTTGCAATTCTTGGAGCGTAGCTTCGTCACAGTAGTAGTTGCCTTCACCGTGTGCGATCGGAATGTTGATCAATTCACCTTCGGCATAATCACGTGTGAACGCCGTTGTGTTGTTCTCTACTTTCAGAACCGCTTGGTGACAGCGGAATTTCATGCCGTTGTTGCGCAGCAATGCGCCTGGCAGCAAACGAGCTTCCGTCAACACTTGGAATCCGTTACAAATACCTAGAATGTACTTGCCTTCTTCCGCAGCCTTCACGACAGCCTTCATAACGTTCGTAAACTGAGCAATCGCTCCACAACGCAGGTAATCCCCGTAAGAGAATCCTCCTGGTACTAGGATGCAATCATATTTGGACAAGTCGCCGTCCGTATGCCACACATAGTCAACAGGTTGACCAATTGTATCTTCAATCGCTTTGTACAAGTCGATATCGCAATTCGATCCCGGGAACACAAGAACCGCAAAATTCATGACTTCTTCCTCCTAAAAGTTGTGCTGTAGTGAAACTCTCTGCATTTCCTCGTGTCTACTAAGCCAATTCGTAACGGTAGTCTTCGATGACTGTGTTAGCAAGCAACTTCTCGCACATTGCTTTTACGCGTGCTTCTGCTTCCGCTCTGTCAGTTGTACCAAGCTCAAGCTCCAAGTATTTACCGATGCGCACTTTGCCAACTTCTTCGAAGCCCATGGAGTGAAGTGCTCCTTGAACTGCTGTTCCTTGCACGTCCAATACGTTTTGTTTAATCGTTACATAAACAGTTGCTTTCATCGTGAAATCGCTCCTCAGCGTTATTTTAAATATAGTTAGTAAGAATATGTTTCACTTATTACATCGGCTATATTTCTAGATAAACGCACCCGTCCTTCAAGGACGGCGTAGCCGTTTATTTCGAGTCAACCAATCGGTTCAAAATTTCTTTATATCGGTTCGAAGTCTCTTCCACAACAGAAGCTGGAAGCTCGTCCGGTTCACTATTTTTATCCCAACCTGATCCCGCCAAATACGTGCGAACAGGCTCTTTGTCCATGGAATCGATCTCGATATCTAGGGCATATTTCTCTTGTGACCAATAACGGGAAGAATCCGGTGTAAAGATCTCATCAATGATAATAAGTTCACCTGCATAAATACCGAATTCAAACTTCGTATCTGCTAAAATAATGCCTTTTTGCTCACAGATGCTATGTGCTAGCACATACAGCATAATGCTGCGCTCTTGCAGAGCTAAGGTTAGCTCTTCGCCAACTAGTTCTTTCATCTGTTCAAGGGTGATGTCCTCATCGTGACCCACATCATTTTTCGCTGCTGGTGTGAATATCGGATCATTAAGACGTTCGTTTTTGCGCAAGCCCTCCGGCAATTTAATGCCGTTAATTTCTCCGGTTTTCTCGTACTGTCTCCAGCCGTTCCCCGTGATATAGCCGCGAACTACGCACTCGATGGAGATGCGCTCCGCTTTTTTCGCCACGATAATGCGCTCTTTCAGTACTTCACGATCCTCAGCGCTAGGAATAATCGCATGAAGCTTCTCAACATCCGTGTGGATGATGTGATTCTTCATATAACCGCTCGTTACGCCGAACCAGTACTTGCTAAGTGCATTCAGCACGTATCCTTTATCCGGAACGCCAGGCTTTAAGATATAATCGAAAGCCGAAATGCGATCCGTCACCACGATCAAAAAGCTATCGCCAAGGTCATACAGCTCACGTACTTTGCCTTTATGCACCAAAGGGGCATTGATCATTTCTTCCGCTGTACTCAAAATCCCGCTTGCGTTTGCCACGAACTCCACACCCTTCCCCGTAAATATTGTTCTAGTTCAAACCTAAACGGTCAAAAATCGTGCTTACATGCTTCAAATGCCAGCTAGGATCGAAGCAATCTGCGATTTCTTCTGGGCTAAGCACTTCGGTGATGACCGATGTGTTCTCAACGATTTCGCGGAAGGAGCGTTGCTCTTCCCATGCTTGCATCGCTCTCGGTTGTACGGTATCGTACGCTTGCTCACGAGCAAAACCTTTGTCGATCAGCTTCGTCATCACGCGGCCAGAGAAAGGAACATCGTACGTGCTGCGCATGTTGCGTTTCATATTTTCAGGGAATACCGTCAAATTCTTAATGATGTTGCCAAGACGGTTCAGCATGTAGTTCAACAACTGCGTCGAATCTGGCAGGATGATACGCTCAACGGAGGAATGCGAAATGTCGCGCTCATGCCACAGCGTCACGTTCTCGTAAGCGGAAACCATGTGTCCTCGAATGACACGGGATAGACCGGAAATGCTCTCGCAACCGATCGGGTTACGTTTGTGCGGCATTGCAGAAGAACCTTTTTGACCTTTGGCAAACGGCTCTTCCACTTCACGGAACTCACTCTTCTGAAGCGCACGTATTTCTGTTGCAAATTTGTCCATGGAAGTCGCGATTAGCGCTAATGTAGCCATGTAATCTGCGTGGCGGTCACGTTGCAGTGTTTGTGTGGAGATTGGAGCTGGCGTTGTGCCTAGCTTCTCGCACACATATTGCTCAACGAACGGATCAATGTTCGCGTACGTGCCTACTGCTCCTGAGATTTTACCGAATTGCACGCCATTTGCGGCTGTACGGAAACGCTCTAGGTTACGCTTCATTTCTTCGTACCATAGTGCCATTTTCAAACCAAACGTCGTTGGCTCTGCATGAACACCATGCGTTCTACCCATCATCGCTGTATCTCTATGTTCAATCGCTTTATTACGAAGAATTTCGATGAAGTTCTGAATGTCTTTGTCCAAAATTTCGTTCGCTTGACGAAGCAAGTAGCCCATCGCCGTATCGACAACGTCCGTTGAAGTCAAACCGTAGTGAACCCATTTGCGCTCAGGCCCTAATGTTTCGGATACAGCACGTGTGAATGCGATAACGTCATGACGAGTCTCTTGCTCGATTTCATAGATGCGGTCGATGTTGAAGCTCGCTTTTTCGCGCAATACTTTCACATCTTCCTTCGGAATAACGCCAAGCTCTGCCCAAGCCTCGCAAGAAAGAATTTCTACTTCCAAATACGCTTGAAATTTATTCTGTTCTGTCCAAATGCTTGCCATCTCAGGGCGTGTATAACGATCGATCATTTTTGCACCATGCCTCCAATAATTATCTTTTACTTACTTTCCCAAATGCCTGTTTGTTCTATCCAAGTCAATGCTTTCTCAACATCGTCGGTTAAAAGGTTGATGTGACCCATTTTGCGTTTCTCTTTCGCTTCTTTCTTGCCGTACAAATGAAGTTTGGCAGAGACGCCTAACGTTTCATTCTCTAGGAAGCCTGGATCCGCAAGTCGATCGTGCAGCGGCGCAATGTGCTCACCTAGCAAGTTGACCATGACCACAGGGGTGATCAATTCGGTTGAACCTAACGGCAAGTTGCAAATCGCGCGTACGTGCTGCTCGAACTGCGAGGTCCGGCAAGCTTCCATCGTGTAATGCCCGGAATTGTGCGGGCGTGGCGCAAGCTCGTTGACGTACAGTTGACCATCCTTGGTTAGGAATAGCTCAACCGCAATGAGCCCGATAACACCGAGCGACTCCGCGATGCGAATCGCGAGTTCTTCGGCTGCCTTCTGCACGGGCACTGGAATACGTGCCGGCACGATGGATTCGTGCAGAATATTATGTACATGTATATTTTCAGCGGCAGGGAATGCTCTGACCTCACCGCGTGGACTTCTAGCTGCAATAACGGATAATTCTTTGTCAAAATGAATGAATTGTTCGAGCACTAGCTCGGTTTTGGCGCGGCTTAGCGTTTTATAAGCTTCTGCGACTTCGTCTAGGGAGCGAAGCACCCATTGCCCTTTGCCGTCATAACCGCCGGTTGCGGTTTTGAGCACGCATGGAATGCCGAAGCGCTCCGCTGCTTCTCTAAGGTCCGATTCGCTTTTGATCTCTGCATAAGGCGCTACTGGCACGCCTGCTGCTTCAATTGCTCTTTTCTCACGAAGACGGTGCTGGGTCGTGTATAAAAGATGACTGCCTTGTGGAACATAGGACTCTTCCATCAAAATGTTGGTGACGTGTGCGTCGACGTTCTCGAACTCGTACGTGATCACGTCCGACAGTGCGGCCAGCTTTCTAGCTGCCTCCACGTCGTCGAAATTCGCTTGAATCTGCGTCGCCACTTGGCCGCAAGGAGCATCCTCTGTCGGGTCAAGCGTCACGAAGCGATACCCCATATTGCGTCCGGCTAGCGTCAGCATGCGGCCTAATTGCCCGCCGCCAAGGATGCCGATGGTTCCGCCTGGCCCAATCACCTTACCGCTGGAAGTGTCACTCATAGGTTGTCACTGCTTTCTAGCACCGTTTGCGTGATGCGCGCGCGGCGTGCTTTCACTCTCGCTTGGATCTCCGGATCGAAAGCACCCAGAATTTGCCCAGCGAGCAAGCCAGCATTCGTGGCACCCGCATGGCCGATCGCAACAGTAGCAACCGGAATGCCGCCTGGCATTTGCACGATAGAAAGCAAAGAGTCCATACCATTCAGCGTAGACGTTTTGACAGGAACACCAATAACCGGTAGCTCTGTTTTGGCTGCAACCATTCCTGGTAAATGCGCCGCACCGCCTGCTCCGGCAATAATGACTTGTAACCCACGTTCGATCGCCGATGCTGCATATTCAAACATCAGATCTGGCGTTCTATGCGCGGAGACAACTTTCTTCTCATACGCTATACCCAGTTCGTCCAACATATCACAAGCATGCTTCATCGTTTCCCAATCCGACTGGCTTCCCATAATTACACCAACACGTACCGTCGTCATCTTAAACCCACTTTCGTCACCTATATAATAGAAAAATGCCCAGAGCTAGAATTCACGATTCTATACGCTGGACAGCAAAAGAACCGAATGCAAAAAGACCATCATTTCCTATGGTTCCCCTCATTCGCTTCCTCGTAGTCCAAAAATTCATGGTTTTTGGGTAGATACTTCCAGGCCTTATCCCTGATTTTATACGAGTTGATTCGACATTTTTAATTAGTGCGGCTTCATTTCCCGCTTTCCTAGTTTACTACCAACTGACGTGCCATGTCAATTTGAAAAAACGAACGTTTTTATCTTGTTTCTTTTAAATAGTTCGCTTTTTAGGCACAATTTCTAGCTTTTACCTGTTCAAGAGTAAAGCTGCAATTCTCAACCGATTCTCAACATGTCTATGAAGTCTTCCGATGTTCCCGAACATCCAAATTTACTTATGAAGCGATTTTTCATATTTTTCGACAATGACGGCTGGTTATTCCATAATGCCGCGAAATCGCCTGATTTAGCTGTATAAAATCCAGTTAGTTTACCCTGAGGCAACGCCTCTTGCCATCCCCCCAAAAAATTAAATAAGCACACTGACATATAGTTGTCAGTGTGCACCGTTTACAATACTCATATAGACCGATACTACATATTCGAAATGGAAACAACCACTAATCGGAGGTGACAAGCAATTATGATTATAGATAAACTAGTACTAGTAGAGACGCGGCAAGAATGGCGAGAGTGGCTAGTTAACAATCACAATACAGAGAGTTATTGTTGGCTAGTTCCTACTCAGCGCACTTCCATGAGTTACATTGACTTTGTGGAAGAAGCCTTATGCTTTGGCTGGATTGACAGCACAACGAAGAAAGTTGATGAGACCCACACAGCACAACGCTTCTCCCCTCGGAAAAAGAAGAGCAAATGGACAGAGCTCAATAAAGAGCGCGTCCGGCGGTTGGACAAATTAGGCTTCATGACGGAAGCTGGGCATCACGTATTGCCTGATATGAACACCGCATCTTTCACCATAGATGAAGATATTATGAAGCAATTGCGTCAGGACGAAGTGCTCTACGGCCATTTTCAGTCCTTGCCAGCGCTCTACGTGAGAGTCAAACTCGACAATATTCAGTCGGTACGAAGCGACGCAACATTGTATCAGAATCGCTTGACCAAGTTCATTGAACATACCCGTCTCAATCAACTATATGGACAATGGCATGATCACGGTCGACTACTCACGTACTAGCATTCACATCTACTTACGAACATACCGCAGCTTCATATCGTAAAGAGGTTCCACTAACCGCCAACTCATTCACTAATCCCAGCTGTTTAAAAACGTGCAGAGAACTATTAACGGTCATTGCATTCACATGCGGATACTCGCCGACCATTGCCTCGCAAATATCTTTCACCGCCACATAACTTTCCTGTGCATACAGATACGTTAGCAACGCTCGCCGCTGCGGAGTTAACGGAATATTTTTAGCTCGCATCCGCTGTAAGGCTTGATTCAGATCATGTTTGACCATTAGGGTAACCTCCTCTTTCATTTCTTATTTTATGGTGAGCTTCGACTTAGGGTTCGATCGTTGCACCTTATGTCACATCTACATTCCGGGATGCCATAAGTAATGGATAAAAAGCACAACATTAATTATAATAATTATAATATAATATTAATTATATTTTTATCGATAATGATTGTCAATACGGGTAACTTTTCCAATACGAAGATAAACCGCCAAGGAGTTATCCTCTGAACGGCTTTAGTAGGCTAATCTCTCGTTTCCCCCACCCGCTGCGGGCGCGTGCTTCACTTTAAGGCCCAAAATGGGCCTTATCCTGCGGCAACCACGCCGGGGGAACGCAATAGCGCCCTTCTTGGGCGCTATCTCTCGTTTCCCCCACCCACTGCGGGCGCGTGCTTCACTTTAAGGCCCAAAATGGGCCTTATCCTGCCGCTTCCTCGCCGGGGGAACGCAATAGCGCCCTTTTTGGGCGCTATCTCTCGTTTCCCCACCCGCTGCGGGCGCGTGCTTCCCTTTAAGGCCCAAAATGGGCCTTATCCTGCCGCTTCCACGCCGGGGAAACGCGATAGCGCCCTTTTCGGGCGCTATCTCTCGTTTCCCCCTCCCGCTGCGGGGGCGGGCTTACCTTTTAGGCCACGCGCAAGGCGCTATCGTGTCTTATCTCCCGCTACGTACCGATGGATTCCATCCATCGTCACCTGCCAGAACTTGCTCGGCTGTCCACGCTGCCGACTCCCCAGCCGGCAACTCCGTTGCCCACACAACGCGGCCACTCGTTACAGCCCCAGGACCCCTACTCCCACTCTCTATGTATATAACCTCATCGACAGGCTCCTGCTCATTCCATCGATCCCAGCCCGCGACCTTAACATGCGGCCCTATCCAGCAATCTATGAACGCTGTCTTCGCATAATTCCGCCACGGCCTCCCTAGGCCTACAGACTGCTCAGGCGCATTACCAGTGAGCTTACACCTCAGAAATACATAACCATAGGGAACTTCCTCCGGCGTAGAGGCTGCTGTAATCCAGCCACGTCCCAAGGAGACAATCTCACAGTCCTGAAACACCGCTGTCGCCGAGCCAAAAATAAAATCAATATCCCCCTCCACGTAGCAACGTTCATAATACTGCCTCACTGGACGTCTAGGGGCACCTTCCCTTGGACCGCCAAAACTGCCGCGGTCTCGCGGTTTCGGTGGCAGCGGCCCCGTGAACAGCGTGTCCTGATGCCCGAGGAATCGGCAATCACGGAAGGCTACGCAGTCCCCATCGACATAAGCGGCCAACGCTTGCCCCACGATGTCCCCGCTTCCCGCTGTATTCTCGAAAGTAATCCCTTCCACCGTAATATGATCCCCACCAATATAAGCCGTGTAAGAATGAAACGTGTGGTAAGGTTCACCGCTCGGAAACACCTTTTTCGCATAATCGCCATAAGAAATCACTGTCGTGTCCGCTCCATCGCCAACTAGCGTTATCCACGACTTATCGATATATAACTTCTCTTTATATACACCACTTTTAATATGAATGATCGTTGGCTCTGTCAGTCCCTGTGGGATATGATTAACAGCCTCTTGTATGCTCAGGAAGTCGCCGCTCCCATCTGCTGATACAGTAATCATGGTTTTTCACCCTTTCTACTAGCGTGGTAGGCATCAAATTGCCTTTGAATTTCCGCAATCACATGCGTCATTCCCGCATCTTTTAATTTCACTCTGAAGCTAGCCATTGTCGTTGCCCAATCCATCTTGGCATCATACAATTTCGGCAAATACTCTGTAATGATCACAGTGAGCTGGGCTATCTCCGATTTAATTGGAGCCAGATCAGGCACAAAACCGAGCGTTGGAGAAACGATCGCTTCCTTATCCCAATCCCGCAGCTCCTTGCTATAAGCAGGAGAAATGTACGTGCTAAACCGAGCAAACCGAATATCATTCCAAGTCCAGCTAATCGGGTTATACTGATGCTCAGGGGCGATACCGTCATAAACGATAGCCTCGTCCTTCAGCTTGTAATTCACATCTTTAATCCCATACGTGAAGAGATCGTAATTCTCCTGACTGCCCCTCAGCCAATTGAGGAAAGCAACTGACTCATTCACATGCTGGCTTGTCGAAAATACCGACAGAATATTGTCAGCCCCTGCGTACAAATACTTCGGCTTCTCTGGATGCAAATACACATTCTCCAGCTCCCCCGTTGGAAGCATGGCTTTGAACGCATCAATTCGCTCGGTTTGCTTCATGACCACACTCCAAGTGGCGGCCACTTTGCCTGAGTTAAAAGCAAGCTCTGGATCTGGATATTTCGAGGTATCCGACGGGCCATACGGGATATAGCCCTTCTCTTGCCATTCATGCATCTTCTCCATGATACGCACGAAGAAATCCGATTCGTATGTATTTCTGACCTTCAGCTGCGGATCCGCCGGGTCAATATAGACAGGGGCATTCAAGTAACCTCCCGCGAAAAAGGCAACATCCCCATATTCTCGAAGCAAGAAACGACCCGTGTCATAAAAATAAGGCGTCATCGTCGGTTCATTCTGGTGAATCGTCTCCAAATACCTGTCCATATCGGCCACGGTTCGTATCTCTGGCAAACCATACTTCTTCCTCAGATCACCTCGAATCTGCACGAAGCTCTGAAACTCTGCGATCGGCATCACACGTGGGATACCGTAAATATGACCGTTAATCGTGACACCTTGAAATGCGTAATCGGGGGTGCTGTTTACGATCGCAGGACCATAGTCGCGAAGCGCATCATCCAAGGGAGCTAGTACTTTCTTCGAAACTAAATCCGCAATATTCGAATACGCGGATAGGGCAATATCGTATGGCTCCCCGCTTGCCGCATTCAGCCACATTTTCTTCCAGTACTGATCATAGGGAATATAGGTAAATTCGAGCTTAATAGGCAAGCCGTCCTTCGCTAGCTTGTTCTCAACAGCTTGGATAACTTCATCTTGGGCGGCCGGCTTCTCCAAAGGGAACAGCAGACGCAAGGTAGTTGGCGCTAGATCCTGCCTCGTCTTGTTCGTGTGCGACACTGCTGGCGTCAGCCCTGAATCTCCACCTTTGCCGACGAATAGGAGGACAACAATCGAAGCACAGATCACGATGAACAGCAGCGTATAGGTGAGTCTTCTCATCCTGAGACCGTCCTTTTCGAGATTCGTCGCCGCAAAATGGATAAACACAGCAGCCATATCCGCGGCTGCTGTGCTCGTTACACCTACGACGATCGTTATTTATTTTTTACTGGCGGTGAGATAACGGTCGTATTGCGCTTGTCTGCCTTTGATGACATCCTCGACACCCATACCTTTCAACGACTTGATATAACTATCGAATTTATCCAGGCTTTCCTTGCCGGTAATAAACTTGATATTCATTTCATTCACATAAGTCGTAATATCTGGCATCACCGTATTCTCTTTGTCAGCCTCGGCTTTCAGCGCGTAGACAAATGGGAACGGTGCTTTGATATATTTCTCCATCTCTTTATCAATCTTAGCATGCCATGGTGCTACCAGTACATCCGTTGCATCGACGGATTGCTCGATCGGCAAGTTCGTTGGATTGATACCGAATTTTTGGATGAAATCATTATCCTTGCCTTTCTCCGTAAATTGTTTCTTGCCATCCACCACATCGTACGTTTGTCCTTTCAATCCCCACACATACATCTCCTTGGATTCTTCACTGCTCGCATAGTCCAAGAATTTGAACGCCAGCTCTGGATCTTTGGCATTCTTCGATACGCCGAAGATACCTGTAATCGGGTTCCGTCCTATATAGAATTGATCGCCGTGCGGCCCCTTGAATGGAGCAATCCCTTTAATCAGCGGTTTCGTAGGATCGTAATCCTTGAACAGCTTACTGTATACCATAGAGGTATACCAACTAAAGTTAAACGTAACGCCTGTTATATTTTGTGAGAACTTCGATGTAATCTGATCCGCGGTAACGCTGGCGAAATCCGACTCTAGCAATCCCTCTTTGTACAAACTATTTAAGTAGGTTAAATACTCCTTATAGTTCGGTTCATAGAATGAATAATGCACTTTACCGTCTTTGTCCGCGTAGAAGTTATTCGCTAGATCTAATCCGAACACAGGTCCAAATGCACTCGCCAGTTGATTAGGCGCTACGGAGAACGGGATTTCATCCTGTTTTCCATTACCATTCGGATCATTCGCTTTGAACTTGCGCAGCATATCCGTGAATTCATCAAGCGTTGTTGGCTCTTTGAGATTTAGTTTTTCCAGCCATCTGACATTCACCATAAAAGTAGGCATATAGTTCTTCGTCACAGCCAATTGCGGCAGATAGTATATCTTCCCGTCTGGTGTCGTTAAGCTCGCTTTCAGCGCAGGGTATTTCTCGAACAACTTCTTGATGTTCACGCCATACTTATCGATATAATCGTTCAGAGGTTTGAACAAGCCTCCCTGAATGTTCTTCATCGTCTGATCCTGGTCCAACTGGTAGATCACATCGGGAAGATCGGCTCCTGCGGCAAGTCGCGGGCTAATTGCATCCTGATAGGTCGATGGCGGAAGCAGCTCCCAATTGACGGTAATGCCTGCTCGTTTACTCAACTCTTGGACAATCGGAGCTTGATTGAGATCCACATTGTTCGTCCATGCATTCGTTGCCAAAATTTTGAGCGAACCGGCTTTATCGGTAATTGGCCCTGTGCCTGTGTATGTGAACCCCGCTGGTGCTGCCGAAGCACTCGCATCAGGTTTCGTCGTTGCCGCCCCCGTGCTTGCAGCAGGCTCAGCGCCGCCATCACTTGTACAGGCTGCGGCTACCATAGCGAATAAAGCGGTAATCAGAGACAAACTTGCCGTTGTTTTGAGCGTTTTTTTCATATACGAACCCTCCCTTAATGTATAAAGCCCACTTATCTATCCAGCAAGAGTATCGCTACCCTTTGACTGCACCTAACGTGATACCACGAACGAAATACTTCTGAATGAACGGATAGATCGTAATAATCGGTAAAATGCTGACAACAATCGAAACGTAACGAACCTGGAGCGTTGAAACAGCAAGCGCTTTAGCCGCTGTCTCTCCCCCCATTTTCTGCATGATTTCCGGTGATGCCATAATAAGCACTCTTCGCAGGAATATCTGCAGGGGTTGCAGCTCCGACTTCCCGAGATACAGCAGCGCATTGAAGAAATCGTTCCAATGGGCAACGGCATAGTAGAGAGTTAGTACCGCTAACGTTGGTTTTGTAAGCGGTATCGCAATACGGAACAGTAAGGTGAAATCCTTGGCGCCATCCATATTGGCGCTCTCAAATATCTCATTCGGAATCGCCTCGAAGGCTGATCGCAAGATCATGACGTTAAAGGTGCTTACAAGTACAGGCAGAATCATCGCCCATCTCGTGTTGTAGAGCCCTAATTCCGTAATCACCATATAAATGGGAATCAAGCCGCCAGAGAAGTACATCGTGAATGCGATGTAGAAATTGAGCTTTCTCCGCAGGAAGAATGCCTTCCTCGAAAGCGGATAGGCCGCTAAACACGTGGCTACCAGATTGAAGACCGTCCCCACAACGGTATACCAAATGGTGTTGTAGTAAGACTTCCACAACTCGGAATAGCCGAGCACCATTTTGTACCCATCGAAATTTAGATCAACAGGTAAGAACGTCACTAACTTATTATCAATCGCTTCTACGGAGCTCATAGAGATACTTACTACATAAATAAAGGGATATAAGGTCACAACGATCGCTAGCGCGACAAGACTGTACACGATGACATAAAAGCTCCGGTCCGTCCATGATTTAACCATGAAGGCCTCCTTTCTTGAAACAGGACTACCACAACGACATATCGTTCACACGACGACTCGCTTGATTGGCCGCATATACTAAGATGAAACTGATAATGGAATTGAATAATCCGACTGCTGTAGCAAAACCAAAGTTCTGCGACTCGATCCCTTGCCTGTATACATAGGTCGAGATCACATCAGCGGTTTCGTACGTGGCACCGTTGTAGAGCAGATACACCTTCTCGAAATTCACCGTCATGATGCCTCCGATGGAGAGCAGGAACAGAATTACAATCGTTGGTTTCAAGCTAGGCAGTGTGAGATGCCACACCTCTTGAAATTTGTTAACGCCATCAATTTTGCCTGAGTCATACATTTCCTGATCAATCCCCATAATAGCCGCGATGTAGATAATGGAGCTGAAGCCGAAGCTTTGCCAGATCCCCGATACCGTGAAGATGGATCGAAACCATTCAGGCGCCATCATGAAATTAATTTTGGCCATGCCCATGGAAGCCAATAACGTATTCACAATCCCGTCCGTTGGCGACAGGAAGTTAATGATCATCCCCGCGATGACAACCGTTGAGATAAAGTGCGGCAGGTAGGTCACCGTTTGGGCAAACCGCTTGAAGAAGCCATTCTTAATCTCGACAACGCATATGGCAAAAATGATTGGAATCGAGAACCCGATGACTAACGGATAGAACGCAAGCAAGAAAGTGTTCCTCAGCAGTCGCCAGAAATAACGAGAATGGACGAACTGGTCCAACCATCTAAGCCCTACCCATTCGCCTCCGAATACACCATGCCCCGGTGTGAAGTTTTTGAAGGCAATGAGAATTCCCGGCATCGGCAAGTAACAAAATATGAAATAATACAGAAACACCGGTAAAAACATCAGCAGCAGCAATTTATCTCTGCGTATCAGCTTGATGAGCAGCGGTTTCTTATCCCCCAATCTCTCCAGCTCCTTTCAATCAATCTTCCAATAAGTAAATTCTAGCGCATGATGGACTTGGCAAATATCCAACATTTTTGCGATATGTAACACTTTTTTACGCAAAAAACACCCATTCCGTCCAAGCGTTTTCGCGCTGACTTCATGGGTGTTGCTTCACTCATCTATTCTGCATCTGCCCTAGAGATCTCATCTGCCGTATAGACAGGAAAGTTTAGAAATACACGAGTGCCGTGACCAAGTGCACTTTCAATCCGCAAGCCATAGCTTTGACCAAAGCGAATCTGGATGCGATCATGTACATTTTTCAAACCATAACCGACTGAGTTTCGTTGAATAACCTCCTCCGCCATATCCTGACTCATCCCTGGTCCGTTGTCTGCGATGCAGAACTCCAGATCTTCTCCCGACCTATAGCCTCGCAGGGTAATGCAGCCGCGCTCACTCCCCTTACGGAGTTTATCAATACCATGTTCTAATGCATTTTCTAATATGGGCTGAAAAATAAGATTAATCATGTCATATCGCAACAACGCTTCCTCTACGTCACAAATGAAATCAAACCGATAATTATGCATGATACTTTGGATGTGCATATAATCCTTGGCATTCTCCAATTCATTGCGCACAGGGATGAAATCTCTTCCCTTATTCAGCACCGTGCGATAGAAGCGTGAAACGGTATTCGTAATCTGACTGATTTCCATCGCGTCAATTTCTAGGGCCTTCCAATTAATAATCGATAGCGTGTTATATAGAAAATGGGGATTAATCTGCGTCTGCAGCGCCTTGAGTTCCGCTTCTTTCTGCGTGATTTTACTTTGATACACTTCTTCGATCAAGGTGTTGATGTTGACTAACATATTGCCGAACCGATTCGTCAATTGGCCAATTTCATCCCTGGACTGACTCGACACGTCAATTTTCAGGTTCCCATTTTCGACGATCATCATCTTCTTATTGAGCTTAATAATACGCTTGACGAAAGTGTTGGAGAACATCCAGATGATGAGCAGCAAGCCAGCCAAACAAACCAAGACGATCAGGGCTGTCGCACTGACAATGCTCTTGGCATCCACCGAAATGCCATTCTTAGGGGTAAAATAAACAAGCTTCCAGCCCGGCTCCGCCATATCCGCAGTGATGTACATGTAATCTGCCCCCTGCATGGAAAATGAACCGATTCGCTCTTGTAACTGGGCGGAAGTCAGTGATGCGATTGGAAGCTCTGCACGCATGTGCATGTTCTTCGATAGAATTTGATGGCCATCCCTATCTACAATCAGAATACCATAGGCATTTGTTTTGATATCATCCAAGCCTTGGAACAAACTATCCCCATCGATGCTCAGGAACAACACCGCGGGTGCCTTCCCTAATTGCGCTTCCTCTTCACTAACGAACGGCCTTGTAGCGAAGAGCTTGCCATTCTTAATGTTCCACTGTGTTTCTTTCGATTGTATCCGCTGATTCGCCCACTTGAGGTCCGATGTCAAACTGAGCGGTAAAATATATTCACCACGCAGAATAGACTGATTCTCTGTAAACACCGAGATTTGTAAGATATCACGATTGAAATCAAGAATATTACTGAAAAACGGATCCACATAATCCCGATATAAGACGGGAAAGTCGCCATCATTACTAATAAAAATGCGCTTAAAGACAACATTCTGTGTGATCGAATTGATGATCGCTTCATGTTGCTTCGCGCGGTAGTTAATCGTCTCTGCGATTTGACTAACGGCCCCATCCAAATTCTGCTTCGCCTGTTGGAGCAGGAACGAGCTTGCTTGGTGATAAGAAAACATCCCTAACACAACAACAGGTATAATGGAAACGACCATATAGGAGATGAATAACTTTTGCTTAAACCTGAGGTTTTGGAAATAAGCTAGGAAAGTTCTCATATCAGCCCGTTCCCTCTCGGAATTTGGCTGGACTTTGCCCATGATACTGCTTGAACGTTTTGCAGAAATACGAAGTATTCATATAACCAACTTGCTGACTAATGTCCGCAATCGTTAGATGCGTCCCCCGCAATAATTCCTCTGCCTTATGCATCCGAATCATGGTTAGATATTTAACAAACGTTTGCCCGACTTCCCGCTTAAACAAGTAGCTGACATAAGTCTGTGTAAGGAACACCTTCTCTGCAATCCATTGTAAGCTGATATCCGATGTATAGTTATCTTCAATGAGCTTCCGAATATCCTTGATCACTTTCTTATTAAATTCTGGATTATGCACATCCGCAGCGCCATCCAGCAAACTCAGAACAAGTTGAATTTGTCCTTTCAGCTCGGCAAGCGACTTGCATCCAAATATAGCCTCAACAATAGACTTAAAAGCATGCACATCTGTATGCCCGGCCATTTCCCATATTTTCTTAGCAAGCTCCGTACACATGTACTTCACGTAAATCGCCGAATGCTGCCCACTCCCACCAATGGTCTTAAAGAACAGCTCTACGCCTTGGCGAAGACCGAATTGATCCTTGACTTCCAAGTGCCAATAGAGAGTGTCCATTAGCTTAGGGATCGTGCCCGCAATTTCTTCTTGTCCTTGACTTTCATCTGTATAGAGAACTGTGCTTTCATGGAAGAAAAATTTATAATCCAGCACATTCTCCATATGCTTAAACTCTGGAACCAACGCATCTCCCGCGTATATTAACCTTGATATAACCATCGTAAAATTTGCGTTGTAGGCATCCGCAATGCTTGCTTTCAACCTGCTGCCTAATGACTCGAGCTCTTCCTTACGAACCGTATGATTCCATCGCACACAGACTAAGCTCTGACTCTCATTCAAATTCACATAATCGAATGGTGCATGGATGACAGCCTGAAGCCTCTCTGGGAGCAAGTCATGCTCTACATCGAAGACTGATGAACTATAGTCAATGAGTATCAATTGAACTGACATCTGGCTAAAATCAAGCCCAATGAGATCTAACTTGCGAGAGAGTAAGGGGGAAGCTTGCGCAGCATGAAGAATCTCTAAGAACAACTCTTCCTTTTCTTGTTCTTGATCCTTATGGCAGAGCGCAATGACCTCCTGAAATGCTCTTTGGAAATCATTCACATCAATGGGCTTAAGCAGATACGAGGAGATCTGATAATGAATCGCCCTCTGTGCGTACTCAAACTCTCCATAGGCGCTGAAAATAATAATTTTCAGCTCTGGGAACTGCGCCCGTGCCCGCTCACATAAAGTAAGGCCATCCATGAATGGCATCTTGATGTCGGTTAGTACAATATCGATTGGATGCAAAGCTAGCATCTCCAAGGCTTCTTCGCCGTTTTCAGCTTCCAACACAGCTAGGGGCAGGTTATATTTGTGGATTAATCGCTTAATCCCTTCTCTTTCAATATGCTCGTCATCCACAATGAGGATCTGAAACAAGCGCTTCCTCCATTCCAAGCTCCTTTGTATGACAGGAACATCCTATCGAAACATCCCTTTCACGCAAGTCCGCTCCTATAATGCGACAACCAACTCCATCTAAATTTTATCAGAAGACCCCCTCTGATTAAAATTCAACATTCTTGTGTTCCATATCATTTTTTTATGGTGCTCGTGGTCCACACACCCACGCTAACTCTTGGCCATGCATTAACTGTAAAATGTACAGCTATTTACAAGTAATTCATTCGAAATCTCGATTTAACTGTAAAATATGTAGTTAAAATCAGCTGTCCTGCTCATGAAAGTAAAAATATGTGAAATTAACTATATATTTTCCATCTAAACTGCATTTGGCTGGAGAATCCTCATATTTAACTACATAAAATCCATTTATTTACCTGAGGCCCAGAAACAATCCATCCCCGCTACCCTTGCTCCAAATCAAACTACTATTTTTACCTCTACTTCTACATCTACTCTTACCTCTTCCCCCTTCTCTTCTACATCCACAAGCATCTCGCTATACTTGATAGTTACGCAAAGAGCAGGCACTAGGCCTGCTCCACTTCCGCATCATCCTTTATGAAATCGCCCCACGTGAGCGTTCGAAACTCTTCCTTCCATGGGGACAAAGTTGGAAGCTCTGCCCAGATCTCCTCCGCTTTCTGTGTGCACACAGATTGCACAATGCGTGCGTATTCCAAGCAGCCGGAGTCCTGGATCAACTGTTTGACCATGTCTTCTTTTTCTGCCAAACGTTCAGCCGTGATCTCCCCTCTGTAATACGCCTTCACAGGCGAGAACTCTTCATCTTCAATGGAAAGTAAATACAGAATGGGCAGCGTCCGCTTCTTCGCCATCAAATCACTCTTCTCATCATAGCGAACGAGATCTCGCACATCATTCTGAATCTGGTGGAGGAGTCCCACACAATCGGCGATCTGATGCAACTGCTCTATCGTACCTTCGCTACATGCGGTATCGGCATAGCCTAGGAAGCAAGCAAGCCGGAATAGGGAACCCGATTTCTCTTGAGTCATCCATAAATATTCATCAACGGTGGAAACCGCATTAATCACATCTTTATGCTGGCCATTAATTGATCTAGCAATGATCTTGCTAATTTCGACTAACAGGGTTCCGCTCGCATTCATCCTGCCTAATTCACCTACTACACCCATCATTAGCGCTAAGACAGCATTCAACGCACTCGCCGTGTCTACACGCATCCATGGCTTACTTTCACTATCCTGATCCTGCAGATCATCAACAATATCTAGGATAAGAACAATTAACTCGGTTAATGCCGCTCGGCGATGGATGTCGGGCGAACCCCCACCAAGCATGGCGTGTGTGCTCAATGTAACTTTGGCCCAAGACAGGCTCGCGGTCTCTTTATCGGACATACATGATCTCAGCAGCGTTTTCAAATCCTCATCAAACATATAATCATCCATCATCCGTACCATGTGCTGCCGAATGTCCTGCATGCGAAGGCCTACTTTCAGGTGTAATATTTACTTTTGATAAACTTCTCCAACGCTTCTGTTCTTGATTTGGCGCCCCATTTATCATAAATTTTACGCAAATAATTATCAACCGTGCGCTTGCTCATGAAAATTCGTTCCGCAATTTGTTCGTGTGTAGCGCCTTTAACCAACATGTTCATCATAAGCACTTCTTCCTCTTGCAGTTCACACTCTTCTCCTGCGTCGGCCTCATGTAATTGCATTTGGTTGAAAAAAGACAACGGAATCATCGTATATCCATCCAAAATACAATACACCATATTCTTAATCGTCCGCTCCGTCGACTCTTTCGACAAGACACCGCTTACTTTCATTTCAATCAATTTATTATAAATACCGGCCAACTCGATGCCCGTAAAGATGACAATATGAATTTGTGGATAGAACTGCTTAAGCTGTGCGGCAACCTCTGTGCCCGTCTGATCGGGTAGCTGGTAGTCTAGAAAAACGAGCCCAGGCTGATGCAGCTTCACATACTCCAAGCATTCCTTAGCATTGCTAACAACCCCAACCACTTCGATACGATCTATCTCATCAAGCAACGTCTTCGTCGCTCTTGCAAATAAAGGATGGTCATCAACCACCAATGTTTTGACGATCTCACTCATGTTGTTATCACTTCCTCAGTTGGTATTGTGATTAAAATGTGGGTTCCTTCTCCTTCAGCGGTCTCCAGTTCAAAGCTTCCGCCTACGTGCAGTACACGACTTCTCATATAAGCAAGTCCCATACCGGATGCGGCGATTTCAACGGCAACCTCTTCTTTTACAAGGAACCCTACGCCATCGTCCCGATAACTTAAGTAGAAGAAACGATCTTCTTCCCACAGATGAAAGCTCACGTTAGCTGCTTGTGAATGTTTCTTAGCATTATTAAGTAATTCTTGCACAATTCGGAAAATATGTCGTTTTGCTGATAAATCCTTGCCTTCAATGTCGGCAATTTGCTCTGCTCGGAATGAAATCTCGAACGGCGTCGTATAGGATTCCTTCTCAACGAACGTCTTCAAGGTTTGTTTCAACCCTATCTCTTTCAGCAGATGCGGGTTCAATTCGAAGCAACTCTGACGCAAGCTGGCATTGATCATTTCCACGAAGTTGTTCATGCTGTTAAGTTGTTCACGATCCTCTTGACGCATCGAAGGTTTCTCTGCCAACGAGGTTAATCTTCGCTTGAGAAAAAATAAATCCTGCATCGTCGTATCATGAAGATCCGTGGCAATCCGAACACGTTCCTCCTCCTGCAATTCGAACATTACCTTCCGTAACCAGAGATGTTCTTCCTGCGGAAGATGGGAAACCATTTGCTGAAGTCTGCCGGTTAACTTACGAATCAGATACATATTCTCCATGCTCACTTCCAAGTAGGAGGTGATTAATTGCAGCCACTGCCACTCTTCCTTCGCAATTCGTGTATTGGTCTTCTTACGTGTCACAATGAGATAACTTGTGTATTCCTCATGGCAGTTCATTTCCAAGAACGTGTAATGGGGATGATCGATAATTGCAGATGAGTTCACCAACCGTTGGATCTCCGCCGTATCGACTTCACCTTCGCAGATAATTTCAATATCGTTTTTATGCCGAAAAACAATCGCACCACCCGTCACTTGCAAAGTGTTAACGATATCTACAAGGATGATATCCTTTAAGTCGCGAAAGCTCGAAATTGTGCCTAAGTTTTTGGAAATCTTTTTGAGCGCTGACTGCAATATGTATTTCCTTGGAAACAAATAGGGTTCTAATCTCGTCGTCCAATATTCGGCTGCATACAGCATAGCTGTAAGAAGGAAAATCGAGCCTAGGAATACGAAGGAGATTTGCTTCCCATTCGTTTCCCCATGAAAAATAAAAGCAAAAGCTACTGTAAACAAACTGACAGGCACAACGGCCATTAGAGCAGCAAATACAACCCGCCTTACGACAAGACCAATATCGTATAACTGATCCGAAGCTATTAAATAGGAGAACGTAATTGGAAAAATCAATAATAGCCAGCTGGTATAAATAGGATCGAATATCCACTCTCCGATAATAAGCTGTGGTATGAAAGACAGACAGATAATGGGTAGAAATGAAATGAGCAGTGAGTAAAACACGCTTTTGATAATTCCAGCAAGTGGCGTCTGTGCCTTCCTAACCTTCACAAATAACGTTGCCAATAGGGAAATATTTAAGGAAATCACAATGATGAAGAATCCCATCGTCACAGATCCGTCATGCCGATATACGAAAGCCATCGAAGGAAAGAAATATAGACCTCGCAATAAGAAAGCTACGGAAGCTATCCCGTATAAATATTTAAAATGCCCTCTAGGTAACGTCATGTCTCCCTTTTCTTTGAAGAACACCACAAGGAAATGTAGGAAGACAATTGGCAATACCATCATCGAGCTTGCAATCATTAATTTGCCTATTAAATCCCCTCGCATGGACGCGCCTAAACTCATGAAGATGATGGCAGCGCTAAGAAACGAGAATGCAAGCAATCGTGCAGATGGCGAACGACTTTCCCTTACCAATAATAAGATGCACATGAATAGACAGACGAATTCCTCCGCGAGCGAAAGGATATCGAACAGAGCGGGTCGGCTTGTCCTCAAATCAATCGTTTCTACGACGCTACCTCTCCAAATTTCAACCGTATTCGCCTTCTCTACTACATTCCATCGCTTGACGGTTAACCATTCCCGTGGTGGTTTCCCATCAATGGAAACTACTTTATCGCCAATGTGAATCTTATCATTCGTGCTGTTTGCCTCAAGTTTATTGACGATCCATTCGTCGGTACGAGCAGCATCTAAATAAATACCATTATATGGAAAATGGAAAGTAATAAACGAACACCAGATCTGTAAGGCAATGAAGAGTACGATAGAAATACTCACACATACTTTCCCTGCTACTTTCAATTTACTCTCCCCTTAATTTCAATATTTTGCTATAATCAGTCTGTAACCTACTATTAAAAAGAGGGAGCTAAACCAATGGCAATTATTCAATTAAACCCGGAGCTTCAACGTTCCGTACAAGCAGTGAAGCGCGCTGAATTGCGCAAACAAGCGGATTCCTTCATGGTGGCTCAACCTCTATCTGCTAAAGAAACAGCTGCACTTATCCAAACATTTACAACGCCTTCGGACACAAGAAAACAACAAGCAAATGAGCCTTCTAACTACTGGTGGTAATCTAGTCGTATTTATTTTACCAAATACAAAAAAGGATTGCATATTAGCCACATGCTAATTATACAATCCTTTTTTTAATTCGTATGCATGTCCTTCGCACTACTCTTCCAAGATTCAACAATTCTCGCTACGCTGTCCCAAAACTGACGCCCCACTCACGCAGACGTTTGCGGTAAGCAATACTCAAACGATCGCACTTCAAATGCAGCTCGGCTTGTAAATCTAGCGGCAACAACTCCGGCTTCTGATTCTCAACCATGATCCGATCCTGCTCAATGAGTCTGTCTTGGAATTGAATAAACACCTCATCGGGCTCGTCATACGCATAGTTTCTCTGCTTCAACATATAAGCTACGCTAGTCTGCTCCGTAAGGGGCAGCACCATGAGAAACAACCGAAAGATATGATCGGATACGTCATCTCTCTTTGTAAAAGCCACACATAAAGGTCCGAACACCTCATACACATAACGGCTATTCACTCCACGCCCCGTCCCATCCGCATCCGGCTGATAGATGATAATTTCGTCAGATCGTAGAACGCCATCCTCTTCCAACACATGATAATCATTGATTTCAGCGAAATCACTATCGCCCAGCAATCCCTCATGCACGAACATCAGGTGGGACACATCGAGGAAATTTTCAATAATGCGAGGGCCTGCGGCTTGCAGGGTATAGGGTCCCATGCATACTTCCTTGAAGCCCGCTGGCACATAAGCACTCACTTTGGGTAGTGGTCCCGCAGGTGTCCCTAAGCACACCCAGATCAGACCGTGCGCTTCTACGCAGGAGTAAACAAAGGCTTTGGCCTTCGAGGGTATCGCTTGTTCTTTCGGCAAAGAAGGAATCTTGGTACACGTACCGCAGCTGTTATAAGACCAACCATGATACGCGCACACAAGTTCATCCCCGCTTACTTTACCTAGTGAAAGCGGCACACCGCGATGAATACATAGATCCTTAAATGCGTGGACGCCTTGCGAGGTGCGGAATACCGCTACTTTTTCACCTAGTATAACAACAGCCTCTGGTTTATCCGTGAGTGCTGACGACAACAACACCGGGTGCCACTCGTGAATTAATGCGATATCTTGTATTGTCATCGCCACTCACATCCTTTGTGCTTTATTTAGGTATAACACCCTTAATTCCCTTAACAAACCACGTCGTGCCAAGGATTTCTTCGTCTGTCATCTTCTTTCCGGATTCGAAGCGTGTTTTGCCATCTTGATCTACGATTGGGCCTTGGAATACTTCGAATGTACCGTTCAGAATCTCTGCTTTTTTCTTCTCTACTAGGTCTTTAACATCCGCTGGCACATTTTTGCCAAGCGGTGCAATGTCTGTGATGCCCTCTTTCATACTGCCGAAGTAAGCTTCAGATTTCCACGTGCCATCCATGACACTTTTTACCGTCTTCACGTAATAAGGGCCCCAGTTCCATTTCGGGTTCGATATGTACGTATCAGGTGCGAATCTGCCCATATCGGAATCGTTCCCAATGCCCCATACTTTGCGTTCCGCTGCCGCTTGGATGCTTGCCGGTGAATCTTGGTATGCCGCCAAGACATCTACACCTTTATCCAACAAGGAAATAGCCGCTTGCTTCTCTGTTGCAGGATCGAACCATGTATTACTCCATACAACGGAGACATCGATATTCGGATTCACACTTTGCGCACCTAACGTGAACGCATTAATGGTATAGATAACCTCTGGAATCGGGAAGGCACCAACATAGCCCATATGGTTGTTTTTTGTCATTTTCCCAGCAGCCATACCGACCAGGTAAGCACTTTGATATTCACGTCCCATGTACGTGCCTAAGTTCGGTGCTGTTTTGTAACCAGTGGCATGCAGGAATTTCACATTCGGATGCTTCGCTGCCACCGCTACCATGGGGTCCATATAGCCGAAGGACGTTCCGAAAATAATGTCATTCTTCTGAGCCAACTCTTCAAATACACGCTCAGCGTCAGGTCCTTCCGGGATATTTTCAACCGTCGTCGCTTTAATTCCTAGTTCTTTCTCCATCATCAATCGGCCTTGATCATGCTCGAACGTCCAACCGCCATCCCCTGGAACGCCGATATAAACAAACGCAACTCTCGGCAGTTTCTTCTCTGTTGTTGCTGCAGTGGAAACAGCTGCCGAGGAGGCAGGCGCCGTGCTCGATTCTGTCGTGGAACTCTTTGCGGAGCAGGCGCTCAAAATGACTAACATAATAGCAGTTAAGGACAGTATGGTTTTTCTCATTGGCTTCTACCCCTCTCTTTTTATAGACAATCCACATTTCTCTACTGCTCTGAAAATCCCCTCATACCCTGTGCATCTGCAAATATTCCCGCACAATGCTTTCTCAGCTTCAGCCCTCGTCGGAGCAGGATTTGCTTCCCACAACGCGGTTAACGTTACAACCATGCCTGCGGTACAGTAGCCGCACTGCAGTCCCCCTTCCTCTAACATCGCCTCTTGAATCGGATGCAGCTCTTCGCCTGCTGATATCCCCTCAATGGTCGTGAGTTCCTTGCCCGATGCCTGGTACGCCATCAGTAAACAGGAATTCACAGGCTGACCGTCCAGGAGAATCATGCAAGCGCCGCAGCGCCCAATCTCGCAAGAAACTTTGGTGCCCGTCATCAACAGATCATCCCTCAAAATCGCTGACATCCGCTTGGATGCGGGGACTGGAATTGACACTGCCTTCCCGTTAATGGAGCACTCTAGCACATAAGATGTATCAATCACTGGCCTCCACCCCTTCTAACCAATCGATGGATTGCACGATGTCTTCTGGTGATATGGGCAACTTATTTACCCAAATGCCTGTCGCTTGCCGTACTGCCGCCGTAATGGCAGGAGCCAAACCGATAGAACCAATTTCGCCAACGCCGCGAGGGCCAAATGGATCTCCCTCCGGCAGTTCTTCGATCGCTTCCACTTGAATACGGTGGGGGCTATCACTGAACGTAGGCACGAGGTAGGTATCCAAGTTATGCCTTAGGTATCGGCTATCCTTCATGACAGCATCCTCGGTTAACGTATAGCCTAAAGCCATTACACTGCCGCCTTCAATTTGTCCTAGATAACCCATCGGATTAATGACAGGCCCTGCAGCTATGACATGATCCGTCTGCTGCACCTTGACCCGACCGGTCAGCATATTGACTTCCACCTCTACGATAGCGGCAGCATAGGAGTACAGGTAGTGCGCCCCGACCCGCCCTTCGGGCGTCGTCGGGTAGTCGAACTCCGTATGCGCGAGGATCGGCGCAGCTGCTGCCGCAGCCGCCTCCGCATACGTGACAACCGGCTCCCCGGATGCATCACCCTTGTGATGCATCCCGCCTGCGCCGGTTGCGAGCTCTGCGGCCGGAACGCCGCAGAGCAGCGAAGCCTGCTCCAGCAGCGCCAGCACGAAGGCTGGCTTCAGCCGCTGGAGCGCGCGCCACATCATCGTGGTGGCGCGGGAGGCCGTGCTCGACCCGCTGCTCGGCACGCGGTCGGTATCGCCGATGACGATGCAGATGTCATCGGCGGCGCAGCCGAAGCAATCCTGCAGCATCAACGTGAGTGCTGCATAGAGCCCTTGGCCGAACTCCTCGAAGCCGAAGGAGGCCTGGATCTTGCCCTCCGGCGTGAGCTCGATGCGGCCGCCGGAGTGATCGGGGATGCCGAGGCCGAGCCCGGCACCGTGCATCACCAGCGCAGCGCCGACGCCTCGGCGCAGCCACGGCTGTTGCTCTGGCCCGCGCGCGCTGCTGAAGTGCTTCGCCCAGAGCGGCGACGCCTGCGCCTTCGCCCACACCTGGGCGGCGCCATCGGTGGCCACGATGGGCTGGCCCATCGGACCCGGATCGGCTGGCTGGCGCAGGTTGCGCTTGCGCAGCTCCCACGCATCCATGCCGAGCTTCTCGGCCAAGCGTTCGATTTGGCTCTCTACCGCGAATATCACCTGATTGCCGCCAAAGCCCCTAAACTCACCAGACACACCGTTATTCGTGTAGACGCTTTTGCCTTCTACGTCGACATGCGGGATCGTATATGGACCAATGGCATGCTCTGTTGCAAAATTCAACACCTCACACCCCAGTGTTGCGTAAGCCCCTGTATCGGCAAGGATGCGAACTTGATGCGCAAGCAGGTTACCTTCTCGATCGCTCCCCGTTTTCATCGTGATCCGCATCGGATGACGTTTAATGCCGGAGATCACGGATTCTCGGCGGGAATTGTGCATTTTAATCGGCTTGCCTGACTTTCGTGCCATCAGTGCGCCGAAAGGCTGCACATTAAGCTCATCCTTCCCACCAAACGATCCACCAATCGGACTGGAAACGACTCTGATTTGATCTTCTGGTATACCCAGGATTCGCGCCAACTGGAAACGATCTTTGTAGCCATGCTGGGTCGGCGAGTAAACAGTCAATCTTCCACTATCCTCAGGTATAAAAAGACCGCCTTCGGTTTCCATATACGTATGCATTTGCCGAGGTGTCAGATAAGTCTCCTCAACGACGTGTACACATGTATCGAAAACTTCCTCCATATTCACGTCCCCATGCTGTAGGGAGGTTTGATGAAGCAGATTCCCTTCGGGATGCAGCATCATCGTCCCCGCTTCCAACGCGGTCTCTGGATTATCTACAAGTGGAAGCGGCTCATACACGACTTCAATAAGGCTTAGTGCATATTCCGCTAGTTCCTCCGTATCTGCTGCAACAGATGCCACCGCATCCCCGATATAACGAACACGGTCCCGACAAAACACTGGCTGATGAGGAAAAGCAATTCCGAATAAATTCAACCCTGGTACGTCATCAGCTGTTAGAACCACACGCACGCCAGGTAATTGTTTGGCTTTGCTTGTATCGATGGAAAGAATCCAAGCATGCGGGAATTGACTCCTCAACACTTTTCCGTGCAGCATGCCTGGCGCTGTTAAATCGGTGAGATACCGGAGCTCTCCTGTCACTTTCTCCTTGCCATCAGGTCTAATGATCCATTTCTTCGCGTTTCGATTAAGGAGCATAGGCTCCGCCCCCTTTGCGCCAAGCTTTGAAACACTCCGAAACAATTAGATTCGCTGCCGTCTGTTTGCGGTAAGCCGCTCCAGCGTAATCATCTGCTACAGCGTTAAAATCTGCTATGACCCCTTTGTGAAGCATCTGCAAAGTTGCCTTGATTAACGGCTTCCCGATCATTCCCGCTTCCAGATCTCTGAACCTCACGGGAATCGTGTTGCCTCCACCAGCTGCCAAGGCAATGTCAGTAACTGTCCCATCGGCTTGAAGGGAGAGCCTTCCCGCGACAGTGACGACCGAAGGCGTGAATGCCTCTCTGCGTCCAACCTTGAGATAGAATTCATGAATGAATTCCTTTTCCTTAATGTTCGCAGCATCTAGCTGCCCATCCGTCGATTCGGCATCTTCAGGGTTCTTGGCGGCATTCTCCGTGCCGTTCATACTTTCCACTCCCCATGACTGCACAAGGATTCCCGTCATGATCTCGTCATGAGCAACTTGTGGAGCTGCCAGCCATTCCTTCAACGCAATCGTCCGCTCGTTCTGTCCATCTGTACATCGTATCCGCGCATCCATCACAAGGAGTGCGGGAATCAGATCCCCTGTACGTGTCATCACATTGCCACCAATGGAGGCTAAGTTACGAATCGACGGAGCTGCAATCTCTGAGCAAGCTTGCACGAGAAGTCCATATTTCTGCTGAACCAACCCGTTTTTCATCAAATCTGCAATGCTTAAGGAAGGGCCTATTTGAACTTGACCTTGGGAATTAACCGTTAATCCGGAGAGTACAGGAATGCGTCCAAGACTAATGAAATACTTCGGCATCGGGGCGAGCCCATTTTCCCAGCGCGTGCGAAGCCACGTACCTCCAGCAACAAAGACAGCATCTTTGCCCCATTTATGCTTCAAATGAATCGCTTCCTCCACACTTGTTGGCTGCCATACGGAAGGCTGCTGTTCGGGTAGTTGATGCATCGGAACTGACATATCCAACCCTCCTCAGAGATTCTGAATGACCACATGCTCGTTATGCGTTCTGAGTGTGCCGCGAGAAGCCAGCTTGCTGCGTGGTTAGCATGTTCGTTGCGTACCATCTAACGGAACCAGGTTCCGCTATTTCGGCGAAATCTACCATTTCTATAAAGTTGCGGAACGTCGTTCCGTTTCAAAGACTAACTTCCAATAAATTAAATCTACTATAAACAATATTCAAAATTAACGTCAACTAACATAACATCAATTTGTTTTTTTATATAAAAAAATAGTGCATCATTCGTAATAATGCACTCTCTCACTAATTTAATGTCATTTAACTTAACGTATTCATGTGTTTATAGATCGCCTTCGCTTCTTCATATCGCGGAACCGTATCAATATCCATAAATGTCAACGCTTCCGCCTCGACAATCTGCCCGCGATAAGCAGGCATTTGAAATAGTGCACGCGCGCCAACATCACCCTTCAACGAAGCGATAGCTGACCACATCCCGCTTCCTAGCATGACTGGTGGCTTCGGGACACCTTTATCACCACTAGCCACATAATCGTACTCCGCTCCTGTCTCGTAAGCATCAATCAGCCGATCCAACATGGCTGCCTCGATGAATGGCTGATCAGCAAGCATTACTAATGCACCATCAGCCGCCAGTTTCTCTGCCACCTGAATACCCATGCGTAGCGAATAGGCCATGCCCAGACTAGCCTCAGCACACTCCACGACTCGACATTTTCCACTCTCGCGTTCTTGACGAGCTTCTTCCGGCAGCCACGCCAGCGTATCGCCTTCCTGCACAATGACAACCACTTGCTCGAACGCAGCACACCTCAGCGCCTTCACCAGAGCAATCCCCCCGAGGCTGATGCCCTCCGCCATCTCGAGGGATTGCTTCGAAGTCCCCATACGCCGACTGCTGCCAGCCGCCATGTAGATGCCAACGATATTCTTCCCTAATCTCCTCTTCGGTCTCGCCTTCTCGCCTGATTCCACCATATTCTCCGTTCTCGCCACCTTCTCCGCGTTCATCGGCTCCCCCTCCCCATTGCTTCACCATGAGCGCAAGCCCCCAACATCCCGTCCATGAGAGAAAGAGGTTGAACACCCACTCACTCCACCTCGGCCCCGCTTAATTGCAATCAGCTCCGCCACAATGCTAATCGCATTCTCAAACGCGCCTTCCGAGCCGATGTTTAACCCAATTGGCGCATGCAGCCAGTGGGGGCGCTCGAAACCTTCTAGCATTTTCGCCGTACGCTCCTTCGAGCCCATAATGCCCAGATAGCGTAAGTCATAGGCCATAATGCCTTGGAAGAAGGCAGTGTCCTTCTCATACTGATGACTCATGATCACGACGTAGTCTCGCTCATTTAGCGCAAGCTTTTCGACTAACGCCTCCGGAAAAGCGACCATCGTTTCTACCCCAGGAAATCTCTTTGCATTGCAGAACGATTCACGCCAGTCCGTAACTACTACACGGAAGCCGCTGCTTGCAACCATTTGTACAAGCGGGACGGTATCCTCATTGGCACCGAACACGATGACTCTTGGCTTTGGCATAAAAAGTGTACTCGTCATAGAGCGAAACGGCTCCCTCACTGAAGATGCCGAATGCCCCAGCCCATCCACTCCTTCTCCCCGTAGTGTATACCTAATATCCAAATACCCATCAGTATACGTGCGAATTAGTTCCACGACCTCCCCGCAATCCAATCTATTTTTCACAACTAGAAGGTTAACCAGCAGCTCTCCAGCAAGTGGCTCAATCAGAACACGAATCAACCCGCCGCACCCAATCGTCTCTCCCCAACCAAAGTCATCGGCAGGCCTCATGTCGTATTCGACCATTTGGGGTTTTTGCGATTCCCACACGCCTGGCACGTATGCAGCAAGATCCCCTTCCAGACACCCCGGAGATATACTCCCCAACGTGCTTCCGTCCGCCATCAAAAGCATGAGTGCCCCTTGCTTGCGATAAGCGTGGCCTTCCACATGAATTACTGTTGCTAATACACGCGCACCCGTATCACTTTCCACAGCTTGCAGAATGTCATAGGCCTCCATCGCTCATCGCTCCTTCTGTTATGGAATGTTATCTGCGATCTCTTCCTTCCCTTTCACACCTTGTGAACCCCCGCACAATCCCTTGGCTACCAACCAATCGCCAGCCCATCACCACGCGGATCGGCCGCCCCGCTCATAAAGCCCTGCTCATCAATGACAATGCCCTGCGCCTGCCCCATAATGCCGTCCCACGACTTCACAGGCTCCACGCGATGACCCCATTGCTTGAGTTTGGCATATAATTCAGGATCATGCCGATGTTCCATTTTCAGCGCATCACCATCTTCTCCCCAAGTACGTCCATAAACCCAACGTGGCAGTGAAATGGCCTCCTGAATCGATAAACCGTAATCCAATACCCCCGTGAGTATCGAAAGCTGGGTCTGTGGCTGCCCTTCTCCTCCTTGCGTACCGAACAGCATATAAGGCTTTCCGGCCTTACTTACCATAGCAGGCATCAACGTATGGAACGATCTTTTGCGTGGTTCCAAAACGTTGGCGCACTCCGCATCTAACGAAAAGAAGGATCCCCGATTTTGCATAATAATGCCTGTATTGCCAGGAACGTATGCGGCCCCGAAATCAAAATAGAGACTCTGGATAAAAGAAACCGAATTTCCCTCATCATCTACAACGGCCGCATAGGCGGTGTCCTGACCGATCGCTGGCGAGTGGTGCTCACTCACCTGCAATGGATTCGCCTGAATCTCGCTCCAAAGCTCCTGCGCATACGATTTCGACAACAATCTTTGGAGCGGTATCTCTCTAAAATGTGGATCCGTTAAATAGCGATCGCGATCTTTGAACGCCTTCTTAATCACTTCCGACATCAGATGGTAAAAGTTCGCCGATGCTCTAGGCACAGCCCCCATATCAACATGTTCTAACATATTCATCATCATGAGCGCTGTGAACCCTTGCGAGTTCGGCGGCATTTGATGAATATCGTATCCACGATACGTTGTCGATAGAAGCTCCACCCACTCGCCAGCGAAGCTGCGGAAATCCTCTTCCATAAGCAGCCCGCCATCCAGCTTCACGTTATCCACAATGGCCTGCATGAGCGAGCCCGCGTAGAACACATCTCTTCCCTCCTTCTGAACCAGTCGGAGTGTCCGTGCCATATCGGGCTGAATCAGCCGATCTCCTTCCTTCAGAAGCTCACCATCTCGCATATACAAAGCGCTAAGCTGCACAGAAGCCCGAATGAGTGGCTCATCCTTACGCATCCAGAACTGCAAGTTACGGGAAATTGGAAATCCTTTTTCCGCATAGCCGATGGCTGGATCTAATAATTTTGCCCACGGAAGTTTGCCGTACTTTTCCCACACTTGCCACCAAGCATCCACCATACCCGGAACTGTTATTGCGCTTAAAATGCCACGCTGTGGAATCTGATCCATTCCTTGCTCCCTATAAAAATCAAGCGTCGCCTTCGCAGCGGACCTCCCGCTTCCATTGAATCCGATATATGCGCCTGTCTCCGCCTCATACATGAGGAAAAAAGCATCTCCCCCGAGCCCCGTCATATGCGGGTAAACAACACCCAGGGTGGCGCTAATCGCAATTGCTGCATCGAACGCATTGCCTCCCTGCTGTAGAATCCTACTCCCCACGGAACTAGCCAAATAATGTGGCGTAGCAACCATAGCCTGCTCTCCTCGTGGCATGATGTTTAGCATGCTTATCCCTCCCCATCAAGAGCATATACCGCCAGTGCTGCTTGCAACGCCTTCCCTACAGCTACCTCCACACCATACCAATGTAGTGTTGCTTCCAGAGCTCCGAGGACATGAAGCACATTTTTCTGATTACAGCTAAAACCCATCGTTCCGATGCGCCAAATCTGTCCCTTCAATGGACCGAAGGAAGAGGCAATTTCAATACCGAAGCTGTTCAGCAGCATCGATCGAACGGCTTCCCCATCAACTCCGATCGGAATACGTATACAGGTTACTACTGGCAGCTTGCACTGTGGATCACCGTACAGCGTCAACCCCATTGCCTGCAAACCAGCAACCAAAGCCGCTTCATGGCGCTTATGGCGCAGGAATCGCTCTTCCAGTCCCTCCTGCAGTACAAGGCGCAATCCTTCACGCAGTGCGTACAACATCGTCGTAGCCTCTGTATGGTGATTCAATCTCTTCGGACTCCAGTAATCCTGCAGCATGCCGAGATCAAAATAATTACTCGCCACAACTTTACCAATCCCAACAGGAGAGCCTTTCTCCCGCAGTCCGCGCTCAATCGTTTTACGGCGCTGCACCTTCGCTTCAACGCGATCATTGTACGTAATCGGGGACATGCCTGATGGAACGGATAAACATTTTTGCGTGCCGCCAATGACCGCATCCAGCCCCCACTCGTCGGTTTTCACGGGTACACCACCAATCGTGGCTACAGCATCTACAACAAGCAAGGCATCCACTTCTCGGCAGGCTGCCCCAATCCCTTCGAACTTTTGGATACAGCCTGTCGACGTCTCACCATGAACCATTGCAACGATGGTTGGCTTCTCCCGCTTAATAGCGGTAACAATGTCAATAGGATCGAACACAGTTCCCCATTCTTGCTCGATAATCGCCACTTCAGCCCCGCAACGCTCAGAAATTTCTACCAGTAAATGTCCAAATCGTCCGTAGATCGGAACGAGCACTTTATCGCCTGGCTCAATGATGCTAACCAGCACAGCCTCTATACCTGAACGGGAAGTCCCATCGATTGGGAACGCCCATTGATTATTCGTTTGAAATACATCTCGAAGCATCTCCATCGTTTCATTCATAAGCTCGGTAAACTCCGGATCGAACTGCCCTAGAATGGGATAAGACATCGCTCGCAGCACCCTGGGGTCAACCTCGACCGGTCCCGGGGTCATAATCGTGCGAAGGGATGGTGATAAATCTTTATAGGTTTTCATCTGCTTTGCCCCCGTAGCCGTATTGATATAACACATGAACGAGTGTCTGGAAGCCGACAATGAGATCCTCCGGCTTCGTGAACTCGTTGGGATTATGACTGATGCCTGCCCGACTCGGCACGAAAATCATAGCCGACGGACAGATCGGTCCGAATAGCTGAGCATCGTGTCCCGCTCCACTCGGCATGCGGATATGCTCGTAGCCATAGAAGTCGCAGGCAGCCTCAATTTCCGCCGAAATCCCACTATCCATGGCTACAGGTAACGCATTTAGATGCTCCATAGTATCTATATAAAGCTCTCTTCGCACCGCGATTTCCACAAACCGCGATATCAGCTCTGTACGAAAAGCCTCCATCTTCCGCTCGTCCGTATGTCTAATATCCAACGTAAATTCGACTTCACCAGGCACTACATTCGATGTTCCACGTTTTACTTCTAAGCGCCCTACGGTAGCTACCAAAGGTTCGCCCTCCGCAAGTGCCATCTTCTCTGTCAGCGCAACCATCTCGGCAGCAGCAGCCAGCGCATCTTTGCGCATGGTCATTGGGGTCGTTCCCGCATGATTGGGTATACCCGTAACGACGATCGTCATTCGAATTTGGCCAACAATCGCTGTGACGACACCAATCTGCTTCTCTTTAAACTCAAGGACTGCTCCCTGTTCGATATGAATTTCAATATATCCGCCAATCCCATTGCGTTTCGCTGGTTGGGGCTCACCCTGATCTATGTCAAAGCCCACGCGCGCCATCGCTTCGAATAACGTCACACCCTCTGGATCAACAAGGCCTGCACCTTCAGCTAAGGAAAGTACCCCTGTCACATGACCAGAGCCCCAATAAGCCAATGGGAACCGACTCCCCTCCTCCTCGCAAAAGGAGACCATTTCCAAGGTCCGTTTCGGCGTCCCGTACACGGCCTTCAGATAGCCGAGCGCCATCATTGAAGCGATGACGCCGTAGGCCCCATCGTATTTCCCGCCGTTTTTGACCGTATCAATATGTGAACCTGTCAGTATCGGCTTAAGCGATGGGTCTGATCCAAGCAATTTGCCGTACACATTGCCGATTTCATCAAAATCTGCCTTGATCCCCATACTTTGCATGTGGTCTATCAATGCTAATTGCGCCTTGAGCCAAGGCTCCGCATACAAGAGCCGGGTTACGCCGCCTTCCGGATCGGCGCCGAAGGTCGCCAGCCACTCCAAAGCAAGCAGCATGCGCTCCCCGTATTGGGCTAGCATCTCTTCCTGGGGGTGCCCTTTCATTTTAGCCATCTAGCCCGCCTCCGATCGATGCACTATGACGCAGCCAAGCTCCCTCTGATGCTATTCCAACGCCCACGCCTCGTTCGTACACGTTCACGCCTCGTAGGAAAGTTGACTTCACGCTGCAGCCGAACGCTTTCCCCACATAGGGACTCTGCTTATGACGATATAATAAGTCGCTTTCTTGCAGCGTATAGCCCGCAGCCAAATCCACCAATGCTAGATCCGCGTCAGCCCCTATGGCGATTTCCCCCTTGCGGGGATAGAGCCCGAAGCGCTTGGCTGGCTCAAGCGCTAGCATGCGAGCGAGTTGCGTTAGCGGAACCTCTCTACGGAGGTAGCCCTCATCTAGCATAAGCTCAAGCGAGCTTTGCGCCCCCGAAATGCCCCCCCATGCTGCGAAGAAATCCCCCTGCTTCATATGCTTGGGTGAAGGGGAGTGATCCGAGGCGATGATGTCGAACCGACCGGCCTTCAGCTCTTCCCATAAGGAAGCTTGATCTTCCACCGTACGGATGGGCGGCGCGCATTTTGCCACGGGTCCAAGGCGTTCAACCTCCACATCCGTTAGCGTCAAGTAGTGCGGACACGTTTCCACCGTAACATCCATACCCTGTGCCTTTGCCTTCGCAATGACCCCCACTGCCTCTGCAGAGGAGATATGTACAAAATGCAGCTTACAACCTGTCAGCTCCGCATAGTCCAATGCTCGGCCAACAGCCTCCACTTCAGCTTCAATCGGTCGTGTTGCAATGAAATCCAGCGCGCCTTGCTTACCCGCTTGCACTGCATCTGCAGCGAGCTTGGAGACAATTTCCTCGCTCTCAGCATGAAGAGCAAGCACTAGACCTAAACGCGCAATTTCCTTCATGCCGTTAACTAACGTCTCATCGTCCACTTCCGTGAAGATATCTTCACCCTCTCCTCCCGGGCAGGACATGAAAGCTTTGAAACCAATGACTCCAGCTTGTGCCAGCCCTTCAAGCTCGCCTACATTGCCAGGAACGAGACCGCCCCACAGGGCATAATCAACATGGGATTGCCCTTCAGCTGAATTCAATTTCATCTCTAAGGCACTGAGCCTAATCGTAGGCGGAACACCATTGAGCGGCATATCAATATAGGTTGTGCATCCACCAGCAGCTAGCGAGGCAGAACCTGTGACGAACCCCTCCCAATGACCAAGTGCAGGCTCATTGAAATGAACGTGTGCATCAATCATGCCCGGCAGGATCGTTAAGCCTTCCGCATCATAAACAGGTGTTCCCTCCGATAGAACGAGGTTTTCGCTTAATGCTGCAATTTTGCCGTTCCGTATCCCGATATCCAGCTGTCGACACGCATCTTGCAGGACTACCGTCCCTTTGCGTATGATAAGATCCAATTGATACATCCTACGAAGCCCTCCCTCGAAGCTCTCTGTCTATGCAAGTAACGATGCAATCAACGGCTGACTTCCATGTACTAACTCCCGCGATACGTGTTATACCCCCAAGGTGCAATTAATAAGGGAACGTGATAGTGGGAATCCTTATTCGCCACACCGAAACGAATCGGTACTTGATCCAGAAAAGCCGGCTCTGGAAGCTCCACACCATTTCCTCTGAAGTAGTCACCTACATGAAAGAGAAGCTCATACGTCCCCATTGTAAAATCTTCCCCACTCAGCATCGGCCCAGGCAATCTGCCATCTGTATTCGTAACGTCAGTGCGAAGCATTTCTGCCACGCCTCCTTCAAAGCGAAACAAATCGATCCTTACGCCAACCGCCGGTCGACCGATGCTTACATCCAAAACATGCGAAGTGATTCCTACGCTCATAGGCCCTCCAGATCACGCTTTGTCATCGAAAAGCCTTGGAAACCATATGGCGGTCTTGGCTCAGTAAACACCTTGCCTTCCCCAACAGAAACTCCCTCTAGAATCGTTTCCCACGTCCGATTGTTGGACTCGAAGCGAATTTCTCGAAGCTGTGGGAATCGTAGTAACGCACGTTGTCCAATACGATAGATAAGATTTTGAATCGATGGCGAATGCTGCTCATGGAATACGGTATGCGCAATATCACGAATTTGCTCTGCGGCTACATAGCGCCCTAAATCGGCATCGAAGGCATCTTCCGCTTCTTCATAGGTCCATGCGATGTCTAGGAAAATAAACAGAGGGCGATCCGACGATTCTGGCAGTGTCGTGTACTCATCGCGAATGAAACCAGCGAAGGAGCTTCCTTTGACTTTGATTAGCTTTAGATCGGCTATGCCAGCAGAGTGATCTGCGAGGACGATATCGTCTGCCGTACGAATGAGTTCCACGAATGCGCTTGGGTGTTCATTTTGTGAATAACGATACACGAGATCCCCTGCTTGGAGACCTGTTGGTCCTGGAACTGGCAGCGTTTCGAACGCCACCTGATCCGCACTCATTTTGATCCCCGTCATCCATGGATACTTCTCTAGGAAGAGTCTGCTCGCAAAAGCCAAAAACCCCTCCGCCGTAGCTCCTTCATACTCACCTGCTTTGCGCAAAATGAAGTTCTTCATCGAATCCGTTGCTACAACATTGGTGTTATCTCCCTCGCTAAATGAGGTAAACAGCTTCTCCCCGCTCACAGCTACTTTGATGTTCATGCCGAACAACACATTATCTCGCCCTGTGAAACCCGATTCCGGAATCAGCGTGATATTCGTGAGCGGCTTGGCATAGGAACGATAGACCCAAACATCACCTTTCCCGTAGTACATGATTCTCTCTGCACCCTTTGCTTGTTCCATCGCTTTCTCCTCCGTTTCTTCCATCACGATATCGGCTAGTCGGAATCGCCCAATCTTACAAACCTCCTGCAACGCCGTAAGCAGCTCCGCTTCAGGAGTTCCTTGTATACGATGACGTAACGCCTCATGTATGGTATCCTTGGACTGGCCCTTCACCGCCATGATAAAAGGAAACTGAAATCGGCCCGTGTACTGTGTATTTAAAGAAAGAAACTGTTCGTATTCTTCAGGAGTTAACTGGTTAAGACCGGCACCTGACTGCTCTTTGACCGAGTGATCGGTCATTTGCACGCGTGTACCCAGATCCGGATGGGCCCGAAGCAGCGCCAGCTGCTCCTCACGGTTAGCTCGCTCTACCTCTCGTTCAAGAGCACTAATCATAGCCTTAATGTCGGCGAATGGCCGAGATCGTGATGCTCGTTCAGCTACCCATGGCGAGTGTTCAAAAAGAGAACCAAATGCTAGAACGAACGCTTCTTGACTCATGTCATTAACTTGCTTCCGTGTGATCTTCATAGCCCCGACACCTCGATTTCCGCCTTAAACGCTTTGCCTTCTTTTCCAAGATTTGTTTCATTGTAATTGCGCTATCCCTATGGGTCAATTTATATGAATGAAGTTTGTAATCTTTCATAACATCGTTAACTTTTTTTGTATTTTTGCTAAAATAGTTGGCCAACATCGACGTTTCGGCCCTACTATTGCGCTATTCTGATCCGCACATCTGTTTCTGTATACAATCTCCAATCACCAAACTCACATTACCTCTCCGGCTTCCACTCTCCATCCACCAATTCAACGTTACATCGACCTCCTCATTTCCTTTCACTCATATCACATCTCCAGCTCCTACTCCCACTCTCCACCCATCAATTCAGCGTTACATCGACCTCCATCAATCTTTCACTCATATCACATCTCCATCTCCCAACTCCCACTCTCCACCACCATTCAACGTTACATAGACCTCCATCAATCTTTCACTCATATCACATCTCCATCTCCCAACTCCCACTCTCCACCACCATTCAACATTACATAGACCTCCATCAATCTTTCACTCAAAAACTTTAGCTGTATAAACTACAGTTATTTTCTTCGAATCGGCTCATTTTTTCAGAATAACTGTAAAATATGTAGGTAATTTCAAGAAATATAGAAGAATCTAGCTAATCCTTGATAATTAACTACAGTAAATACATCTAATCCACCTTTTTCTCAATTTGCACTCAAATAACTGTAGAAAATCCAGTTAAATCAGGAACCCGAGTCATTTCTTGAGACTTGACGAGCTTGAATCGCCCGGCTCCCTTCAACCTCCCACACAACGCAAAAAACCACCAGAGTAACAAAACTCCCAGTGGTTTCTTTATATCCCATTACCCGCTGCACCCAGCGGCAGCCACTCCTACAACTAAAATCTCTGTTCCCTTATATACGGCACACCTAGCGCCTCAGGCGCACCAGATGGCTTATTCTTATTCCGCCAACCAAGGAACATCAGCACCAGAATAGTGAAGACGTACGGAATCATTTTCAGAAAATAAGAAGGAATATGGCTGCCAATCAGCTGCACACGGAAACCCAAACTATCTAATACACCGAAGAAATACGCGCACACAAGGGCACGAATCGGATTCCACCTTGCAAAAATAATAAGCGCCACCGCAATCCACCCCCGTCCTGAGGTCATTCCCTCGTTCCATGTTGGTGTATACACAAGAAGCAAATCTGCTCCCCCCATCCCGATCAGCATCGAACCTACGACAATGCAGCCATAGCGAATCGCAGTCACAGGAATACCCATGACGTCCGCCGTAGCGGGATTATCCCCGACTGCGCGAAGATGAAGCCCCCATGATGTACGATGGATGAACAAGTGCATAGCCAGCACGAGCACGAAACTTAACCATGTAAACAAATCCATATGGGCAAAAATCCCACCAATCACCGGCACCGGCTCCAACCACGGCATATCGAGTTTCGGTACGGCACCAACAAGTGGTTGACCACTCACAGGCTTTCCTAAGTACGCACTAAGACCAGCTCCGAATATGGTCATCGCCAACCCGCAAACAACCTGATTCGCATGTAACGTTACGCATAGAAATCCATGAAGCAAACCGAGTACCCCACTCACCGCGAGCACGCATAGAATGGCCAGCACTACATTTCCTGTATGTATGAAAATGAGGCACGAAGTCACCGCTCCCATTAACATCAAGCCTTCCGCGCCAAGCTGCATAATGCCGGATCTTTCGATCAAGATGCCACCCAGTACGGCTAGGAGCAACGGTGTACCCGAAGAGATTGCTGAAACAATAATTTGTGTGATCATATCCGTCCCTTCCCCCTTCCCTTCAATTCTCCCATCGCTCCGTATCATTCTCAGCCATTCCGACGAATACGAAATTTCCCAGCCATCCCCCCAGCGATGAGGAAGAACAGAATCGCCCCTTGTATCATCGAGGAAATGGAAGATGGCAACCCAATCGTTTGCACACTATACCCGCCTACAATGAGCCCACCGAAGAGCACCGAAGCAACCACAAGCCCAATCGGATTCAACTTCGCCAGCCAAGCCACAATAATAGCCGTGTATCCATACCCAGGAGAGATTCCATACATGAGACGGTGCGCTACGCCAGAAACTTCTCCCATACCAGCTAGCCCAGCCAATCCGCCGCTGATCACCATCACCAGCAGAACATGCTTAGAGATACGAATACCCGCGTTCCGAGCCGCTTCACTATTGGCACCAATCAACCTAAGCTCATACCCCCACCGCGTATACCGGACGACGAAAGCATAAAGCAGCACAGCAATGATGGCAAAAACCAGCCCCACATGCAGTCGGGTCCCACCAAAGGTCGGCAAGGACTGCGCAACAGCGAACATCGGAGATCCCGGGAAGTTAAACCCTTTAGGATCTTTCCACGGCCCGAAAACCACATAGTTCAGCGCCAGCAACGCCACATAATTTAGCATCAACGAGGTAATAAGTTCGTTTACCTGAAAATAGTTCCGTGGTATCGCCGTCAGCAATCCCCAGAAACCGCCGGCCACCATACCCGCGACCATCATAGCTGGAATCGAGAAGTACATCGGCAGATGTGGAAAATATACCGTAATCGCTGTCGCCGCCATCGCTCCTGCTACAAACTGGCCTTCAGCCCCAATGTTCCACACGGAGATACGATAAGCAATCGATACACCCAGCCCGCAGAGGAGCAAAGGAATTCCCTTCACTAATGTTTCCGTCAATCCAAAGGTAGAGCCGAAGGCTCCTTTCACCATTTTGCCGTAAACCATGAACGGATTCATCCCATTCAATGCGATAAAAATCCCACAAGCCACCAACGCCAGTAAGATGGCGACCACCGTTACCCACCAAGGGCTATTCGCCCCTGCAGGATCGATTTCCAAACGATACGGCAAACGGAACCCAACTCCACGCTTACTCGTTTTATTTTCGATAGGAATGCTGACTGCTGTTCGTTGTTCACTCATCCTGCATCCTCCTCCGATCCCGCCGTCATCAGTATACCGATGTGCTCGCGGCTCGCCGCTTCCCTCGGCATATTTCCGACAATGCGCCCGTCATACATGACCAGAATACGGTCAGCCAGCTGAAGCACCTCATCTAGATCCTCCGAAATGAGCAGCACAGAGCGCCCCTTACTTCGCAAATCCTCCAGTAGTTGATACACGCCTTCCGATGCCCCTACATCGAGTCCTTGTGTCGGATGCACCGCAATCATAAGCTTGGGACCTTGATCAATTTCCCTGGCCAAAAGCAGCTTCTGCTGGTTCCCACCCGACATGAATTGAACGGGCGAATCGATCCCCGACGTTTTCACATCGAACATCTCGACCAACCGCTGAGACCAACTCCGGTTACTTCCCGTTCGCAGCAAACCGAATCGCGATCGCTCTGATGAACGATACGTTTTAAACAGCAGATTATCCACCGAGTCCAAGCTGCCAGCTAGACCACTGCGCATCCGATTCTCCGGCACATGCCCAATCCCAAGCTCAATCGCTCCCCGAACCGAACCATTCCGCAGCGCTTTTCCATCAAAAGTGACCTCCCCCTGCTTCCAAACCCGCAGCCCGGTCAGCACTTCTGCCAGCTCCTTCTGTCCGTTCCCAGAGACGCCAGCAACACCGACAATCTCCCCTTCATTTACCTCAAAATGAAGCCCATCCAGCACCTTGCGTCCATGGTTCGCATAGACATCAAGCCCCTTGACCGTGAGCATCGGCTTCTCCTTCGCTCTCGTTCTTCGTTGTGCGCGGCTCGCTAAACTCATCTCGCCCACCATCAACTGCGCCAGCTCGCGTTCGCTCGTCTCCGATTTCGCCATCGTCGCAATCATCTTGCCCTTGCGCATGACCGAGATCTGATCCGCCGCGAACATCACCTCTTTGAGTTTATGCGTCGTCATAATGACCGTTTTGCCTTCCTTCTTCATCCGGTCCAGCGTCTCAAAAAGGAGATCAACCTCTCCCGGTGTCAACACCGAGGTTGGCTCATCCAGAATAATGAAATCCGCTCCCCGATAGAGCGTCTTCACAATTTCCACTCGCTGCTGCTCGCCAACAGATAGCTGCCAGATGGGCCGATCTACGGGAAACAGCAGCCCAAAATGCTTCGAAATCGCCTCGATTTCCTCCGACTTCTTCGACAACCATCCGGGACCGCGCCAGAAAGAGCCAGCTTCCCCAAGCACAATATTCTCAGCAGCCGTCAGGGTCTGCACGAGGCGGAAGTTCTGAAACACCATGCCGATCCCCAGCTTCATCGCATCCTTCGGTGAGCGAATGCGCACCTGCTCCCCATGTAGGTAGATCTCTCCACTCGTCGGCCGGTATACGCCGGACAGCATGCACATCATCGTGCTTTTGCCTGCACCGTTTTCGCCCAGCAGCGCATGAATCTCCCCCGATCTCGCTCGAAAATCTACCTCATCATTCGCCAGCACAGAACCGAACTGCTTCACGATGTGGATCATCTCAACGGCATCTTTCTCATGTGTACGCATAGCTCCCCGACCTCCTTATTCCTTTAGATAATATCTACTAGCCCTGATATGACATAACAGCATCTCCCTACTACTCTCACCCGTATACAACAAACAGCAAATCCCGACTAGCGATTTGCTGTTACATAACAACGATATAGCCCATCTATTCCTTTATCCCTCTCACATCACTATACGGTCCGCCCATCTTGAGCGTCAATAAACATGACGCCAAGTTTGGTGTTATAACGAAAAGAGGCGCAAGCTTTGTGCTTAGCGCCAAATTTATGTCAGATATAATTACGCGGATAGAAAAACCCCACCATATACAAAACCCGCTAGAATCACAAAAGCCGGATGTATCTTACGGATTTGGATCAAATAGAACGCTACCGCGGCAATCCCAAAAAACTGCAAATACCCGATCACTTTCGTAGACTCGGCCAAGCTGCTCCAGGTGACCAGGACCATCATAATCGCAATGACAGGCTGCACGAGCAGCGTCATCCCTTTAATCACAGGGGATTTCTTGTATTTCTGCAGCATATTCAACAATATAATTAGTGCAATAATCGACGGCACCACCGTTGCCGCCACCGTAATAAGCACGCCTGACCAGCCGCCTACTTGGTATCCAACGTACGCGGCGATTTTCGTCGCAATCGGCCCCGGCAGTGCGTTCGCCAGCGCCAACATATTGGAGAACTCACTGCTGTTCATCCAATTGTGATTCGTCACAATCTCTTGAAACATCAGCGGGATCGATGAAGGACCGCCGCCATAGCCGAACACATTGGCAAGAAAAAAACTAACGAGCAAATGCCACCAATCCATCATACGCCATCACCTTTGCCAAGCGTCTTCTTACTCTTCGCCCACTTATCCTTTAACTTATGATGAAAGGCCCCATATAGGAGGAACATGAATATTACGATAGCCGGGTGTACCGATAAAGGTTGTAGCAGCAAGAAAGCTATGATGAAAAAAGTAACCCCCGCCGACCAGCCTAGTCCTTTGATCGCTTTCTCCCCAAACTCATACGCCATCACGCCTAGCATGACCGCGACAATCGGCACCACCGCAGCAATCATTCCCTTGATTACATGCGACGTGCTGAAGAACGTGATAAATGAATATAACCCCACCATCGCCACACAAGTAGGCATGATATGCGCCAACACACCAATGAGCGCACCCATTCCGCCTTTCAGACGGTAGCCTAGGTAGCCTGCCAACTTCGTAGCAATCGGCCCCGGCAGCGCATTCGCAATCGCGAGCACTTCCATAAACTCCTCATCCTTCATCCACTTAAAACGCGTCACCGCTTCATACCGAATTAATGGCACAATCGACGGCCCGCCGCCATATCCCAAAATCCCCGTCCGAAACATCGCCGTACCTATTTGAACATAGGCGTTCTCCACTATGTATCACTCCCATTCCATCGTTGCTTTACCTAAGTAGTAAACTAAACCTTATTGTATTATAAAATGAAGCATTTATTAGGGATTCTCGTTATATTTTTGTGAAAATAACAAAATTTCATTGGAATCTTGGAACTTGGACTTGGCTAGGTGCTTCACTCCGGTCCCTCACCTAACCGGAAACTAGTCAACTAAATGGATCTGTAGGTTTTCCATCTAAATCAATTTATTAGCCCAGATCATCCAAAATAGATGTAGGAAATACAGTTAATGGTTATCCACATATGAATGCAAAAAGAGCCTTACTTGGATTAACCCAAGTAAGGCTCTTTCAATTGCAGTTGCTTGGCAACGTTCTACTCTCCCAGAACCCTGCGGTTCAAGTACCATCGACGCTGGAAGGCTTAACGGTCGTGTTCGAGATGGGAACGCGTGGATCCCTTCCGCCATCATCACCAAACAGTCAAAGCGTTTGTTTGCGCCTTGAAAACTAGATACGAAACTTGCGTAAAGTTGAACATTAGGAATTTGGTTAAGCCCTCGACCGATTAGTATTCGTCAGCTGCATACGTTGCCGCACTTCCACCTCGAACCTAT